>DAORNP010000047.1:0-24219 GCA_035441065.1 Flavobacteriales bacterium | reverse complement strand
CTTTCAGCCGCACTTCACCGTCACATGGACGCTCGGCGCATGCGTCTCTTCATCCTTGCTCAGTCTATGGGCCTGCTCTTGCCCGCAATGGCGCAGGTTGAGCTGCGCGGCCGTGTGGTGGATGCGCGCACGCAGGAGCCCCTCGCCTTCGTGCATGTGCTCGCTGCCGGCGGGCAAGGCATCACCTCGGACATCGACGGGCGATTCAGCGTGCAGGTAGCAGCACTCCCGATTGAGATGCGCTTCAGCTATGTGGGCTATGCGCCGCAGGCGTTGATCGCCGGGCAGGCCAATCTGGGCGTGGTGCAAATGACACGCGTGGCCATCGCGCTCGATGAAGCCGAAGTGCTGCCTGGCATCAACCCTGCGCATCGCATCATCCGGAAGGTGCATGCCAACCGCAAGGCCAACGACGCCATGCGCAACCGCGCGCACCGCTACACCAGCTACAGCAAATTGGTCTTCACCGCCAACGTGGACAGCGCCATGCTCGCCGACCCCGAGCGCCGCGCCACGCTCGATAGCAGCGATCAGCGAGCCATCGACTTCCTGGATAAACAGCACTTGCTCTTGATTGAGAGCACCACGCGCAAGAGCTTCATTCCGCCGGCCAGCGAGAAGGAAGAGGTGCTGGCGCTTCGCGTGAGCGGGCTTGAGGATCCATCCCTCCTCGCATTGATAGCGAGCACCAAGACCTTCTCCGTTTACGCCCCGCAGATCGAGCTCAATGAGCGAACCTACCTCAGCCCCATTGGCCCCAACAGCACCGAGCGCTACCTCTTCATGCTGGAGGACACCCTCTATCAGGGTGGCGACACCGTGTTCGTGATTCGTTACCAGCCGCGCGCGCGCACGCGCTTCGATGGCTTGAAGGGCGTGCTCTGGGTGCATACCGATGGTTATGCGTTGGAGCATGTGATCGCCGAGCCTGCCGAGCGCACCGATGGCACGGGCATCAAACTGCAGCAGCGTTTCCAACGCATCGGGGGAATCTGGTTCCCGGTTCAGCTGAACACCTTCTTCTACCTCGACTTCGTGCAGATGAATCGGTTCAAAGCGCTGGGCATCGGTCGCACCTACCTGAAGGACATCGAGATCGATGCGCCGATCACCAGGAAGGAAGTACGCGGCCCCGAGCTGGTCATGGACCGCTCGGCCATTGCGTACGAACCATCATACTGGGAGTCGATCCGCCCCGATTCGCTCTCGGACAAGGAGCTGCGCACCTACCACACCGTCGATAGCCTCTTCGAAGCAGAGGGCCTTGAGCGCAGGTTCAACGGCCTTGAGCGGCTCTTGACCGGGCGCATGCCCATCGGCCCCTTCGACCTGCGGCTCGATCAGATCATGCGCTACAACCGCTACGAGGGCTTCCGCCTCGGAGCGGGGCTGGCCACCAACGACCGTGTCACGCGTTTCGCCTCGCTCGGCGGCTTCTTCGCCTATGGCTTCGGCGATAAGGCCATGAAGTATGGCGGCGACCTCACGCTGAAGCCGCGTCCTGGCCGAGGCCCCGACATCAAGCTCTACTATGACCTCGATGTGGTGGAGAGCGGCGGCGTGGCCTTCCCCGGTGCGCGCAATGGACTGCTGGATCCCGAAGGCTACCGCTGGTTCTATGTGGACCGCATGGACTTGCAGGAGCGCTTGGGCGCCGAGCTGGCCTGGCGCGTGAGCAGCGCGCTGAAGCTGTGGCTGGGCACCGAGCGCAACGACCGTGAGAACCTGCGCGGATATCAACTGGCGGAACCGGCGGGCGACGGCGTCACCTTACTCAGCGACCGCTTCGTGATCGGGTCGGTTTCCGTGGGCGCTCGGTTCGCCTTCCGTGAGCAGCTCGTGCGTGTGCCCGGCAGGCAATTCATCATCCCCTCGAAGTGGCCCGTGCTGCATGCGCGCGTGATTCAGGCCGTCGATGGCTTCCTGGGCGGAACGCGCGCTTTCCGCCGATTCGACGCCCAATTGGACCAGCGCTTCCGATTGCGCTTGCTCGGCGACCTGAACCTGCGCCTTATGGGTGGCTGGGCACATGCCGATGCACCATACAGCTTCTTGTTCAACCTGCGCGGCACCTTCGACCGCGAGGTGCCCATTGGCGTGCGCAACAGCTTCGAGACCATGCGCCCCAACGAATTCCTGGTTGACCGCTACGTAGCCATGCACCTGCGCCACAGTTTCGGGCACTTGCTCTGCGAGGGGAAACGATTCAAGCCCGTGCCTTCGATTGTGGCCAATGCCGCTTGGGGCAGCCTTCAGGATCCGCAGCGGCACCGTGGTTACGCATTCACCACGCTCGATGGGGGCTACTATGAGGCGGGCATTCAGCTGGACCAGCTCCTGCGCTCCGGAATCACGGGCTTCGGGGTGGGCGCTTATTGGCGCTTCGGCTCGCATGCCCTGCCGGAGGCGATGGATAATCTGGCGGTGAAGGCCACCCTTGGCTTCACGCTTTGAGCAGGGCGGACAGCAGCGGAAAGCGTTCCTTTGCCCGGCCCCGGAAATGGGCGCATCATCACCCATGTGGGCCTGGCTCAGCAGCCGCATTCTCCGCAATCGCAACGGCATCCTGGTGGTGCTCGGCGCAATCACGCTCTTCATGGGCTGGAACATCCAGTATGCCCGGATGTACTATCGGTACGGCGGCCTGCTGCCCAAGAGCGATAGCGCCTATGTGCAGTATGAGCGTTTGCTAAGCCGATTCAGCGAAGATGGCAATGTGATCGTGCTCGCCCTCGACGATGCGCGCTTGGCGGAGCTGGAGCATTATCAGGCCTGGTGGCAGCTCGGCGTGGACCTCAAGGCGCAGCCCGGCGTGGACTCGGTGTTCTCCGAAGCTCACCTCTTCAACCTGCTCCGCGACGACAGCCTGAAGCGCTTCCGGCTGCAGGCCATTGCGCCGGACATGCCACGAAGCCAACAACAGGTCGATAGCCTAAGGGCTCTGGTGCGCTCGCTGCCCTTCTACGAAGGCCTGATCTATGACACGGCGAACACGAGCCTCATGATGGTCTTCGTGAATGCCGAGCGGTTCAACAGCGAGAAGCGCGGCGACATGGTGGAGCTCATCGATTCGCGCGTGAAGGCCTTCGAGGCCGGCGGATTCCATGTGCGGCGCAGCGGCCTCCCCTACATCCGCACCGTGGTCACGGGCCTCACGAAGACTGAGCTCCGGCTCTTCACCGGCGGCATGCTGGCGGTGGTGGCCGTGCTGCTGCTGCTCTTCTTCCGCAGTTGGCGCGTGATGCTCATCTGCCTCACTGTAGTAGCCGTCGCCGTGGTGTGGGCCTTGGGTTCCATCGGGCTGCTGGGCTACCCGATCACCATCGTGATGGCCGTGATCCCGCCGCTTATCGTGGTGATCGGAATCCCGAATTGCATCTTCCTCATCAACAAGTACCATCAGGAGTACGCTTCGCACCGCAACCGCGTGAAGGCGCTGGGCCGCGTGATCTACCGCGTGGGGCGCGCCTCATTCATGACCAACACCACCACGGCGGTCGGCTTCGCATCCTTCGTGCTCACCTACAGCGATACGCTTCGGCAGTTCGGCGTGGTGGCCTCATTGAACATCATGGCCGTGTTCGCGCTCAGCCTGCTGCTGGTGCCCATCCTCTTCAGCCTGCAAGGCGAGCCCAAGGACCGCCACCTCGCGCACCTCGATCGCCGATGGGTGAATGGTGCAACGGCCGGACTCGAGCGGCTTGTGGTGCACCATCGGCCCGCGGTGTACATGGTCACCTTGGCCTTGACCATCGTGGGCCTGTTCGGCGTGTGGAGGCTCCGCAGCGATACACGCGTGGTGGATGACCTGCCCAAGGAGCATGCGATCATGCAGGACATCGACTTCCTGGAAGAGCGCTTCGGCGGCGTGATGCCCTTGGAGGTAATGGTGGATACGCGCAAGAAGGGCCAGGCCCTGAAGGACGCCAACCTCAAGCGCCTTTCGCGCCTGCAGGATTCGCTGGCCACCTTTCCCGAGCTGTCGCGGTCGCTCTCGGTGGCCGATGCCGTCAAGTTCATCAAGCAATCGTTCTATGGCGGCGACCAGGAGCGCTACGCGCTGATCAGCGGCACCGAGAAGACTTTCATCCTTCCCTACTTGGAGCCTGCAGCAGAGCAGGGCGGGGTCGCACGCGGCTTCATCGATGCCGATAAGCAGACCACGCGCCTCACCGTGCAGGTGGCCGACATCGGCACCACGCGCATGGACCCCCTGCTCCATCGACTGCGTGCGCAAGTCGATTCGGTGTTCCCGCCTGATCAGTTCGATGCCGTGGTCACCGGCACCAGCGTGGTCTTCCTCGAAGGCAGCAAGTACATGGTGAAGAACCTCGCCATCTCACTCGTCATGGCCATCGCGATCATCGCGTTGCTCATCTCGATGCTGGTGGGCTCGGCCCGCATGATGCTGATCTCGCTCGTGCCCAACCTGATCCCGCTGGTGGCCACCGCGGGCCTCATGGGCTTCATGGACATCCCCATCAAGCCCAGTACCATCCTGGTGTTCAGCGTGGCCTTCGGCATCGCGGTCGATGATGCGATCCACTACCTGGCCCGGTACCGCATGGCCATGCGGTTGGAAGGCACCACCATCCGCGAGGCCGCGACCACCGCATTGCACGAAGCCGGCGTGAGCATGATGTACACGAGCATCGTGCTCTTCTGCGGATTCAGCCTCTTCAGCTTCTCAGAGTTCGGCGGCACGCGCGCACTGGGCTTGCTGGTCTCCTTCACCCTGCTGGTGGCCATGCTCACCAACCTGATCATCCTGCCTGCGCTGCTGCTCAGCTTCGAGAAGAGCATCGCCAAGCGCAGCCTCAGCGAACCGCTGCTCGATATCCTCGACGAGGATTCGGACATCGAGCTGGCCGAGCTGCGGATCGAAGGCGAAGGCCCGGAAGCACGCAAGCACCCCATCACAACAGAATAACCGCATTGCCATGAAGGGTATCATCCTCGCCGGAGGCTCCGGCACGCGGCTGCACCCGCTCACCCTCGCGGTGAGCAAGCAGCTCATGCCCGTGTACGACAAGCCCATGATCTACTACCCGCTGAGCACGCTCATGGCTGCGGGCATCCGTGAGATCCTGGTGATCAGCACCCCGCACGACCTGCCGCACTTCCGCAAGCTCCTGGGCGATGGCGCCGCGATGGGCTGCGCTTTCACCTACGCTGAGCAGGCCGTGCCCAACGGACTCGCACAGGCCTTCGTGATCGGTCGCGAGCACGTGGGAAGCGATTCGGTGGCGCTCATCCTCGGCGATAACATCTTCTACGGCGGTGGCCTGGGCCGCATGCTCAGCCGCCACACCACCCCCGATGGCGGGCTGGTCTTCGCCTACCACGTGAGCGATCCCGAGCGCTACGGCGTGGTGGACTTCGACACGGATGGCAACGTGCTCAGCATCGAGGAGAAGCCCGCCAAGCCCAAAAGCAACTACGCGGTGCCGGGCCTCTATTTCTACGACAACAGCGTGCTCGACATCGCCCGCGCCCTGCAGCCCAGCGCACGGGGCGAGTACGAGATAACAGACGTGAACAAGGAATACCTGCGGCGCGGCAAGCTGCGCGTTGAACTGCTCGATCGCGGCACCGCCTGGCTCGATACCGGCACCTTCGCCTCGCTCATGCAGGCCGGTCAATTCGTGCAGGTGATCGAGGAGCGGCAGGGCCTGCGCATCGGCTGCATCGAAGAGGTGGCCTGGAAGAAAGGCTGGATCACCGATGAACAATTGGAGGGCCTCGCGCGTCCGCTCACCAAGAGCGGCTATGGGCAATACCTGCTCTCGCTGCTGAAACGCTGACCATGCGAAGGATCGAGGAGCACCGCGCCGCAGTGGAGGCGCGCATTGCGCAATGGTGCGGCACCCTGCCGAAGGGCGCACTGTACGCACCGATGGATTACCTGCTGCACCTGCCCGCCAAGCGCGTGCGGCCCATAGCTGCGCTGATGGCCTGCGAGCTCTTCGGCGGCGATCCCGATGCCGCGCTCGATGCCGCGCTCGGCATCGATCTCTTCCACAACTTCACCCTGATGCACGACGACATCATGGATGCCTCGCCCACGCGTCGCGGGCAGCCCACCGTGCACGTGCGCTGGGGCGCCAACATGGCCATCCTCAGCGGCGATGCCCTCTTGGTGAAGGCCTATCAGTGCATGGGCTCCGATCCACGGGTCATCGCGGCATTCAATGGCTGCGCGCTGCAGGTGTGCGAGGGGCAGGAGCTCGACATGGCCTACGAGCAGGCCGCTGCCGTAACCGCCGAGCAATACATGGGCATGATCCGGCGCAAGACCGCGGTGCTGCTGGCGGGCGCGCTGGAGATCGGCGCCATCATCGGCGGCGCTGATGAATTGCAACAGCAGGCCTTGGGGAATTCCGGCGAACAGCTCGGATTGGCGTTCCAGTTGCGCGACGACCACATCGATGCCTTCGGCGATCCCGGCGTGAGCGGCAAGCAGCGGGGCGGCGATCTGCGCGCAGGCAAGAAGACCTGGCTCCTGATCCGCGGCCTGGAGCTGGAGCGCGCGCAAAACGGCGGCGTGCTCACCGCATCAATGAAACAACTGAGCCTCGCTCGTGATGTGGGCGCCATGGTGCAGGCACTCATCGACCTGGGCGTGCGCGATGAATCTGAGGCGTTGATCCGCAGCAAGGAAGCTGAGGCCATGGCTGCGCTCGATTCCATCGAAGCACCCGACGAGCGCAAAGCGCCGTTGCGCGCATTGGCGCACGGCCTCATGGGTCGGAAGAGCTGAAGGGGAGCTCCTGCCACCAACTAAACAGCGAATGAGGGTATCGCGCTTTGCGCAATGCCTGTCCATAATCCTGCGGTGAAGGCGAAGCCCCTGCTTCGCACCTTTGGGGCATGAGCTCCATCAGCAGCAATAAGGCCCCCGAGCCCGTTGGTCATTACCCGCATGCCCGCCGCGTGGGCGACCTGCTCTTCCTCAGCGGCGTGGGGCCGCGTGAGCGGGGCACAAAGAAGATTCCCGGCGTTGAGCTCGATGAGCAGAACAACATCGTCAGCTACGACATCGAGACGCAGGTGCGCAGCGTGTTCCAGAACGTGCGGTGGATTCTGGAGGATGCGGGCTCCTCGTGGGAGAAGATCGTGGACGTGACGGTGTACCTCACCAACATGAAGGACGATTTCCCTACCTATAACCGGCTGTGGAAGGAGTACTTCGAGCAAGACCCGCCGTGCCGGACGACGCTTGAGATCAACTGCCTGCCCACGCCGATCGCCATCGAGCTGAAGGTGATCGCGACCATCTAGCAAGTGCGATGGACCGTTCGGGGATCAATGCCGCGCTCTTCCGGAATCACGAGGAATTCATCGCCCGCGTGCTTGCTGTCCCTATTTCTCAGCGTGCCGAACCGCGCAACGGGAAGTGGTCGCCTGCACAGCATGCGGAGCACATCCTCCGCGCCGTGCGACCGGTCGCCATGGCATTGCTCATTCCGAAATGGTTCCTGCGATGGCGCGTCGGCGTTCCGAACCGGCCACCGCGCGACTATGAAGGCCTCGTGCAGCGCTACAAGGAAAAGCTGGCTGCCGGTGGCCGAGCATCCGGCCGGTTCGTTCCACCCGAGGTTCCAGCCAGCGCTGTCGAAGCGATCGCGGCATCCGTGGAAAAGTCCGTAATCAGGCTTACGCGACGCGTGAACCGATGGTCTGAACATGATCTCGATACCGTGCTCCTACCGCACCCGCTGCTCGGGAAGGTGACAGTAAGAGAGATGCTCTACTTCACCATCTATCACATCCAGCACCACCAAGCGCTGGTGGACCGTGACGCAGCGTAGCATGAAGCACAAACTGTTGGCGGTATCGCTGCTCGTTGCATGCATGGCGTGCAGCCGATCGTCGCATCCGCGAGGCAAAGGCTATGATACCTACGGCTGGATAGGCGAGACAGATGCGACACACGGTGTGCTCCACCTTCACGCCACATGGTCCGAGCCCTGGTGCGGCGGTGCAGCGCCAGACCCGAACGAGTGGCCACGGACCACGCCATGGAGCGGGCTCATGTACATCCGCATGGCGGCACCGGATAGCACGGGCCGTTTCGCAATCAACGACATCGAGTTGCCTATCACCGATTCCATCCGCACCGATGGCAACGGCCAAGGCTACCTGGCGCTACCACCCGGCAGCTACCTCCTCCTCGATCGCGAACGCAAGGACCGCACGAAGCATGACCAGCTCCTGCGCGACTTCGCCGATCCCACTCCGCATCAAGATGAGGTGAACAAGGCTTGTTTGAAGCAATGGCTCCATGGACCATTCGGAGTGCTCTTCATTGCTGCGGGCGATACGATGCACGTGGAACTGCCCCTGCACGGGCAATGCCCCTGGTACAGCATCCCGTGCGTCAACTACCGCGGGCCGCTGCCACCTTAGTTTGCTGGATTCCGGAGCATGCGCATCGCGAAAAGGCCCATGAGCCCGATGAGCGCGATGATGGCGACCCACACCACGGTCGCGGAAGGATCGAACGTTGGAGCTTCGAGCGCTGGGTCCGGTGCGCGGAGCAGCTCGCCGTGCGCGAGCGTATCCAATGGCGTGAGCCGCTCCGCGAAATGCGCGAGGTCGTAGCGTGGTGATGCGAGCGTATCGCTGCCGGTCATCAAGGTGTAGCGCATGCCCTCCCTCAGGTTCGCGATGAGCACATGCTGCTGCGCATCAGCGATCAGCTCGGTGAACTTGAGCGGCGCATCGCTCCCGTTCTCGATCACCACATCGAAGCTGTCTGCGCGGAAGTGGCCAGCGTCCATCACGCGCGCGAGGTCAGAGCCGATACTGAACCAGCCCACGTTGTCCGCGAAGCGCACCCGCTTCATCGCTTGCTTGCGGCCGCTTTCCGCCCAACGCCATTGCTCCACGCGTCCATTCCTTCGATAGAGGATTGAGTCGGCTACCGCATACCTCAACCGTTCGACCAGTAATGGCGTTGCGGCCTCGACGCGCAGCGTGGTGATGCCCGCACTGTCGCGCTGGACGAAGGCCAGACGATGGGCCGTGCCAAAGCGCGGCTCCGGCGGGTCATCCCGTTCGAAGCGGCCCACGCCCTGGATGCGCAGCGGCGGGGTGAGTGAATCGTTGATCGCGATGCGCAGGAACCGGTAGTCGCTGCGCGGGATGGGGACGTTCAGCACCTGGTGCGGTGGATCGCCGCGCGCGCCTTGCGCCACCACATGCTCATCCTTCACCATGTACCACTGCTGGCGGTCTTCACTGCCGGTGATGCGCACGCGTTTCTCCACCTGCACGGGGCGTATCCAGATGTGCAGCGCATCCACCGTCGAATCATCGGGCCGCTCCAGCTCTATCACGGTGCTGTGCTTCAGCGCTTCGTTGCGCAACAGCGCGAAGGGTATGAAGCGCTCCTTGCGCGGCGGTGCCATCACGCGCTGGATCACATAGGGTGTCTCGGCCCCCGTGCTATCGAACAGGCGGATATCACCGAGATCGCCGCGGGAGCAACCGAGTAACCCGGCGCTGAGGTCAATCGCGTAGAGCCCCGTGCCGGGCACAGGCGCCACATCAGCGCTCCAGCGGGGCGCTTGCGGGAAGACGCCATTCGCCAAGACGGCGAGGACCAGCAGGCTAAGCGCTCGGCGCATCGTTGTTCGTGTTGGTCGCACGGTCATCAATGAAGAGCCCCTTGATGCGCTGGTACATGAAGCTGATGACCAGCAGGAGTGCACCCAGGAAGATGAAGGCCGCCACGCGACCGCCTTCACTCAACGCGCGCAGATCGAAGAGGAAGAGTTTCAGCAGCGTTATGCCGAAGAGCGAGAGCGCGATGATGCGGAGCGTGCGCATCCGCGTACGCATGCCGTACCACATGAAAAGGAAGCTGCCCACGCCCCAGAGGATCGGGTAGCCCACGCGCCGCGATTCGCTCAGCGTTAGCGCGGTGTCCTGCGCCTGCATCATGATCAGGTCCAGCTCCTGGCTCGCCAGCACCACGATGAAGGAGGAGGCCGCCCAGAGGTAGAGGATCCAACCAGAAGAGGGGCGCGTGATCACCGCACGGGCGAGCAGCGCGATGCGGATCACCGCGATGACCATGAGCGCGAGACCGAGGTAGTGGAAGGGCGCGAAGGACAGGTCAAGGTCATTGGCGAAGGAGATATTGAGCGCTCTTCGTGCAGATGCATAACCGGAAGTGATGTACGCTACACCGCACAAGACCAGCAATGCGCCAAGCGCCACGCGGTAGCCGCGCGCTGCTTTCTGCGCGAACCAGCTCACCACAAGCAGGTGCAACAACGTGTATGCCAGCAGCGCCTGTGCCACCACCGAGCCATGCAGCGCGCGTCCGAGCTGGTAGCGTTGCTCGAGCATGTTCGTGCCGTAGAGCACGACTACCGATGCCACCAGGGCGAAGGCGCCCCAATGCCTTCGCTGAAGGCCGAGCAGGATGGATTCCCCGCCTTCCACACGACGGAGCAAGCGGTGCGTGATGAAGAGCGATGCGGTGGCCACGATGCCTGCGATCCAGGCCTTGTTGAGCAATGGCCGCAAGGGCACCTCGTCATAATGGCCGTAGGCATGCTCCCAATCCATCCAGAGGCTGATGAGCATGAGCGCATTCACCAGCACGCTCGCGCGCTCCACGAGTTTCAGCCCGGTGCGGTGCGAGAACCACAGCAGCAGCACCGCTTCGGCCGCCCAGAAGAGCGTGATGTAGCTGCCTTCGAGCTGCACCGGTGCCGCCAGGCTGATGAAGGTGAGCACGAGCCCGATGAGCAGCAGCTTCAAGGGTTGCGGGATGCCCTCGCGCTTGTGGAAGTAGAGCGCGAAGCCGAGGTAGAAGAGGCCGAGCAGCACGGTGAACAGGCCGGTGACGCGCACCGGCAAGTCGCTGAGGAAGTGCAAGCCCAGGCCGAAGTAGAGGCCGGTGTTCGCGAGCAACAGCGCATGGTCGATCGCCGCGAAGGCCTGCCTGTGCTTCAGGTTGTAGCGCAGGTTCATGGCGAAGAAGACCAGGAAGAAGCCCGTAGCGAACGCGAAGGCCGTGAACGATGGCCGCGGCTCCAGGTCGGTGTAAGGATCCACGCCCCAAGCGGTCACGACCAAGGCCGTGAGCGCGAAGGAGAGCACGTTGATGATGTGCCACTTCTTGTAGTTGGCGAGCACGAGCATACCGGCATCGAGGATGAGCAGGTAGGTGAAGAGCACCTTGTAGTTGCCCTCGCCGGTGGCCACGAGGAAGGGCGCCGCGAAGCCGCCGAGCAGGCTGATCACCGCCAGCTCCCTGCGGTCGTAGCCGATGGCCAGCGCCACCGAGAAGCCGGTGATGGCCACCATCACCACGAACGCGGCGGTCTGTCCGAGCAGGTGGTACTGGTGGAAGGCGATGGCGATGGTGGAATAGAACACCGCGATGCCGCCCGCCACCAGCACGCTGCTGAACGCGCGGAAGCTCACGCGCAACCGGTGCCCGAAGAACATGAGCAGCCCACCGGCGGCCACGCCGATGAGGGTGCGGCCCGTTTCGCTGATCATGCCCTGACCGATGGCGTAGCGCAGCAGCAAACCGATGCCGACCACCAGCACCGCGACACCGATCTTGTTGATGAGGTTCTCGCCGATGAATTTCTCCAGATCGGGATGGCGCTCGAAGAAGGAAGGCTGCGGAGGTGGAGGCGTGTAGCGTGTCCTAGGCTGCTCAACCACGGGTGGCCCCGTCGGTACAACAACAACAGAGGGCTCTTGCTTCGGCTGGTCGAAGGCCTCGCGCATGCGGCGCAGTGTATCGTCCTCAGCGGGTGCAGGTGTCGCAGGTGCCGGAGGAGGAACAGGTTCCGGTGGCGGCGTAACGATCGGAGGCGGAGCAACTGGTTCCGCGATCGAGTGTGGTACGGCGGCGCGCTCAACGGGCGACGCGTCGGGAGCAGCAGCGCGCGCCGGCTGGGCCTTCATCCATTCGGCCATCTGGCGCCGCATGGAAGAAATCTCGCCCATGAGCGTGCTCATGCGCACGAGCAAGAGGATCATGAGCACGATGATGGCGATCGGGATCAGAATCGCGAGGACGATGGCGCCTTCCATGGTGGGAAGCTAGGCAGCGGCGAACAACCCCTCTGCCGGTTCGCCTAAAGTCCGGTGATGCGCTCACCGAAGTCCGTGCTGCCGATTGCCATGGCCAGCAGGAAGAACGCCCAATAGACGGAGAAACAGTATGCGCTCACTGGCAGAATACGCCCCTCCGTCCGGCGGTCGTGCACCAGTATGCTTGCCGAGACGGCAAGGAGAAGCACCATGCCAATCAAGGCCAGTGGCTCGCAGTCGGTCAGCTTCGCCAAGGTTCCACCAATTCGTGAAGTGGCAGCAAAGAGGAAAACAACCCCGCTGAACAGCATGAGTCGCTTATGAATGGCAGGTTCCCGTCGCCGAGCGATGGCAAGTCCAGTGAATATCGCGAAGAGAAGGCCCATGAACATGTCCAGCCAAAGCAGCGATGCAAGGCCGGGCTCGAGTTCCTGAACAGTGGTGCCACGCTGTGCGGCGAGTAGTTGCATGCGCCCGGGGAAGAGCATCATCACCCATGCTGTTGAGCCTAGCACGAGTAACGCCCACACGGCACCCGCCCAGCCCAGTCGTCTGTGCAACTGGACACTTTTGCTTCTGATAAGGGCAGCTTGCAAAAGGAGGAACGCATACCAGACGGTGAGGATGATGCCGTGGATCAAATGCGGCCATGGAAGACCTTCCGGATAGAATTCGTCCCATGACGCCCAGGGCCTCAGATAATAGCTTGGTGCGAAGCCCAAGAACACAATGAGCAGCATCAGCGCCACCATCGTGAGGAAGTAGTTGCTGTGTGCTCTCATCAATCGGATCGATCCAAAGCAATTCGGGAATCAGGAGCGTCAGCTGCCCTTCCGTATAACCATCATTCTCCCATACGTGAGCGAGCGCCACGCCCACTCGAAGAGCCCATATTGGAAGCGCGCCAGCCACCAGCGGCTCCAGAGCACCTGCCCGATGAAGACCGCGAGCGCGAGTCCCTCGAACACCACCGCGCTCACCCGTGTGCCCAAGCCCATGCCGACGCCATAGAAGAGCGCGATGGCGATGATCGTCTGCATCAGGTAATTCGTGAGTGCCATGCGGCCCATGGGCGCAAGCACCAGAAGGCGCCGCTGCCACACCTCGTGGCGCCACAGCAACGCGAATCCGCTTGCGAACGCGATGGCCAGCGGCACCACGCTCAGGGCATAACTCGCTGTGCGGATGAGCGAGGACGCTTCGGGCGGGTGGCCCACATGGCCCTCAGCCCACCAAAGCAACAACGAGAATGGCAGCCCCAGCGCGAAGCCTGCGAC
The DNA here is from genome assembly GCA_035441065.1 of Flavobacteriales bacterium. Lineage (GTDB taxonomy): Bacteria > Bacteroidota > Bacteroidia > Flavobacteriales_F > PHOS-HE28 > PHOS-HE28. The sequence goes on along the minus strand of DAORNP010000047.1, from coordinate 10,873 downwards.
GCAGAGCCGCTTCAACAACGAGGCATGCATCTCAACATCCACGAAGAGCTTGCGCCGTGATACCCAAAGGCCTAAAAGGAAGAGCCCGAGCACCTTCGGCGGACGATTGCTTTCGATCAGATGGACGAAGCGGAAGATCCAACCGCGTTCGTTGGCATGCATCAACTCCTTCCAACCACCATCCTGCAGCGCCAGGAAGGCATCGAACGTGGTGTTGCCGAAGCGGGCATCACTCGCCTCCATCCAGCCCAGGAACGGCGCCACCGGATCGAAGCGCATGTCCGTGAGCACGACCGCAGCATCGATCACGATGGGCGAAAGAATGAGCGCTGCCGCCCAGATCAGCAGTGCGCGATCGCCCAACCCCCGGAAGAGCGGGAGCAACAGGCCGAGCAGTGCATAGAGGAAAAGGATGTCGCCCGCCCACAGGTAGCGCAGATGCAGCCAACCGATGACGAGCAGGATGAGCATGCGGCGGTAGAAGCGCCATAGACCGTCGTTGCCCTTGGCGAGGAAGAAACCGAAGCCAATGCCGAAGAGCAGCGAGAAGATCGAATAGAACTTGCCGTCGATCAGGATGGTGTGAAAGGCCTTGAGCGCTTCATCGAGCCCAGCGCCCGGCAAGGCCGCTCTATCATCGGGCGCCATGAACATCCATACGGAGAGCACCGCGTAGTTGCTCCACACCACGCCGAAGAGGGCGAAGCCGCGGAGGGCGTCGAGGAGGTGGGTGCGGTCGGTGGCGGGGGCGCTCATCAGGCCGAAGGTGCGGCTATTCCTTCAACCGGGGTTGCTGCTGGGTCCAGCAATGCACCCCGCCACCATGCCAGTTGATCGCGCGCGGATCCACCTGAACAATGGTGCGGTCGGGGTAGTATGCCTGCAGGATGGTCCGCACCCGCTCGTCCTTGGCTTTCATGGAAACGGGCTTGCCCTCATGCCAATACCGCGGCGCGAAGACACGCTTGTTGGTGATGAGGAAATTGAGGTAGCTCGATGCGGGGATGTAGCGGATGGTGTCGCCGTGGCGGATATCCGCATAACGGTTGAGCACGCGTTGATCGTAGCCGCGCAGGCTGTCCATGCGGTGGTCCTTGTATTCAGTGTCGGGCGTGGGCACCTTCACCACGCTCAATCCGCGGCCGTTACGGTCCCGATACTGCTTCAGGATCCGCAGGTTCGCCTCCATGCGCCGACGCGTGATAAGCTGCACGCTGTCCTTCAGGTCCGCCTCATCGGGCCATGCGAGCAGCACGGTGCTATCGTTCACGAAGCGACAGAATTCGTCCACGTGGCCGCCGGTGCCTTGGTTGAACACCTTGCCATGGATGCGGGGCTCCAGGTACCACATATCGTCGGCGGGCCCTTGCTCCAGCCAGATGATGTCCTGCGCACCGAACACACGCCTCAGCTCCTGCTCCATGCTGTCCTTGCTCCAGCCGGGGTTGCGTTGCATCGTCACCGCCTCCACTTGCAGCAGGGCGCCGGCACCGTTCACCTCCACCGCGCCGCCCTCGATCACCAGGGCACTGCGCACCACCGGAAGCCCCATGCGTCGGGCCAGCATGGTGGGGAAGCTGTCCTCGAAGGCCAGCAGCCTTGGAGGGGTCCCGATCACGTTCCCGTGATCGCCATAGTAGTTCCAATCGGCATCGAGCACGGCCAACGTTCCATCGTGCGTCCGCAGGAAGATGGGTCCGGCATCACGCACGGCGGGGACGTAGAGGCTGTCACCCATCACCTCCATGCGGTACCGCGAACGCGGAATGCCCAGGCTGTCCCAGCGGGCTGCGATGGTTCCAGCGAGGCTGTCGTTGTCGGCCGCGCAGACGATCATGGTGGATGCATCCATGGCCAGCACCACCTGGTCCAGCACGGTATCGGTCGCCGAGCCGGTATAGGTGAACCAGACGGCATCGTGCGGCGCCCATTCGGGTGGAAGCAAGTACCCCGGCATCTTCCGCTCCGGAGTGGAACAGGCCATGAGCAGCGCGATGGCGCATAGGACGCTGTTCCTCATGCGAGAAAGGTATCCTATCGCTCCAGCACCACGCGAGCGGCACGCGGGCTCCGCCCTTCCGTTCGGAGCATCAGTGCATACACGCCTTCGTGCAGGTGCGGAGGCAGGTGAAGCTCGACCAGCGGGGTGAGGGCCCTGTCCTCCACCGCCAGCACGCGACGGCCGGTGGCGTCGCACAGCTCGATCACTGCGTGTTCGCCGATCAGGGCTTCATCCACCTCGATCAGCACGCGGTCGCTGGCGGGGTTGGGGAATGGATCGAGCCTCAGTGCCCCACCATCCTCCTCAATACCCACCGCTCCGGGCAGGAAGGCCATGACGATCGCATCGTCGCCATTGCCCTGCACCAACCCGCTCCGCCCGCACACGATGATCCGGCCATTCGCATCCACGCCGAAGCCGCCGGAATCCCCGCCCACCGAGCCGATCGAGACCGCCGTTTCGGATACGACACCACCCAAGCCGAAGTCCGGGTCCAGGCTGCCATCCGGCATCCACTTCGTGATGTGGATCTCGTCAGCGCCCATCCCCAGTGCAAGAGCACCACCATCCGCCTGCATCCATGCACCACATCCCAGCAGGGCCACTGTGGAAGAGCATTCATAGTAGGATTGAACGCCGTTCTGTCCAGCGGCATCATAACGCACGCCGATGAGATCGATGAGGCTGCCTTGGATGGAGCCATGGCCAACAAGGAAGACCTCATCGTTCGCGCCGATGGAGACCTCCTGCGCATAGTCGCCATCCTCGAAATTCAAGAGCAGGCCATTGACACCGAAGCTGCCATCCATCGTGCCATCCGGATGAAGGCGTACGCCCCAGATGGTGCCATAGATGGTGGTGTCGGCCCGGCCCTCTGTGGCCAGCACGATGCGGCCATCGCTTTGCAACGCCAGGCCACGGGCCCTGCTGTTCAAGTTGGTGTTCCCGATGAACTGTGGAGCCAGGCCACCGGTGCCGAAGGATGGGTCCAATGTGCCGTCAGCCGATAGCTTCACCACCAGCACCTCGAAGTCCCCACTATCGTCCGTGTCGGAGAAGCCACAGACCAGGATGCTGCCATCGGGCGCCACGACCACATCGTGCGCATAAGAGGTGTTGTCGAACGGTGCCTCCACGATGGTGTAGCCCCCGGAGCCGAAGGCGGGATCCAGTGTGCCGTCCACCAGATAACGGACCACCAGGATGCTCTGGACATCGGTGATCGATGGACGCGCCGTACCTGCACAGACGATCCGACCATCCGGCTGTAGCGCCATACCATGGTAGTCACCGGGGCGATACCAGTTCGTATCCGGTCCGAGCGTCCATCCGTCACCGGAGAACGACGGATCCAATGCGCCAGCGGATGTGAACCGCGCCACGAAGGGATTGGTGTCCCCGCCATAGCTGGCGTGACCGGCCGCCACGATGCGTCCATCGGACATCACGGCCATCTCCTTGAACTGTTCGAAGGACCCGTCCACATCGACGATCACATAGCCATCGGTACCGAACGACACATCGCGGAAAGGTTGCGCATGGCTGACCAAGGCGGCAGCGAACGCAGGGAAAAGGAGCTGGTGCTTCATGGTGGGTCTATGGCCCCCAAGAACCGGCAACTTGCTTCATCCATGAAGAGGTATTGAGGGAACGGCGTGCGATTGAGGCTGCGGTCAGGTGTTCAGCTCCCGCGCCACCTCCTCCAGCCTCCTGCGACTCACTTCCACGCGCACGCCGTTCCGCAGCCGCACCCGGCCCTCGGCATCGAGCCCGTCCGCATGGCGGCGGTTCACCAGGGCGCTCTTGTGCACACGGATGAAGCCGAATGGCGTGAGCATCTCATCGTAATCCTTCAGCGTGCGGGCACTCACCAAGCGCCGTTCATCCAATAGGTGCAGCGCGGTGTAGTTGTCGTCGGCCTGGCACCAGGTGATCTGCTCCGGAGCGATGGCATGTGCTCGGCCACCGTGGGTGATGGTGAGCTTCAAGGCCCTTTCGTCCCGGTGCGCCACGTTGGCCAGGAAGCCCTGCTGCACGTCCACCGGCAAGGCCCCTTTGCGCTGCAGATGGCGATCGATCGCGGCGCGCAGCTCATCGGCCTGCACGGGCTTCAGCAGGTAGTCCAGTGCGCTGAAGCGGATGGCCTGGATGGCATAGTGGCTGTGGCCGGTGGTGAAGATCACGTCGAAGTCCCAGCGGCCCAGCCGCCGCAGCAGCTCGAATCCATCGCCGCCGGGCATCTCCACATCGAGGAAGACCAGTTGCGGCTTATGTCCGGCGATGAGCCGCGCGCCTTCATCGATATCCTTCGCCTCGGCGAACAGATCCACATCGGGCGCCACCTCCGTCAGCCGCGCGCGCAGGTGCTCCCGGGCGGCGGCCTCGTCGTCGATGAGGAGTGCTCCGATCATGGCAGCAAGTTAGCCCAGCACCACTTCGACCCGTGTTCCTGACGGCATGCCACCCTCATGCAGGTCCGTGAAGGTCACGCTGCCACGCTCCTGTAGGCGGTAGGTGAGCAGCTGCAGGCGTTCATTCGTGAGCTGGAGGCCCATGCTCGGGCTGCCATCGGTATGGGCCCGCTTCGGGGCCGCCTCACGGCCCACGCCATTGTCCTCCACGGTGCAGGTGATGCGGCCGTTCTGTTCCGCGAAGCGCACGCTCACCTTCTTCGCCCCCTCCTTGGTCGCCAGGCCGTGCCATATGGCGTTCTCCACAAAGGGCTGCACCACGAGCGCGGGCACCGCATCGTCCTCGTCCAGCAGCGCGGGCTCGGCATCCACCACATAGGCGAGGCCGTCCGGAAAGCGCAGTGCCTCAAGCTTCAGGTATTGGCGCAGGAAGTCCATCTCCTGGCTCAGCGGCACGCGGTCCTTCACGCTGTGGTCCAGCACCATGCGCAAGAGCCGTGCGAAACCATCGAGATAGTTGGAAGCTGCGACCATATCGTCTTTGCGCACCAGGTTGCTGATCGCGTGCAGGCAGTTGTAGATGAAGTGCGGGTTGATCTGCGCGCGCAGCACCTTCAGCTGCAACAATCGGTTGATCTCCTCGATGCGCGCCTTCTGGTCCTTCAGCTCCACGTTCAGTCCTTCGAGCACCGCCGCATGGAGGCGCTTCTGCCGTAGGTTGCGCCATACGAGCACGATGCCGCCGATGGCCAACGCGACGAGCGCAAGGCTGCCATACAGCTGCACGTTGCGCACGCGCAGGCGCTCCTCGCGCTCGCGCGCCTCGGCATCGAGGCGCTGGATCTCCTCCTCCTTCAACTGGGTCTCGAACCGCTTCTCCAGCTCGATGTATTGCTCGTTGAGGCTCCGCTCGAACAGGGTGTCCTGCAGGTCGCGCGCGAGCCTTACCATGGCATAGGCCCCGCGGATGTCACCCAGGGAGTCCAGTGCATCCGCCCGCAGCTCGGCGAAGTCGATGGCCAGGTCGAGCGCGTTGCCGCTGAGCCGGTTGAGCGAGTCCCCCTCGTTCATCGCGGCCACCGCCTCCGTGAAGCGACCGGCATGGATGAGGGATTGGGCCAGCGTGCGCAGGGTCCAGGCGCGGTTGGGCGGGTCCTCGGGGCCCACCAGGGCCAGGGCCTGCCGATGAAGGGCGATGGCTTCTTCGTGTCGGCCGGTCTCGCCCAGCGTGCCGGCCAGATTGCCGAGCAAGGCCACCCGCACCAACGGCTCATCCGCTGCATCCAGCGCCTGCAAGCCCTTCCGGTAGTGGTGCTCGGCCGAATCGTGGCGCAGTTCGCGGCTGTGCATGCTCCCCATGGCGTTGTGGGCCAGAGCCAGTTGCCGCGGGTCCTTCCCGAAGCGCTCCGCGAGGGAAAGCAGCTCGTAGCGCAGGCGGTCCGCTTCGTCGTAATGCCGCGCTTCCACATTGAACTTCACGAGCTGGTAGAGCGAGCCCATGATGCGCACGGTGTCGCTCAACTGGCGCGCGATGCGCAGGGCGGCCTGGCCGTGCGCCAGGGCGCCGGCGGGGTCGTCTTTGCCGCTGCGCGCGAAGGCCCAGTGATGCTCGGCCTCGTATCGGAGTCCCTCCGGGGATGCACCGTCATCCAACACGAACGTGACAAGCACCTCCAGCGAATCGAAGGACGACCGGGCGCGCAGGTCCTTCATGCGGTCCACTGCAGATTGCGCCAGCGCGCAGCGGAGCGCCAACAGGAGAAGCATAGCTGCGAGCCAACGTTGCACCCCCGAAAGATCGGCGGCGGAATCCACGCGGACCGCATGCCGCCCTGTTGCCCGTTCCGGACAAGCAGCACTCAGGCCTTTGCCACCTTCAATACCAGTGGGCGCATTCCTGCCATGCGCACGAGCAACAGGTAGCAGCCTGCAGCCAAGTCGCTGGTGTCGAGGTCAAGGCGGTCATTCGTCCATCGCTCGCCGCGAAGCCGCCGACCTTGCGCATCCAGCAGGTCGATGTCAATGGCCGTTCCACCCGAAGCGCGCCGCAGCACCAACTCTTCTCGCATCGGGTTCGGGCCTGCGGTGATGCCCAAGCTCTCAAGTTCATCGATGCCAACGAACACATTGAAGAGGACGGAGTTGGTCAGCGACCATGCACCGGTCGAGGAGCGCGAACGAACGGAGAGTGAATGCGGGCCGGCTGCGAGGGCATCCGTGAGCACGCTCAGCAAGAGCCCGGTGACCTCTGGAGCTGCGGTGGTGGCCACCGATGTTGCCATGCCGAAACCAGGATCCGCATCAAGGAAGTACTCCATTCGCACGATGTCTCCGCCAGACGCCATGCTGCGCACCATGAAGAAGCGGCGGTTGGTGAGGCCCCAGCTTCCGGCATCGTCCCTCATGCGCGTGCCGAGCACATGTACGCCGGGCGCGAGTGCGCTCACATCGAGCGACAAGGGCAACGACACTTCCGCAGCCTGCGGGAAGTTGATGGGCGTGCCATTGCCGAAGCCTGGGTCAACATCGAAGTAGTATTCGCCGTGCACCAAGGCTTGTGCGGGGGCGGCCATGGCGAAGGCGATGGCCACTAGGAAATTGATCAAGCGCGCCATGGCCTTCAGTCGTTGGCGCGTGAACTGATGGTGACCTGCAACGGTGTTCCTTGATCGGTGCTGGTGGGCGCCGTGAGGGTGAAGATGCTTGGCACGGGCGGGATGCCGCTCAACGTGTAGGGCTCCAGGCCGTCGAAGATGCCGCAGTCCACGCCACCCACCCCCGCGCCGATCGCTGGGGAACCCGGGGCGAGCGCAAATTGCGCATCGCCGCTGCCACCGACGAACACCGTGCCCATGTTAACGTTGATCTGGTTGCCGTTGGTGGCGGGTACCGTTGCGCCGGAGAAGAGGGTGTGCTCATAGGCCGATCCGCCTGGTGTGACAGCGCCATCGAGGATGCAGTTCCTGAAGACCACGCCCGGCGCACCGAACACGGCCGTGGTGCCCAAGCTGATCGCCACGCAGTTCAACACTTCGCCGGAGGTGGCCCCGCCCGTGCTGAAGTTGAACTGGCGCACACGGGTATTGCTGATGGCTAGATCATTAATGGTGCTGCCCACGCTGCCGACGATGAGGTTGTTGAGCACATGGCAGCCGTTCACCACCACCCCGGTTATATTCAACCCGCTCGTGTTGTACACGATGTTCAGATCCATGCCATTGCCGGAGAAACGGCACCGCTCTATACGCACGAAGCTGGCTTTCACCTGCGACTGGCCCTGCACATCCAGGCCGCTCACCACCGCACCCTCACTGCCCGCCTCGAAGACCAGTCCTCCGGTGATGGCACTGCTGGTGGCGGCCTGCAGGCCCGCGTTCAGGTTGAGGAAGTAGCCCGGCCCGATCACCACCAACGGCTTGGTGAAGGCGCACGCGCCGTAGCTGCTGCCCGATGGTTCCAGATGCAGCGTGTCTCCCGCATTGGCCGCATCATGAGCATCCTGCAACGTGGTGAAGTCGGCTGCGATACCCGTATTGTTCACCCGGTGGATGGTGGCGTGTGCGGTGGTGAAAGCGCTGAGGAGGAGGAGGAGGATCGTGCTGCGCATGGCGAAAGAGCTTGTCGGACAAAGGTCCTCGGCCGTGCATCGCGGCGCATCACGGATGCCCGGAAGACGCGCCTCACGGAAAACCGTGGATCAAAGCAGTCCGCGCTCCATGGCGATGCGCACCAGGCCAGCGCTGTTGCGCGCGCCGAGCTTCTGCAGCAATTGCCGACGGTGGCTCTCCACGGTGTTCTCGCTGATGCCGAGTTCCTGGCCGATCTCGCCGGTGGTAAGCTCTTGCGCGATCAGCCGCAGCACGTCCATTTCGCGCGCTGTGAGCTCCCCCACGAATGCTGTTGTCATGCGCTGCGGCGCGTGCAGGTTCTCCACCAGCTTGTCCGATGCCTCCTTGGTGATCCACGTGCCGCCGCCATGCACCGTGCGGATCGCGCTCAGCAGCTCTTCGCCACCGCAGTTCTTCAGCAGGTAGCCGCGCGCGCCCTTCTGCAGCATGGCCTGCACCAGTCGGCCTTCGCCGTGCATGCTCATGGCAATCACCTTCAGCGCAGGCCACTCCTTCACCATCGCCTCGCACGCGACAAGCCCGTCCATGATCGGCATGTTGATGTCGAGCAGCACGACATCCGGGGTGCGTTCACGTGTGGCCTGGAGTGCTTCTGCGCCATCGCGCGCCGTGGCCACCACCTCCACATCCGTGGCATGCTCCAGCAGCGCGCTGATGCCATCGAGCATCATCTGGTGGTCGTCGGCGAGGAGGATGCGGATCATGCGGTGCTGCGCGGCAATGGGATGTCGATGCTCCATGTAGTGCCTTTGCCAGGAACGGTGTCAAGGTCGCTGCTTCCGCCAAGCAGGAAGGCCCGTGTGCGGATGTTCATGAGGCCGTTGCTCTTCGGGTCGGTCATGCCGATCGCGAACCCCTTTCCATCATCCTCGATCGCGAGCTGCAGACGACGACCTTCATCTTCCATGCTCAGGTCGATGGTGCAGCGCGTTGCGGCAGCGTGCTTCATCGCATTGTGGACGGCTTCCTGCGCGATGCGATAGAGCCCTGCTTCAATGTGCCGTGGCAGTCGCTCCTTCAGCCCATGGGCGTGTACTTCCACGCGCATGCCTCCTCCGCCGGTGATGCCGTCGGCGAGTTCACGCAACGCTTCCACCAATCCCAGTTTCGAGAGCGAACCGGGCATGAGTGCATGGCTCACGCGTCGCACTTCGGTGCCTGCATCGACGATGAGCTTTCCTGCTAGCGCAAGCGCCTCGTCATCGTTGCGGTCCAGGTGCAACCGAGCCGTGCTGAGCATCACACCGATGCCATCGTGCAGCTCAGCAGCCACGCGCTGCCGCTCGCGCTCTTCGCCTTCGATCACCGCGCCCATCACCGCGATGGTGCGATCCTGCTCCAGGGCCCTCATGCGCGCTTCGTTCAAGCGCTTCGCACGCGAACGATCACGCACCAGAAGCATGATGAGCAGCACCAGCACTAGCACACCGATGATCGCATACCGCAACGCACGACGGCCTTCTTCCACGGTGACACGATCCTGCTCGGCTTTCACCTGCTGCCCCAGGATCACCCGCTCCTTCTCCAGCAACCCGAGGCGTGCGTTCCACCCGGCCAAGGCTTCGCGCTTCTCTTCGGAGTACACGCTATCCTTCACCGCATGGTAAGCGCGCAGATGATGAAGCGCATCACCATTGCGCGACAGGTGCTCCATGGCACGCGACAGCAATAAGTGCGCGTCCATGGCGTAGTTGCGGCTGCCCATGCTGTCGGCCAGCACCAGGGCCTTTTCCAGGTGCTGGACCGCGCGCGCCGGAGCGCCTGCAACCACATGCAGCTCACCGATGTTCCGGTGCACGCTCGTGATCCCCTCAAGGCTGTTCGTGCGTTCGCACAACTCGAGTGCGCGGGTGTAGCTCTCCAGCGCTGCGGCGTACTTACCCGTTTCCCGTTGCACGTTCCCGAGGTTCTCCCACGCGATGCTCTCCTCATCCTCCAGCCCAAGCTCTTGCGCCAGTTGCAGGCTGCGGTGCGTGTTGCGCTCGCACTCGTCGTAGCGCTTCAGGCCGTATTGGGCCACGCTCAGGTTGATGAGCGAGCCGGTCAACCTGAAGCGATCACCGAGGCGCTCGTAGATGAGCACGCTGCGCTCCAGTGCTTCGGCAGCCTTGGCAGGCTCCTTCAACCGCTCATGCACACGGGCCAGGTTGTTGAGCGTAACGGCCAGGCGGGTGGAATCCGCGATCGGGAGCGACAGCAGGTCGTGGTAGGCCTTCAACGCCGCACCGAACTCGTCGTTGCTGTAGGCGATACGGCCCAGCATGTTCTTCACCTGCACACGCACCGCCGCGTTCCTCACAGGCAGGGCATCCACAGCGAGTATCGCGCGCCATGCCTCGGGTAGCTGGCCACGACGCTCCAGCAAAGCCGCACGGAGGTAGCCGGTGCGCACAGCGCTGTCGGGATCGGCGGCGGCGATGGCGGCGGTGCCAAGAGTCTCGATGGCGACCTCGGCGGAATCGGGCGCAGGGCCGAGCAGGGAGAGCACACGCACCTCCAGCGAATCGATGCGCGAGCGGGGCTGGCACCAGGCGGTTGCGGCAAGAAGTAAAGGGAGAAGTAGTACGGCCAGCCTGATCACCCACCGAAGGAACGCAATTCCCGCTGGCGGCGCATCATCTACCGCGCCCTCAGGCTCATCAGCGGCGCCATGCGCGCCTTGTTGAGCGAGAGCGTGCTGTCGGCCAGGGTGTAATTGTCTACCTGCTCCAGCGCCTTGGTGAACTCGGCCTCAAGGTTCGCATCCATGCAGGCCATCATGGTCATGCCCAGCTTGTCGAAGCGCAGGCGGCCGTTGCCATCGCTCTCGTAGCCGCCGAAGAAGCTGTTGC
>DAORNP010000046.1:24093-24380 GCA_035441065.1 Flavobacteriales bacterium | reverse complement strand
AAGCGACAGCCACTACGTGCTCAGCAAAGGCACCAGTGTGCGGCCGCCCAGTGGAGTGCCCATCTACTACAGCGATATCCTCTCTGCTTTCATGCAGAAAGGAACACGCTCCAGGATCGTCTTCAAAGCGGATGCCATCGAGTATGTGTTCCCCAACAAACGCCAGGGCTTGCACGAACTGCGCTTGGCGGAGACCGGGGGAAAGCTGATCGGTATCATGGGTGGCAGTGGTAGCGGGAAAAGCACCCTGCTCAACCTCCTCGGCACGCTCGATGCCCCGTCGGAGG
>DAORNP010000046.1:18286-24038 GCA_035441065.1 Flavobacteriales bacterium | reverse complement strand
CGGTGTGATCGGCCACGTGAGCCAGGATGATCTGCTGATCGAAGAGCTCACCGTTTTCCAGAACCTCTTCTACAACGCCAAGCTCAGCTTCGGCGACCAGACCGATGAGCAGGTGGCCGAACGCGTTCTGCGCATGCTGCAAACACTCGGCCTTTACGAGACCAAGGACCTAAAAGTGGGCAGTCCGCTGGATAAGACCATCAGTGGTGGCCAGCGCAAACGCCTCAACATCGCGCTGGAACTCATCCGCGAGCCCAGTGTGCTCTTCGTGGATGAACCCACCAGCGGCCTCAGCTCGCGCGACAGCGAGAACATCATGGACCTGTTGAAGGAGCTCGCCCTCAGGGGTCGGGTCGTCTTCGTCGTAATCCACCAGCCCAGCTCGGACATCTTCAAGCTCTTCGACAAGCTCCTGCTCATGGATCAGGAGGGCCACCCGGTGTATTGCGGTGACCCTGTTGATGCCGTGGTGTACTTCAAGCGGGTCACCGGCCAGGTGGATAGCGATCAAGGGCAATGCGCCGCCTGCGGCAATGTGAACCCGGAGCAGATCTTCAACATCCTGGAAGCGCGCCTTGTTGACCAGTACGGCAATGAGACCGATCAGCGCCGCATCAGCCCTGACGCCTGGAACGAGGTGTTCCGCGCCCAGATGGCGGTGCGTGTGGCGCAGGTGCCCGATGAGCGCACGGTGCCCAAGAGCACTTTCGCCATCCCTGGAAGAATGCGCCAATTGCGCGTGTATTTCAAGCGCGACCTGCTGAGCAAGCTGGCTAACCGCCAATACGTGCTCATCAACCTGCTCGAAGCGCCGGTCCTGGCCTTCTTCATGTCCTTCTTCTTGCGCTATGCCGGCGAGAACGGTTACGTGTACCGAACCAACGCCAACATGCCGCAATACCTCTTCATCGCGGTGATCGTGGCTCTGTTCCTTGGTCTCACGGTGAGCGCAGAAGAGATCCTCCGCGATCGCAAGATCCTGGCGCGCGAGAAGTTCCTGGATCTCAGCTGGCTCAGCTATCTGGTGAGCAAGCTCGGGTTGCTCTTCGCGATATCTGCCATTCAGACGGGCCTCTTCGTGCTGGTGGGCAATGCGGTGCTGGGCATCGATTCGCTCGGCTGGGCGCATTGGCTGGTGCTCTTCAGCGCGAGCTGCTTCGCCAACGCTCTGGGTTTGAATGTGAGCGCGAGCTTCAGCAGCGCCAAGGTGATCTACATCCTCATCCCGGTGCTGATCATCCCGCAGCTGCTGTTCAGCGGCATCATCGTGAAGTTCGATCGTTTGCATCCATTGTTCGCGTCGGAGAAGAGCGTTCCGTGGATCGGCAACGTGATGGCAAGCCGCTGGGCTTATGAGGCACTGGCAGTCACTCAATTCAAGGAGAACCCCTACGAGCGTGAATTCTACGCCTTCGATCAGCGGATGAAGACCGCGAATTGGAAGAAGGACCTCTGGCTGAGCGAACTGCGCAATCATGTGGACCGCGCGCAGAGCATGCTTGCAAGCAGCGACCGCCGCAATCGCGAGCTAGCCGAATCGCTGGCGCTGCTGCGCGATGAACTGGGCCGTGAGGAGCGGAGCCTGGCGGGTTTCCATGTGCCGGAACTGGCCATGCTGGAGCCAAGCTCGGTGACCAAGGAGGACATAGCTGCCGTGGCCGAATCGCTGGAACTGCTCACCAAGCATTACCGCAGCATCTATAAGGAAGCCGAGCGCGCCAAAGAACGCCGCATCACGGAATTGACAGCCACACCAGAGGCGCGAGCCGCGTATTTCAATCTGCTCGACCGGTACCGGAACGATGGGCTGGCCGATATCGTGACCAACAAGAATGACCTGCGCGTGATCGTGGAGCACAATGGCGAACTGATCCGAAAGAGCGATCCCATCTACATGGAGCCGCAAGGCGGCGGGCTGCTAGGTGCGCACTTCTACGCCCCGGCTAAGCTGCTCTTCGGCATGCCTGTTAGCACCTTGCTCAGCAACGTGCTGGTAATCTGGATCATGACACTGATGCTCTGCGGTGCGTTGCACTTGGAGCTGTTCAGGAAGATCGGCCGCTTGGTGCCGATGCCGACGCGGCGCTAGTCGCCGTTCACCTCGGCGATCTGGATCATCTTGAAAGGGATGTTGATGATCCCCGAGTAATCCTCGCCAGCCTCCAGCATGTCCTCATCGTCTGCCTCGTAGTGCCAGAGCACGGTGACTTCATTGCCCGCCGCGCGGATGGGTTCTAAGCGCTTGAACACATCGAGTATGCACTTGCTGCTGCTGGTGTTGAAGTACTCCAACTGCACATGCAAGGCGGTCTTCGGGTTCGGGTTGCGGCCGTATCGCTCGATCCAATCGATTAAAGGCTTGTAGAAATCGATGCTGTTCTCAGGGATGGAGCGGCCCTTTAGCTCGAGCAGGCCGGTGACCGGGTCGAAATGCACGTGCGGGGTCTTGGGGCTTCCTTCAAGTTGGAGCGGTTCCATGGCGTTCTGGTTCTATGTGTTCACGTTCACGTTCAGGCTGAAGAAGGCGCTGTCCTTGTCGTAGGGCACGAAGGCATATTCGAGCTTGCCGCCGCTGCGCCGGGCGATGTCGATCATGCCCAATCCGCCGCCACCCGCTGCGGAGAAGGTGCCATCGGCGAGCTTGGTGCGGTACCATTCGCGCAGCGCTTCTTGATCCAGCGCGTTGATGCGGTCGAGGTGGTTCTTGAGCTGGTCCATGTCGCCGCTATTCATGAAGTTGCCGGTGAGCACTTGGTAACCGCCATTGTTCTTGGCGATCATGACCACGCCATGCGGCTCCTTGGTCGGTTCAACGCCATCGCCTGAGGCGCGCAGATGGCCGTTGTGATGGAAGAGGTTCTGCAGGCATTCCACCACCACATTGAACACGCGTTTACGGGCCTTGGCATCGGCTTCCATGGCGTCGAGCTTGCGCTCAACCAGGCCTAGCAGCACGGTGATCAGTTCAGGGCTGAGCGCCCCTTTGAACGAGAGCATCACGCGGTGCCTCTCCAATTCATCATAGAGGTCGTGAATACGGTCAAGCAAGGCGGACATCGGCAGTAGGGGTGGGGAGCCCGACAAAACAAGCCCCGGCCTTTCCGGCGGTCCGAAGCGCGGGGCCGGAGTTATCCACGCCAGCGTGTTCGCCCCAGATCGCACGCGCCTACATTCGCCGTCCGCAAATGGGCTGGTACACGCACTGGTTCGGCACCCCTTATTACAAGTTGCTTTATGGCCACCGCGATGATGGCGATGCGGCGGCGTGGGTGCGCTCCATCGCCGGAAAGTGGCAGTTGGAGCAGCATGCGCAGGTCCTGGACCTCGCTTGTGGCCGAGGCAGGCATGCCAGGCACTTCGCGGCGGAAGGGCTTCGGGTCACTGGGGTCGATATCAGCGCGGAGAGCATCGCCGAAGCGCGATCCGCTGTGCCAGAGGCGGAGTTCATCGTGCATGACATGCGCTTGCCCTTCACCCATGCCCGCTTCGATGCCGTGGCTTGCCTGTTCACCAGCCTAGGTTACTTCGATTCCCTCGCCGATGATCAGCGCGTGTTCGATTCGGTGGCAACAATGCTCAAGCCTGGCGGCCGTTTCGTGGTGGACTTCATGAACACGCCGGTGGTGCTGCGTGAACTGATCGCAGAAGAAGAGCATTGCGTGGGGGATGTCCGATTCAAAGTGAGCAGGAGCTGCGAGCATGAGGTGATCGTGAAACGTATCACCGTTCAGGACAAGGGCTGCGAGCAGCACTTCGAGGAGCGCGTTCAAGCGCTTACCCCCAACCAGCTTGAAGCCATGGCCCTGCGCGCAGGCCTTCTCATTGAGGACCGCACCGATGGCCCGGAGTTGACCCCGTTCGATCCTGAGCGCTCGTCCCGATTCGTTCTCTGGACCCGAAAGCCTGAAGCATGACCTACATCGTCGCCCTCCTCTTCTTCGCCTTGCCCATGGTCGCTGGCGCGGCCGTCCGCGTCGTAAGTCCCGATCAGAAATGGCTTCGGCTGTTGCTCGGATTCAGCGGCGCCTTCCTCGTGAGCGTGGTGTTCCTGCACATGTTGCCGGAGTTGTACGAAGAAGAGGGGGCCACGATCGGCGCGTGGGTGCTGGGTGGCTTCCTGCTGCAGGTGATCCTGGAATTCTTCAGCGAGGGCATCGAGCACGGCCATATCCATGTGCATGCGCACCACGGTGCGAAGGCCGTGCTGCCCTGGCTCACCATGGCCAGCCTCTTCCTCCACTCCTTCACGGAGGGAATGCCCTTCGCCGATGAGCAGGTGTCAGGGAATGTACCGTTCCTGGCAGGAGTACTGCTGCACAAGGTGCCCATGGCCATCGCGCTCGCCACCGTGCTGCTGAAGTCAGGTGTGCCCTCGGGCTCCAGTTGGCTCATGCTCGTGCTCTTCGCCTTGGCGGCGCCGTTGGGCATTGGCGCCGGAACACTCGCAGGAGACTGGATGGACGGCCACTTCCTGCACCATATGCTTGGACTGGCCATCGGCATGCTCTTGCACATCGGCACCACCATTATCTTCGAGAGTGCGCCCGATCACCGCTTCAACGCCGCGCGCTTCGCGGCTGTGATTGTGGGCGTGGTGCTCGCCGCGCTGGCGGTCCACTGATTTTTTTCCTGGTGGCGCATACGGATCTTGAACGCGTCCCGTTACTTTGCCAAGCAAAGCACTTTGCCAATGACTGAGCACGACCATCTGCAAGAGCTGGCCCGCATCCGGGGCCTCATGGACCGCAGCACCCGATTCCTCAGCCTGAGCGGGCTCAGTGGAGTTTTGGCTGGCGTGGCGGCGTTGGTGGGGGCTTTCGCGGCACGTGCGCATTACACAGCGCTCTACGCCGGTGAGTCATTCTCGCGAGAGAGTGATGGCCTCAGCCAATATGATCCCGCACGCATCATCACGCGCGGTTTCAGCGAGCATGTCGCATTTCTGTTGCTCGATGGCATGTTGGTGCTGGCAATTGCGCTCATCGGCGCGCTCTGGTTCACCTGGCGCCGCAGCACGCGAACAGGGCAGGGGCTGTGGGATGCGAGCGCGCGCCGGATGCTCTGGAACCTGCTGATCCCGCTTGCAGCCGGTGGCTTGTTCACCTTGGCTCTGCTGTGGAACGGCGCAGTGCTCATGGCGCCATCGGCCACATTGGTGTTCTACGGCGTGGCCCTGCTGAATGCGAGCAAATACACGCTCGATGAGATCCGCTGGTTGGGCCTGAGTGAGATCGCGCTTGGCGTGGTGGCGGCGTTCTGGCCCACGGCCGGCCTGCTCTTCTGGGCGCTCGGCTTCGGGGTACTGCACATCTTCTATGGTGGTCTCATGTACCTGCGCCACGAGCGCGGCAACGCAGCGGCATGATCGATCGGCTCAATAAGGCCTTCGAGAGCCGGGTGCGCTTGGGCATCATGGCGGTGCTCGTCGTGAACGAATGGGTTGACCATGCGCAATTGAAGGAACTGCTCGGCGTTACCGACGGCAATCTGGCCAGCCACCTGGTCGCGCTGGAGGACTTGAAGTATGTGCAGGTGCGCAAGCGCTTCATCGGCAAGCGGCCCAATACGAGCTACAAGGCCACCGCTGCTGGAGCAAGCGCCTTCCGCGATCACCTGGATGCCATCGAACGCCTCATCCCCAAACCCTGACCCATGAACACCATCGTCAACTGGATCCAATCGCGGTCCGTGCTCATCATCGCACTGCTCACGGCCTTCATCTTCGATCGACTCTTCTACCAGATGAGCATCG
>DAORNP010000046.1:17219-18269 GCA_035441065.1 Flavobacteriales bacterium | reverse complement strand
TCGCGTTGCTGGTGGTCGTGCTCGTGGCGTATCGCATCGGGTGGAAGGCGCTGAGCATGCCTGCGCGTTGGGCCATGGCCGGAACGGTGCTTGCGGCTTTGATGGTGGTGATTCACGGCAGCGTGATCGCGCCCATCATGGCGGTGCTCGGTCTCTTGTGGTTCAGCGCGCTAGCGCATGAGCGTGCGCTTCGGAGCATCCCAATGGCTTTAGCGCAGTCGCTGTCCAATTTCGTTTCGTTTCCCATGGCCGCGCTTGAAGGAAGCGGTGATATCCTTCCTCAGCAAGGAGCGGCGCGCAGCGGATGGCGATGGGCGCGATTGACGGTTGTTCCCATGCTGGTGCTTGCGCTGTTCTTCCAACTCTACCGGGTGGGCAATCCGAAGTTCGATCACCTCACGGCAGGGTTCCTCGATGGTCTATGGGCAGCCATCGCTGATTTCTTCCGGCTGGTGTTCACTGAGCACGCGCTCTTCTTCCTCTTCGGCCTTTTCGTGAGCGCGGGTTTGCTCTTCCGTTTCGCACCAGCGCTGGTAGCCCAGTGGGAGCAGGGCTTGAGCGATAGCATGCGCCGCGTGCGCGTGAAACGTCCGCATTGGTTGGCGCCCTTGGCGATGAACCCCTTGGAACGCGAGCGCCGCAGGGGCATCGTGCTGCTGGCGCTGGTGAACGCGCTGCTGCTCGTTGTGAACATCATCGACATCGATTGGGTGTGGATCGGCTTCACCGTGCCCGAGGATTTCAGCTTGAAGCAATTCGTGCATGAGGGCACCTACGCGCTAATCCTCAGCATCCTGCTCAGTATCGTGGTGGTGCTGTGGGTGTTCCGTGGCAACCAGAATTTCTATAGGCGCAACGCCTGGCTGAAGCGACTCGCCATGCTGTGGGTGGCGCAGAATGGCATCCTTGCGGTGTCGGTATTCCTGCGGAATTGGCACTACATCAGTTTCCATGGGCTCGCCTACAAGCGCATTGGCGTCATCGTGTTCCTGGCGCTCGTCCTCGTGGGATTGATCACGCTCTTCATCAAGGTGAAGGAGCGGCGCTCGC
>DAORNP010000046.1:11977-17209 GCA_035441065.1 Flavobacteriales bacterium | reverse complement strand
TACTACTTGGTGCGCGTGAACACCTGGGCGGCTTTCGCCATGCTCGTTGGCCTCACCACGGTCGATTGGGACAGCTTCATCGTGCGCGTGAACCTGAAGCATGCGAATCCCGGCGAGATCGACATCGATAATTACCTCGCGATGAGCGACAAGGTGCTGCCACTGCTCTACACCAACATCGATCTCGTGGAGAAGCAGATGGAGCAGCACAAGCACAACCGTGTGCGTTGGGTGGAGCATCTGGAGCCGACCCGGTTCCGCACCGCGCTCGACATCAAGCGCGATCGCTTCCTCCTGCGGCAAGCAGATCAGGCCTGGCAGGAATGGACACTGGCCGATGCGCGTACGAGTGCAGGACTCAAGAAGCTCAATTGAATCGGAGTTGCCATGAACGACCTCCGCTACATCCGTCGCTGGCTCGCCTTCTTTGTGATCGCGTTGGTGCTTAGCGGCCTCACTGCAGTGCCGCTGGTCACGCTCACCGATTGGCTCGTTCATCTCACGGCGCCCTTCGGTGGTGCGCTTCATGAATGGGCCGCGCATGCCTCTGCTGCAGTCGCGCATGTCGATGCCACCTATCCGATCCTCTTCTACGGCACCGATTGGCTGGCCTTCGCGCACGTGGTCATCGGCTTGGCCTTCATCGGCCCTTGGCGCGATCCGGTGCGGAATAAGTGGGTGATCGAATGGGGACTGTGGTGCTGCTCCTTGGTGCTGGTGCTGGCCTTCGCATGGGCGCCATTCCGCGGCATTCCGTTCTTCTGGCGCTGTGTAGATGCATCGTTTGGCGTATTCGCCGCGATACCGCTGTGGCTCGTGCTCAAGCGGATCAAGCGCCTCGAATCAACCCAAGCCGTAGTGGCATGAACGAACGCCGGCAACTCCTGATAGCAAGCGCGTTGCTCGCGACTGCCTGCGCACTGGCCTTTTCGCCCGACGCCTTCGTGCCCATGATGGCTCGTGCATTCCTGTGCTGGTGGTCGATCGCGTTCGCGGGTCTTGCGCTCTTGGCCACCTGGAAGCGCGCCTGGTGGACGGCTGCTTGCTCGATGGTGTGCGCGCCGCTGGTGTGGCCTGCTGTAGCCGTGCCAGTTGTTGAGTTGAGCCACATGCAATCCGTTCATCGTTTGCGCGTGGCCCATTTGAATGTGCTCCAACCGAACACGCGCCATGCTGATGCCATCGGTTCCATCATCGAATCGGGCGCAGATCTCGTCAGCGTGCAAGAGGTAGGTCCGGAATGGGCCAGCGCCTTGCGCGAGGGATTGCGTGAGGAGTATCCGCACCGCATCATCGTGCCTCGTACCAACTGCTACGGCATCGCCTTGTTCAGCAAATTACCCTTGGTTCAGGTTGAACCCATGCAGGTGGCCGGGACCACCATGCTGCATGCTGAGGTGATGGTGGGAGAGGATCGTGTGCGCGTGTATGCCGTGCATGCAACGAGTCCAGGCGGCTTTGGGCACTATCGGCGTCGCAATGCCCAATTGGCTGAGCTCGCTGACCGGGTGAGCGCCCATACCGGTCCAGTGCTGGTGATTTGAACACCGTGCATTGGGACGACGCCTATCGCAGGCTATGCGCGCGCAGCGGCTTGCGTCCGGTGAATCCGTTGAGCCTGGTCACCTGGCCTGCGTTGGGACCCCTGGCCTTCATCCCCTTGGATCATGTGCTGGTGGCTGGGGGGCTGCTTCCATCGGCGATCAACAGCTTCCGGATCAACGGGAGCGATCATCGTGGCATCATCACCGATCTGCACATCGACCATGCGTCCTGATATCCGCCGCGCCTTCATCTGGATGAGCGCCTTTTTCGTTGCGATGGCGTTTCTCGAGAGCGCCGTGGTGGTGTACCTGCGCGCGCTCTACTACCCGGAGGGCTTCGATTTCCCATTGGTGCCAATGGACCGCTCGCTTGTCGGTACCGAGGTGGGCCGCGAACTCGCAACCATGTTGATGCTGCTGGCGCCCGCCGCACTGATCACGCGTTCGGCCTTGGAGCGTTTCGCTTGGTTCTGCTTTGGATTCGGTATCTGGGACATCTTCTATTACGTATGGCTGAAGGTGCTGCTCGATTGGCCTTCGAGCATCACGAGCCCCGATCTGCTCTTCCTCATTCCCGTGCCTTGGGTGGGGCCAGTATGGGCGCCCTGCGTGATCTCGCTCGGATTGATCGCACTTGCGCTGGTCATCCTCCATGGCCGATCACGGAATGCGACTTACCGCATTGATCTTTGGTCATGGGCAATGCTCATCGTTGGTGCGATGCTCATGATCGCCTCCTTCACGATAGATCCCATGATGCGGATCGATGGCATCGATGCGCTGGCCAGCATCTCTTCCTTGGGCGATGCTGGAGCGAACGCGCTGATGCACGGAAGCGACTATTTCCCGGAGCATTATCCATGGCCTTGGTTCGTTTCGGGAATGCTCATGGCAACCATCGGAACCCTGCGTGCGTCTAGGTTCCTTGCTCTTCCGGGCAAGCGCATGGCCTGTTGAAAAAGTGTAACCGCGATGGACGCAACCTCGTTGAAGCGTTGCGTCATCGGCATGGAGAACAAGACCAAAATGATCGCGGAGGCCCGTTTATTCATGCGCTTGGGCGTGCTCAGCACCTTGGGATTCGTGTTCTATTACGCGCACCTCTTCTTCGGTCTCTTGGAGAACGTGGTGCTCTTCAAGGTGCTGGCCATCACCTTCCTGCTCGCCACCATCCCGTTGCCCATCATCGCCATGAACAATAAGATGCTCTTTCCCGAGCTCTCCAAATCGGGCAAGCAGATCCTGGCGCTGGTCACAGCTATGCTTCTGTTCCATCACTTCCTCATGACCTTCATTTTCGTCATGTTCCTGCGTGGCGAGTCGATGTTTTAGGCCGAAGGCCTGGACCTCGGGTACCTTCGCGGCGATGTGCCTCATCGCCTTCGCATACAAGCATCATCCGCGATTCCCGCTCGTGGTCGCGGCCAACCGCGATGAGTTCCTTGAGCGGCCCGCGCTCCCTGCTCATTTCTGGGATGACCTTCCGCAGGTGCTTGCAGGAAGGGATGTAAAGGCTGGCGGCACGTGGATGGGCATCACGCGCAACGGGCGCTTCGCTGCGCTCACGAACCATCGTGATCTCCGGAAAACGCCCATTCAAGGTGCATCGCGTGGCTTGCTCGTGAAGGAGGCGCTCGCGGGTGAGTTGAATGGGCCCGCCGCTCAGATGGAGGGCTACAACCTGATTCACGGCCCTCTTGATGCTTTGCGGTACCAATCCAACATCAGCGGTTCCGATGAGCCAATCATAGCGGGGATCCACGGCCTCAGCAATGCGCTGCTCAACACGCCGTGGCCGAAGGTGGGTCGTGCGGTTGAGGCCATGCGGAATGCAACTGCGCGATCGACCCCCGATGCGAATGCGCTTTTCAGCATGCTCGCCGAAACGGAGCAGGCTATGGACCATGCGTTGCCCGAAACGGGTTTGGATCTGCAACGCGAGCGCGCCCTCAGCAGCATCCGGATCGACCTGCCTGGCTATGGCACACGTTGCTCAACGGTGATCATGGTGCATGAATCCGGAAGGGTGCGATTCGAGGAACGGACCTGGCCAACGGGCCACACGGTGATCGAAGAATTCACGATTTAGGTCCCGGATGCAACAAACGGATCGGTCCAGGCGTTGCACAGTCAGGTCCGGTAAGGGACCAATGGCATATCTGATCACAAGGGGTGAGGCCCAAGGGCGATAGAAGCCCCCTTCCAGGCCCGTAAGCCGGGAGATCGGAATAACGAGGAACCCGCCCCGTAAGGCGGGTTCCGCTGTTACTGACGCTTGTTAACTCTTCATATTCTCGAACTGCAGCGGCAGTTCGAAGTCCTGCTGGCGGCAAAGGGCCATCACGGCTTGGAGGTCGTCTATCTTCTTACCGGTCACGCGTATCAGATCGTCCATGATCTGTGGCTGCACTTTAAGGCCGCTATCCTTGATGGCCTTCACGATCTTCTTGGCCGCTTCGCGCTCGATCCCCTGCTTCACCTTGATGATGCGGTAGAGCGTCTTGCCGCTGGGCACAGGCTCTTCCTTCAGGTCGTAGCTGCGCACATCCACCTTCTGCTTGCCGCTGCGTTCGAGCAGGATGTCCACGATGGCATCGAGCTTCATATGGTCCTCAGTGCTCACTTTAATCGTGAGGGCCTTCTTGTCGAGTTCCACGGTGCTGTTGGTGCCGCGCAGGTCGTAGCGGTTGTCGATCTCGCGCTTCACCACGTTCACGGCATTGTCGAGCATCTGGAGATCGACCTTCGAGAGGATGTCAAGGCTAGGCATCGCGGTTGGTTTGGATTGGCCAAAGATGGTGGCTTGCAAAATTGGAGCGGCCGCATCGGATGATGCGGCCGCTCGCGCTTGCATTCGTATCTCAATCACTTGTTCAGCTGTACGCGGAACTCGGTGCTGCGACCGTTGTTGAGGTCAAGCTTGAAGAGGTAAAGTCCATTGCTCAAGCCAACCATGTCAACGGTGAGGATGCCGTCTGCTCCGACTTGCGTGCTCTTCCCGAGCACCTGGCTGCCAGCCGCGTTGAACACCCGCACGCCAACAGTGCCTTGGATGTCCTTGAGCGGCACGCGCACCCAATTCGGAGTTGGGTTGGGGTAGGGCATAGCCTCGAGCAAATCCTGTTCTTCGATTCCGATGGTGGTCACGTCCACGGCGGCGAGGGCCATGGAAGGTGCGCCGTCCAGTCCGGTGAAGCCATTGTACCAGGTGCCATCGTTGCGGATCATCGAGATCGGCTCGCCCACGATTTCCTGCGTACGGTCGAAGTTGAGCGTACCGGCCCAACCGTGCCAGACATTGCCGCTATAGGAGTCGAGGCACAAGAGGTAGCGCGTATTGTTCTGCATGGTCACCACCTCATCGAGGGGCACGTAGATCGGCGTGTTGGCGAGGTCGCTGGTGAAGGTGTAGGTGCCGAAGGTGAGGGGGGTGAGATCCGTGCCATCCGGCAGTTGGATCGGGCTGGTCACGTTGGCAGTCCACTCGAAGAGCGTGGCTTCCAGGATCTCGTCCGTGAGCACCGCCGTTGCGGGACGATTGGCGGTGAACCAGAAGCCCACAGCAGCGAGGCGCGATGCATTGGGGTCACGGAATTGGATGCAGGAGCGCCAACCTGAGGTATTGTTAGCCGGTACCACGTGCGTGCTGCTCAGGATATTCTGATTGGCCGGATCCACCAAGGCATAG
>DAORNP010000046.1:9138-11881 GCA_035441065.1 Flavobacteriales bacterium | reverse complement strand
CACGATCTGGTAAGAGCCGGAGTAGCTGGATTGGCTGAAGACCGGCAAGGTCACGTAAAGGCTGTCCGTGGAGAGGATATCGGCACTGGCCGATGTCTGGTCATAGACAACGGTGCCACTGGGCTGCTGGGTGATCACGCACCGTGCCCTTGCGTTAGGCATGGTCTCCGAGCCGTAGTTGTGGATGTTCACGCCAAGGTCCACGCTGAATTCGGAGCCGTTCGAGTGGATCACGCTGTGAATCGCGCCAGTGCGCGGCACGAGGATATCGGAGTTGTAGAAGCCCAGGTTGTACTGGTAGAAGCTCTGCTGGCTGCCGATGAAGAGCTCCAGGTCGTTGCAGGTGAGGATTGCATCACGCAGGTCTGCGCCGGCCTGTTGCGTGATCATCACCACAGGAATGGTGACATTCGCTCCAACGGCGCCAGCACCCATGGCCACGGGCGCTCCGGGCTGGTTGTTGATGATAACCACGGCGATGGCGCCGGCATCCTGCGCGTTCATGCTCTTCGCGCCGAATTCGCAATCGCCACGGTAAACGACCGCGATCTTGCCCGCGATGTCAGCGCCGTTCACCAGTGCATTGCAGCCAAGGCTGTCCGCAGCGGTGCCGTCATCCACGAAGCAGGCGTTGCCTACCAGATTGTTAGCGGAGTTGTTCAGGTCGGGGTTCTGGCCCCACTGAGCCCATGTGAATTCCAAAGGTCCTTCGAGCGAGGGCGGTTGCTGCACATAAACGGTCACCTGCGCTTGCAGGGCCGCCGCCGAAAGCAGGGTCGCCAAAGTGAGTAGGGTCTTCTTCATGCGTATGTGGTTTAGGGGGTGATTTAGCCTGTTGATCCGGTTCACGGTTCAAGGGCAATGTTAAGCAGCTTCATCGCAAATCCAACCGTTCGCCACTGTCATTCGCCAGGCGATTCTTGGTGGAAGCAGCGATTGGTTGGTTCATCCTTTCATGCCCGGATGGATTTGGTGTGCGGAACGGGGCCGTGATAGCACCAGACATGGCACCCCTCGCAGTAACCTTGCGCCATGGACGTCTCCATCGTGGTGCCCCTGCTGAACGAGCGCGAATCGCTGCCGGTCCTAATAGGCCGGCTGCATGAGGTGCTGCAACGCATGGGAGCCGCTTATGAGGTGATCCTGGTCGATGATGGCAGCACCGATGGCTCTTGGGATGAGATCCAACGCGCTGCCAAGGCAGATGCACGCGTGAAGGGAATCCGTTTCGGGCGCAACTTCGGCAAGAGCCCGGCCCTGAACGAGGGCTTCAGGGCCGCGCAGGGCGAGGTGGTGATCACGATGGATGCCGACCTTCAGGACGACCCTGATGAGATACCCGAGCTGTGCCGGATGATCCTAGAGGATGAGCTCGATCTGGTGAGCGGCTGGAAGAAGAAGCGCTTCGACCCCATCTCGAAGACCATCCCTACGAAACTCTTCAATTGGACAACGCGCCGCGTCTCGGGCGTGAAGCTGCATGACTTCAACTGTGGACTGAAGGCCTATCGCCGGGAAGTGGTGAAGAGCATCGAGGTCTTCGGCGAGATGCATCGCTACATCCCCTTCATCGCCAAGAAGGAAGGTTTCGGGCGCATCGGGGAAAAGGTGGTGCAGCATCATCCACGCCGGTTCGGCAAGAGCAAGTTCGGCATCGATCGCTTCATCAATGGTTTCCTCGATCTGCTCACCATCACCTTCGTATTCCGCTTCGGGCGGAAGCCCATGCACTTCTTCGGGGCCGTTGGCACCCTCATGTTCGTGGTGGGCTTCCTGAGTGCCGCCTGGGTGATTGGCGAGAAGCTCTATTGCGTTTATGCGCTGGGCATGGCGGCTCCACGCGTGAGCGATCAAGGGCTCTTCTTCGTGGCGCTCGTCGCGATGGTCATCGGCGTGCAGCTCTTCACCATGGGCTTCGTGGCCGAGCTGGTGCGGCGCTATAGCCCGGAGCGCAATGTGTACCGCGTGAAGGATCGCATAGGCTGCTAAGGCCGGGGCATGCATCTTTGGAGCATGCTGCGCACGCGCACCTTGATCACTGTTCTGCTCGTGATCGTGCTCGCGCGCTATGCCATCGTTTGCTGCTTCATCCATCCGTTCGCCGATGATTTCAGCTACGCATCCATCGGCATGCGCACCGAATTGGTGCCGCGGCTCGGAGACGAATACCGCCATTGGAACGGACGCTGGAGCAGCAACCCGTTGATGCTGCGCAACCCGCTCACAGCCGGTATCGGCATGGGCCTGTGGCTGTATCGCTGCGCGTCGCTGCTGCTCATGCTGCTCACGTGGGTCTGCGCACGGCGGTTGTTCCGCGCAGCTGCACCCTTGTTGTCCGGCCGCGATGCATCACTCGGTGCTGGTGTCTTCCTGCTGCTCTGGCTTCAGCTCATGCCTGACCTCAGTGAAGGGGTCTACTGGTATACTGGCGCAGTGAGCTATCTGTTTCCAGGAGCCTTGCTGTTGTGGCTATTGGCGCTGCATGCTGAAGCATGGTCGAACGGCTGGCGGATCAGTTGGCCGCGCGCACTCGGCACCGGCGTGCTGGCTGCGCTGATGGCCGGGTTCAATGAACTGCACATGGTGGTGCTCGTAGTCCTTCATCTGGCCATGCTGGGCTATCGTTGCTGGAAGGATCGCCGCCTGCATGCACCCTTGCTGCTGATAACAGTGCTCACGATCGGCTCCGGCTTGGTGATGGCGCTCGCGCCAGGCAACGCCGTGCGTGGCGATCTCTTTCCCT
>DAORNP010000046.1:3013-9128 GCA_035441065.1 Flavobacteriales bacterium | reverse complement strand
ACGACATCGCTCGAACGCTCACCGGCGGCGCGATGCAGAGCGCCCGGTTCATGCTCACTTGGCTCATATCGCCGGCTTTGCTCCTGGTCAGCCTGCTATGGCTGGCCAACCTGCGCTCGTGGATGCAGGCCTCGCCTTGGCTCAGCGAGCGGTTGCCGCGGCCGTGGCCCATCGCGATCGTGCTTGTGCTGCTGCTCTTCATGTGCATGGCGCTGCCGTATTGGGCGAGCGGATTGCTCGGCCAGCATCGCACGGTTAACGCCACGCTGCTCGTCTTGCTTCCGGGATGGCTGCTCCTGCTGGCATCGATCCGGATTGAGTGGATCCGGCGCCGGCATTGGCCTGCGATGAAGGAGAGCCTGCAGCTGGCCGCATTCGGTCTGCTGCTGATCGCATGCGTTACCACAGGTTCGGGCGGGCGGATTACAACAGACCTGCTGAGCGGACGCCTGGCACGGTTCGATGCACAAATGAGGCAGCGCTATGCCGCCATCGAGGAGTCAGCGGCGAATCATGAGCGGCTCCTCGAATGGCCCGCCCTGAACGACCCGCCTCGGTCATTGCGCTACCTCGATGCCACACCGGACCCCGAGCACTGGATCAACCGGTCCGTCACGAATTACCTCGGTGCCGATTCGCTGCGCATCAGTGTGCGATGACGATGCGCGCTGAGCCGCACGAGGATCGGAGGTCGTAGATGCCGGATGCAAGTGAAGCAACGCTGAGGGGTGCGGTTCTATCACCGCTGAAGCCGGACAAGGCTTGGCGACCGAACGCATCATGGATCGCCCATGCCCCGATCCGAGAAGCCCCGTGAAGCACAAGGTGTTCACTGGCCGGATTGGGGAAAGCGCGCAGCATGCGTGGCCGATCGGGTCCAAGGATCACCTGCGGGCCGCCCAGCAGCCATGCCAAGGCATACTTGATGTGGGTGCGAAACAGCATGTCGCTCGTGTAATTGCTCTGAGCGTGGCCCAGCGCTGTGTAGAACACACGTGTGCCATTGGGCAGAATGCGGTACCAGCTCATGGGGCGCGCTGCATCGTAGCTGTTCACCTGTCCATTCGGCCCAACGGTCTCTTCCACGCGCAGCACCTCCCAGTTATCTGGGCCGTAGTAGCCTCCTTCCCAGTAGTAGTACTCCTCGTTCTTCAACCAGGGGTCGGGCAGGTTGGCTGTGCTGGCATGCGGGCTGATCTGCTGCATCGAGTAGGCTGGGGTGCCGGCCACATGATTCGGATTCTCCTGAACGCTCGCGCCGATCAGCTCCGCGTAGAAATCCCAGGAGCCCGTGTTGTTGCCATTGGCGGTGCTATGGCGGTAGGTGTCGCTGGCGGCATGGATGCCGAGCACATGGCCGCCGTTGGCCACCCATTGCTCGAAGTTGCTCCGTTGCTGAGCATCCAGGATGGCATTGCCGCTCGTATTGCTGAAAACGATGACCACGTATTGCGCGAGCACTGCCGGGTCGCTGAATGGCGTGGCGCTCTGGTCATCGTCAATGAGCGTGTTGATCTCCGCGCCGATGTCCTGGAACATCGTGTTCGATGCCTCGCGTGTGCCATGGTCGTACCCCGATGTGCGCGTGAAATGGAGCACGCGGGGTTGAGCGAGCAGGGTGGTGGAGGCCAACACTGCGGCCAGGGAGAGCAGGTGCATGGCCGAAGGTATTCCATGCTGTTCCATGAAGGTGGGCGCATAGCTTCGCCAAACGCATGCGCCCCTTTTTCGCGCCTTTCACATGGCTGTTTCTTACAGTAATCGCCCGGGGGCAAGCCGAGCCTGCATTCACGCGCCTGAGCGTGCCCGGAATCGAAGGCGCTCAAGTGCGTGCTGCGGTGACTGACCCGTACGGCGCGCTATGGCTTGGCACGGATCGCGGTGTTCATCGGTTCGATGGGTCACGCACCGAGTCCTTCGTGAACGAACCGTTGGACAGCCTCTCGCTGAGCGATGATAGCGTTTACGACCTGGTGCTTGGACCGGATGGCCGCATCTGGGTCGCGAGCTTCCTAGGGGCTTGGTGCATCGACCCCTTCGATGGTGCTCGCCGCCGCATTCCGATGAAACTGCCTGACGGCCGCATCGGACCATACGAGTGCCTGGGCCTTGACTGGGGCGCCGATGGGTCCCTCTGGGCATTCTGCAACAGACGAGGTCTTGCCCGCATGGAGCCGGACGACGATACGCTTCGTGTGGTCTGGCAGCCCGAGGCGGCATCGGTTCGAGGCGGCTGGGTGGCACCGAATGGTACCGTATGGTGCTCGAATCGACTCGCCCTTGTGGCCTTCGATCCACGCACAGCAAAGGCTCATGAGCATCCGTTCCTCATCGAGGGCCGCCCTGCGCCACCCAAGACCCTGCTCCTCGATGCGGTGCCCGATGCGCATGATCCTGATGCGCTCTGGTGCACTTCATGGGGTCTTGGCTTGTCGCGGTTCAGCATTCGGCAACAGCGCTTCGATCGGCAGGTGCTCCTCCACGACCGCGTGAATGACCTGCAGAATATCGTGCATCACGCCGTGCAGATCGGACCGGATCATTGGTGGTTAACCTGCGATGGTGAATTGGCCGAAGTGATGGGCCCCGGAACCAAGGTGCGACGGATGGCAGCGGTCGGTATCAGCGGCCACATCAGTGCATTGGTGCAACTGGGTGGTGGCGCGGTGCTTCTAGGCGGCACGGAGCTGGTCGGCATGGCGATGCCCAACCTTGGTTCATTAGATGTGGTCACCGCCGCATTCAAAGGAAGGTCGAGCTTCATGGCCCCTGCGAGCGATGCGAAGGGCTATTGGCTGGTGACCTACTATGCCAATCGCAGACTCTTCAGGCTTGATGGGCATGGGCAGGTGCTTGATTCACTGTACCTGCCCCTGAACCAGCAGCCCTACGAGGCCTTCAAGGTGAAGCAGCTCACCGATGGCTCTGTGTGGCTGGGCACTACGCAGGGACTACTGAAGCACCGGCCTGGAACGAATGAGGTAGAACCCGTACCTGTGGAAAGGGCAGGGGTTCCAGTTCCGAACCCCTATGTCTTCGGCATGCACCAAGATGGAAAGGGCACGCTTTGGGCTGGAATGGCCTCGCACGGGTTGCTGAAGTGGGACATCGATGCGAATAGCGGGCATTGCTTCCTTCCGCCACTAGGGGCTGGTGGCGAGCGCCCTTATGTGCTCGGAGTGGAGGGCTACGATGATGAGCATATGCTCGTGAACCTCAGCCAATCCGGCCCTGCCCTCTATCGCTTCGATAGCGGAACGTTCGAGCGGCTGGCCGGCGATCGGGTCCCCGCTGAGCATTTCAGGTCAATGACCGATTTGAAGGTCGATGAGCATGGCCGGGTCTATGTGCTTACCCGCAGCCATGGGGTGCTTCGGTTGCAGCGCGATTCCCGGGGATGGTTCATTGGTCTAAGGTGGCTTCCTCCGGATAGGCCGGTGTTCGAGAGCGTGACGATGGATGGGCGCGGCCGCATGTGGCTGGTATCCAATACAGGCGGTTACCTGATCGATCCCGTTACCGACATCATGCACCGCTTGGACCCACTGCATGGCTTCCCGCTTACAACGGTCAGTTCCTTTGCCGAAGGGCACGATGGTGAGGTGCTTGTCAATTATGGGGTCTGGTATCGCACCGGGGAGAACTTCGAGCCTTTGGTTCACGCACCCGTGCTCATGCTGCGCGGAGCCATGTCGGGTCAGCAGCCCATCGGTATCCGGACGCTGCTGAATGATGGTGCAGTGCTGCCTTACGCGCGCAACGATTTGCATCTGGCCTTTGGCGTGGTCGCGCTGCATCAAGGAGATGCATTCACCTACGCGTACCGGATCACCCGTGATCAAGAAACCGGAGAGTGGTCCGAGCTGAAGAGACAACGCTCGTTCAGCCTGCTCGATCTTCGCCCTGGTGCCTATGCGCTGGAGATCCGTGCACAGAGCCCGTTCACCCAACCGGTCTCCCTCGCCCTGCGCTTCAATATTCTTCCGCCTTGGTGGGGCACATGGTGGACGCGATTGCTCATCATCGCCATGGCGGTGCTGCTGGTAGTGGTGCTCACCCGATGGGTGCTTCAGCGAAGGTTCCGGATACGCCTGCGGGAACTGGAGCGCGAACGCGAGCTGGAAAAGGTACGCATGCGCATCGCACGCGACATCCATGACGGTATCGGCAGCGGTCTCACCAAGATCACGATGCTATCTCGGCAGATGGATGCATCCGCAGCTCCGCAGGCTGCGCGGATCGCTGAGGCCAGCACCGAGCTGGTCAATGAACTAGGGGAGATCGTCTGGACCGTGGATCCACGGAATGACAGTTTTGCCTCCTTCCTGGCCTATGTACGAAGCGTGTTGGGACGTCAGTTCGAGGATCTTCAGGTCGACCTTCAATCCGACCTGCACTGTGCCGACACCGACCGTGAAAGGACCATCGGTCCAGAGTTGAAGCGCAACATCCTGCTCGTACTGAAGGAGGCGGTGAGCAACGCGCTCAAACACAGCGGCGCGTCGCAGGTCGCGGTGCGGTTGCGCCTGGAATCCGGTCGGGCAGAGCTTTCGGTCCGCGACAATGGCCATGGTTTCGATCCACAGCGGATACGCGAAGGAGCGAATGGTCTGGCCAATTTCAGCAAGCGTGCCGAGGCCCTTGGGGGTAACGCCTCCGTGGCGACAGGCCCCGATGGCACCACCGTGAAGTTCTCGGTGCCCATTCCCCCCACGAAAATGTGATTTCGCGGCCAACCTATGCCGGTATTTTCGCATCTATGTCCATCCGCACCGCCATTATCGAGGACGACAGCGACATGCGCCTGGCCTTCGAGCGCGCTGTCAACGCAACCGGTGACCTCGACCTCAAGGGTAGTTATGCCAGCGCGGAGGCCTTCCTTGCCAGGCCCGAAGGGCTCGATGGCCTCGATGTGGTGCTATCCGATATCAATCTGCCAGGGCTGAGCGGAATTCAGGTAGTGGCACAGTGCAAGCCGAAGCGGCCACAGTTGCAGTTCCTAATGATCACCATTTTCGAGGACAATACAAATCTCTTCAGCGCGCTCTGCTCAGGCGCAACAGGCTATCTGCTGAAGACGGCGAGCCCGGCGGAGATCGCGCAGGCCATCCGCGATATCCACGCTGGTGGCTCGCCCATGTCATTGGCCATCGCGCGCATGGTGGTGGCCAACGTGCAGCAGAAGAAGGCCAATTCCAAGCTGATCGAGAGCCTGACGCCTCGCGAGCACGAACTGGTGCAGTTGCTTGCTGATGGTTACCGCTACAAGGAGATCGCCGACAAGCTCTCGCTGAGCGTGGAGACCGTACGGTCCTACATCCGGGCCATCTATAGCAAGCTGCAGGTCCACAGCAGGACCGAGGCGCTGAACAAGCTCTACGAGCATTGAGCGCACCCCCTACTATTATGTGATTCAGGGACCCGCATTCAGGGCGTTGCTTAGCTGCGGTAGCGGTGATTCTAACGTTCCCGCATCACAGAGTGCATGCGCATTGCGTCCGTCTTCATCGTTTCCTGTTCCTTCGGAACGGTTTCGGGTCAGTCCGTGGAGCGAGCCGCATTAGCCTCAGGTGGGGCATCGCTGATAGGACCATCCTTGCAGCTGCACCAAACCATTGGTCAGGCGGTCTTCACTACGCTTTCTGCACCAGGACTGTCGCTCACCCAAGGCTTTCAGCAGCCATACGAGGATTTCACAACTGGAGTCGACGAGCGTGTCGGTCAGGATGAGGGACTCATGGTGTTCCCGAATCCAACGAACGATATCCTGCATGTGCATGGTTCTGCCTCAAGGGTACCGCTCACTGCGCATCTAGTTGATGCGGCCGGCCGGAGCTGCCCTGTCGGGATGTTGCATGCGCCCGATGCCGATGGCGAAATGACCCTTGATCTGGCCTCCCTCGCCGCCGGGACCTATTTGCTGCGATTGCAGGATTCTTCCGGTGCGCTGGTCGGCACCTGCCGTGTGATTAAGCTAAACTGACCCGTTCACAAACACTCCGTCATGAAGAGATTCCTGCTCGCCACGTTTTTCCATGCGCTCACCACGCTAGCAGCCCTTCTACAAAGTGATGTGGCGTATGCCCAAGTGCCGCAGCGCATCAGCTATCAAGCG
>DAORNP010000046.1:2204-2755 GCA_035441065.1 Flavobacteriales bacterium | reverse complement strand
GCTTCATGGACATGGGGACCACGGGCTTGGTGAGCGTGCCTTATGCCCTCCGCGCGCAGACCGCGTCCACAGTGAGCGGCATGGCGTTGAACGACCTTTCGGATGTGAGTGCGGCAAGTCCGGGCAATGGCCAGGTACTGCAATGGAATGGCGTGGCTTGGGTGCCGGCCAATGTCAGCACCGGTCCGGCATACACCGCTGGGGCAGGCATCGGCATCGCTGGAAATGTCATCTCCAATACGGGGGACACCAATGCTTCGGACGACATCACCACGGGCAGCACGGCCGGCGGGGACCTCGGTGGCACATTCAACAATCTGCAAATCGTTGCCAATGCAGTGGGCACCGCTGAGCTCTCGAACAACGCGGTGACGAGTGCCAAGATCGCCGATGGCACCATCGCTGCTGGTGATCTTTCACCCATGGGCGCCCTCAACGGACAGGTGCTCAAGTGGAATGGTTCGGCTTGGGCGCCTGCGGCTGATGGAGGAGGAACGGTGAACGGGACAACGAACTACATGTTGACTCAAATGGAGCAGGGACGTCCTTAC
>DAORNP010000046.1:0-2194 GCA_035441065.1 Flavobacteriales bacterium | reverse complement strand
GAAATTCACAGCTCCGACGGTCTTGGGGAACTCCTTAATCTTCGACAACGGCGCTGGAGTGGGCATCGGCGATGCGGATCCATCCGCCATGCTGGAGGTGGCCGGCGATGTCCTGGTCAATGGGATCGTGGTAGGGCGCGTAGGTGGAGGCAATGAATGGAACACGGTGGTCGGCAAGGAGTCGTTCTTTCAGAACACCTCCGGGACACGCAACACGATCATGGGCTTTCAAGCGATGTACACCAACTCCGCCGGCACCAGCAACTCGGCCTACGGTATATGGGCGCTTCGCCAGAACACTGCTGGTTCGGGCAACAGTGCCTTCGGGGACAACGCCCTTCATTGGAACACCACCGGCGGCGGTAATGTCGCCGTGGGAAGGGAGGCCTTGATGTTCAATACAACGGCCAATTCGAACACCGGGATAGGGTCATTGGCGCTCCGGAGCAATACGACCGGCGATGTCAATGTCGCCGTGGGTATGCAGGCCCTGAGGGATAACACGACCGGGGCATCCAACGTGGCTGTGGGAACCCAGACCATGGTAAGCAATACGACCGGGATGGAGAATGTAGCCGTCGGCTATCAGGCATTGACCGGGAATGCCACGAGTTCCTTCAACACCGCAGTTGGAAGCCGGGCACTATCGGCCAATGCTGGGGCATCGAACACGGCGATGGGTGCGTATGCCTTGACCGCAAATGGCTCCGGGACGCTCAACACTTCGGTCGGCTCGTATGCGTTGACCTCGAATACATCGGGCAACAGCAACTCGGCGGTGGGAGCCTCTGCGCTGTTCAGCAACACAACGGGGATCGAGAATACGGCCATGGGCGCGCGCTCCATGCTGTCCAACACCATCGGGGCAAGCAACACCGCAGCCGGTGCCGATGCGCTTCGGTCCAACACCGCCGGCTCAAGCAATACCGCGCTCGGCGCACAAAGTCTCTACAGCAATACCAGTGGGGGCTTGAGTGCGGCAGTGGGCCATGAGGCGCTGCAATCGAATACCACTGGCAGCGCGCATGTGGGCATCGGATATGCCGCGCTGCGCGGCAATACAACCGGCGCACAGAATACTGCCATTGGAGCGGAGGCATTGAAGAACAACACAACGGGCTCCTACAATGTCGCCATTGGTACAGGAGCGGGGCAGTTCAGCACCACCGCCAGCGGGAATGTGCTCATCGGGCGGTATGCGGCCTCAGCCAGCACGACCGGGTTCCAGAACACGATGATCGGAGACCTCACCGCGGCATTGAACACCACAGGCTCATACAACACGGCTTTGGGGGCGAACACGGGACCCAATGCCTCTAATCGGGACAACACCACGTGCATCGGCACCGATGCCACCGCCACCGCCACGGATCAAGTCAGGGTTGGCAACGTGTTCATTTCCTCTATTGGGGGGCAGGTGGGTTGGAGCACACTGAGTGATGGTCGATTCAAATCAGAGGTCCAGGCCAATGTGCCCGGACTCGACTTCATCGCCAGGCTGCGTCCGGTCACCTATCGTGTTGACCGCGAGGCTTTGAACGAGGCTCTAGGTGTAAAGGAGAGCCGTCGTTTGCGCGAACTCGGCCCAGGCCCAACTGGAGACCGCTTCTCGGCGGTCACTACCGGTTTCGTCGCGCAAGAGGTGGAGCAGGCAGCGCGTGAGGCCGGCTTTGATTTCAGTGGCGTGGATGCGCCCAAGAACGAGAGCGATCACTATGGCCTGCGCTATGCCGAGTTCGTGGTGCCATTGGTGAAAGCGGTCCAGGAACAGCAGGCGCAGATCCAGTCGCTGCGGGAGGAGAATGCCCGGTTGTTGCGGATGGTGGAGGAGGTCATGCGCTCCAGATGACCGGAGTGCTCCCATGCCGCAAGGGCGGCATGCAGGGCCGTTCAAGAGTAGGATAACCAGGCTGCGTCGGGATGCACCTTGTCAGCGAGGGTGATTTCGTTGAGTGAACTGCGGGGCAAGCGCGATTCATGCATTCCAGGTCTGGCTCAGTAACGCTGATTCTGTAGGTGTTGCATCGTGTTGTTCCGAAACCCGGAGAGTGCATCATGAGCCCAGTTGCTGGAGCCATATTGCGGCTCGGACAGTGCTCAATCCTTTGCGAGACGGCCCATCAGGGCATTTCGCACCGGCCTCAATTCATTTCCGTAGGTCGTTGGAGCGTGAACCATACGACCGGCAGGCACC
>DAORNP010000045.1:12874-24523 GCA_035441065.1 Flavobacteriales bacterium | reverse complement strand
GCCCAAGTGCAACCTGCCGAAGTATCGGCGATCCTGAAACAAGAACTCGCCGGTTTCCGCAGCGAGGCCGAACTCGAAGAGGTCGGTACCGTGCTGCAGGTCGGTGACGGCATCGCCCGGATCTACGGCCTCAAGGGCGTGCAGAGCGGTGAGCTCATCGAGTTCAATAGCGGCCTTCGCGGCATCGTATTGAACCTCGAAGAGGACAACGTGGGCGCTGTGCTCCTGGGCCCGAGCGTGGGCATCAAGGAAGGCGACACGGTGAAGCGCACCAAGCGCATCGCCAGCATCAACGCCGGTGAAGGCATGGTGGGCCGCGTGGTGAATACCCTCGGCGAGCCCATCGACGGCAAAGGCCCCATCACCGGCGAGACCTTCGAGATGCCCATCGAGCGCCGCGCTCCGGGCGTGATCTACCGCGAGCCCGTGAAGGAGCCGCTGCAGACCGGCATCAAGGCCGTTGACGCTATGATCCCCATCGGCCGTGGCCAGCGCGAGCTCATCATCGGCGACCGCCAGACCGGCAAGAGCACGGTGGCCATCGACACCATCATCAACCAGAAAGAGTTCTTCGAGGCGGGCAAACCTGTTTACTGCATCTACGTGGCCATCGGCCAGAAGGGCAGCACCGTGGCCGGCACCGTGAAAGTGCTGGAAGAGGCAGGCGCCATGGCCTATACCACCGTGGTGGCCGCGAACGCCAGCGATCCCGCACCGATGCAATTCTATGCGCCCTTCACCGGCGCCGCCATCGGCGAGTACTTCCGCGATACCGGTCGCCCCGCGCTGATCGTGTACGATGATCTCTCGAAGCAGGCCGTTGCTTACCGCGAGGTGTCGCTGCTGCTGCGCCGTCCACCCGGTCGCGAGGCATACCCCGGCGACGTGTTCTACCTGCACAGCCGCTTGCTCGAGCGTGCCGCCAAGGTGATCGCCGACGACAAGGTGGCCGCTGAGATGAACGACCTGCCCGCTTCGCTGAAAGGCAAAGTGAAAGGCGGCGGATCGCTCACCGCGCTGCCCATCATCGAGACGCAGGCCGGCGACGTATCGGCCTACATCCCCACCAACGTGATCTCGATCACCGACGGTCAGATCTTCCTCGAGAGCAACCTCTTCCTCAGCGGTGTGCGCCCTGCCATCAACGTGGGCATCAGCGTGAGCCGCGTGGGCGGTAACGCGCAGATCAAATCGATGAAGAAGGTGGCCGGTACCCTGAAGCTCGACCAGGCGCAGTACCGCGAGCTGGAGGCCTTCTCGAAGTTCGGATCCGACCTCGACGCCGCAACCAAGAGCGTGCTCGACAAGGGCGCGCGCAACGTGGAGATCCTCAAGCAGGGCCAGAACAGCCCCATGCGCGTGGAAGAGCAGATCGCCATCATCTACTGCGGAACCAAGGGCCTGCTGAGCAAGGTTCCCGTGAAGAACGTGAAGCAGTTCCAGGACGAGTTCATCACCATGCTGCGCAACAAGCACAGCGATGTGCTGGCCGCGCTGAAGAAGGGCGATTACAACGACCAGATCACCGGCACGCTCGAAAGCGTTGCAGCCGACCTGGTGAAGAGCCTCGACAATTAATAGCGAAGACCCCGTAGCGCCGACGCACCGGGTCGGCCTGCAACCCCGAACCACCAGCACCGCACAATGCCCAGCCTGAAGGAGGTACGCAGCCGGATCGTCTCGGTGAACAGCACCAAGCAGATCACCGCCGCCATGAAAATGGTGAGCGCGGCGAAGCTGCGTCGCGCACAGGATGCCATTGTGCGCATGCGCCCCTATGCGGAGAAGCTGCAGACCATCCTGGGCAATGTGAGCGCGAGCCTCGATAGCAGCGAGGGCGTGTACAGCGCCCAGCGCGAGATGAAGAAGGTGCTCTTCGTGCCAATCGTGAGCAACCGCGGCCTGGCCGGCGCCTTCAATACGCAGGTGTTCCGCCTCGTGCGCAAGGCCATCAATGAGGCAAAGACGAATGGGCAGGAGGTGAGCATCCTGCCCATCGGCAAGAAGGCCATGGACCTCTACCGCCGCAGCGGCATGCTGGACAACAGCCTGCCCACCGACCTCGCAACCTTGTTCGATGGCCTCAACTTCGACAAGACCGCGCCAGTGGCCGAATTGCTGATGAAACAGTTCGCCGAGGGCAACTACGACCGCGTGGTGCTCTTCTACAACAAGTTCAAGAACGCCGCGGTGCAGATCACCACGGAGGAGCAATACCTGCCCATCGCACCCGCTGAGCAGAAGGCCGAAGGCGGCGCCAAGGCGGATCACATCATGGAGCCCGACCGCGCCACCATCGTGGAAGGCATCATCCCCAAGAGCCTGAAGATCCAGCTCTACAAGGCGCTGCTCGACAGCCATGCCGCCGAGCACGGCGCTCGCATGACCGCCATGCA
This sequence comes from Flavobacteriales bacterium, assembly GCA_035441065.1. Taxonomy (GTDB): domain Bacteria; phylum Bacteroidota; class Bacteroidia; order Flavobacteriales_F; family PHOS-HE28; genus PHOS-HE28. The sequence goes on along the minus strand of DAORNP010000045.1, from coordinate 22,127 downwards.
CAAGGCCACCGACAACGCCGATGCGCTGCTGAAGGACCTGAAGCTCACCTACAACAAGGCGCGGCAGGCCAGCATCACGAACGAGATCCTGGAGATCGTGGGCGGGGCCGAGGCGCTGAAGGGCTGAGGCCTTCACTTCTGTTGGCTTTCTTCATTTCGCGCAGGGCACTCATCCGGGCCTTTCGTCTCGCTGTTTCTTGGTTGCTAGGTTTGTTCTGCTCCATGCGGAATCTCCGCATCGGTAACGATCAACCCACCCAAACCAAATCATCGAGCCATGAGGACAACCCAACCCAGCCGGAACCTCGCTACCAGCCTGCTCGCTACCCTCCTCGCCTGCGGCGCATTCCAAGCGCGCGCGCAAGTGGTTGAGATCAATACCGGCGCTGCCAACACACCGTTGTACGCGGTAGGCCCCATATACATGTCGTCAACACTCTTCTACCGGTACAGCCGCTTCGCCTACCTCTACACGCAAGCCGAACTCGCAGCGGCGGGCATCATACCCGGTACGGTGATTACGAGTGCAGGCTGGATGAAGAGCACAGCCAACTCATCGGCAGGACCTGCGGTCTTCAGCATCTACATGAAGAACTCGAGCATAGCCGCGTACTCGAACGCCAGCGAGACCTGGGATAACCTGAGCGCAGGCGCAGTGCAGGTGTACACCAATGCCTCGCAGTCAATCCCTGCTACAGCCCAACCGGCTTACATCGACTTCACGCTCACAACGCCCTTCATCTACACTGGAGGATCGTTGGAGATCCTCACGGAGTGGGACATCTCGGCCCCTCCTGCGCCCATCGCCACAGGCGCCTTCGAGTGGGTGAACACCACCGTGGTGGACCGCATTTATGCTAGCGGCAATACCAGCTTGCCCGCCTCCTTGTCCAGCACTTTCAACAATGTCAGCATGGATGATAGGAGGCCAGTAATCCAGCTCACGGTGGAACTGCCCACTGGAATACGTGACGAGCTGGAGGCCCAAGTGAGCCTTTGGCCGAATCCTGCCGATGCCCTCATCAACATCAGCAACACGACCGGTACAGCTTTGGAGCGCATCGAGATCATCAACGCGCTGGGCGGGGTAGCTCTGTCGGAGAACCCGAACAGCGTTGCCACGAACCATCAGCTCGATGTGAGCAAGCTGGCAGCAGGCCCATACCTCGTCGGCATCCAAACCGGATCAGGTCGCGTGGTTAAGCGAATCACGCTCAAGTAGGCAGACGCGAATCAAGCTTCCCACAGAGCGCTTGCCTCGGGCAATCCGCCGCGATCAGAACGCGCTGCTCGTCAGCCTCCGCTCGCGGCCGGCGTGCGTGCCGTAATAGATGATCGAGAACTCGAAGGCCCCGTTGCTGCGCGAGTAGGACCTCAGCGGCGAAGTGTTGATGTCGTAGCTGAAGCGGTAACCGCTATTCTTGTGCTTCAGGCCAACATGCGCCACGATGGCATCCCGCACACGGTACGATGCACCGCAGATGGCACTGTACACCGATCCCCCGATGGCGAACTCGCCCATCATCCCTGCGTGGATCTGCTGGTCATTGCCCTGCCGCATGTATAGGGCTTGCGGTATCAGGATCAACCCTTCGTTGAGCTTCACGCGCACACCACCATTCGCCGAATACCGGATTGGCATCTTGCTCTTCGCCGTCCTGTAGATCGACTCATCGGGCATGGTCACGTGGAAGAGCGCACCATTAACGAAGGGATTGATGCTCTTGCGCGGGTTGGTCGAGCGGTACGCCAGACCAACCGACACATCGGGCATCAGGCGTGCACCCCGCTGCATGTTCTCTCCAGAAGGCAGGTCCGAATTGAAGTAACCTTCGCTGTACTGGGAATCCCAGAGCAGATTCTGGTCATTCACCTTCTTGTACACCAAACCCAGGTGCACACCTGCCGAGAGCGTGTGGTGCGCTTTGGGATCCGAGACGTGGTAGGCCCCCGCAAGCCCGAACTGGAAGTTGTTCATGATCCCTGCCATGTTGTAGTTGTTCAGGTACATCCCAGCTCCGAAGCGCCGCTGGAAGGAGAGGTCGTACCCGAAGGCCGTGGTGAGGAAGTTGCTCGCGAGGCTGTTCCACTGGCTACGCACATTGCACGCCATTCGGAACTCCGCATTCTCGTACATGCCTGTGAGTGCCGGGTTCAGCATCACGGGCGCGGCTTCGTACTGTGACAGGTGGCCATCCTGGGCGCGAAGCGTGCTGGCAGCGCCAAGCGAAAGGGCCAGCAGGAAGAGGTTGCTCGATTTCATGGTTGCTCAGGATTGTGCTTAGCGGATCAGCGTGACTTTTCCGGACCGGTCGTGCTCTGTGCCATCGACCGAGGTGGCCACCACGGTGTACACATACACACCATTGATCTCTGGTTTGCCGTTGTACGTGCCATCCCAACCGAACGTCGGGTCGGTCGTCTCGAAGATCATCTCGCCCCAGCCATTGAAGATCCTCAGGTTCATGGTGAGGAAGGGACCGCCACGGACATAGAAGATGTCGTTCACCCCATCCCCGTTGGGGCTGAATGCGTTGGGCAGCTTTGGCGGAAGGATCTCCTTCGTCTCAATCAAGATCAACAGTGAATCCTGATCGCTGCAGCCATTGGCATTCGTCACCGTTTGCACGATGATGTACTGGCCGGGCGCACCGTACTCATGGGTGGGCGATGCGCTCAATGAGCCTTGGCCATCACCGAAGCTGTAATGCCAGTTGGTGGCGCCCGAGGAGCTATCCGCGAAGGCGATCGGCGAGTCCGTGAAGAGATCTCCGGAGATGCTGAAGCCGGCAACCGGTGCGCCTAGCACATCAAAGATCTCCGTCACCGTGCTGCTGCAGCCGTTCTGTGCGAAAACGGTGAGCGTAGCGCTGAACTGGCCAGGCGTGGCGAACAAGGTGCTCGTCTGCGGACCCACGCCCGTGGCGCCGCTGCTGAAGCTCCAGTTCCATCCGATGATCGCGGCGCCGGTGGTCGTGCTCGTGCTGGAGAATTGCGTCTGCGATCCTGCGCACGTGTTGCTCACCGTGAAGCTCGCTTGCAGCGGGTTCACGAAGGAGAGGCTCATGGTGTCCATAGCCGCCGGACAGGTGCCATTGCCGGTGGTGGTGAGGATGAAGAGCACACCGCCCATCTGCTCATCGCCCGCACCAGGTTGGTAGCTCGCGTTGGTGGTGGTACTGTTCGGAACGAAGGCGCCTGAGCCGTTAGTGGTCCATTGCACACCGCCCGCGTTGGCATGGTTGCCGCCCAGTTGCACAATGGCCGAGGCGTCACAGACATTCCTGTCGTTGCCGGCATTCACGGTGGGCGGCGCTTGCAGCGTTACCACCATGGTGTCAGTGGCAGCGGGGCAGCCGCCGTTGCCGGTGGTGCTCAGCACGAATTGCAGTTCGTTGAAAGCCAGGTCGGTTGGGCTTGGAACATAGGTGGCCGTGGGCGCGCTGGAGGCGGGCAGGAAGGTGCCTGTTCCGTTGGTCGTCCACAGGCTGCCGCTCACGCCGCTCACCGTACCCGCCAGTTGCCAGAAGGCCCCATTGCCGCAAACGGTCATGTCGGCTCCGGCATTCGCGATGCGCGTTGGCCCGATGCCCACGAAGACCGAGTCCGAGCGATTGCCGCACGCACCTTGGCCGAAGCCGGTAAGCACGAGGTACACACCTCCTGCGATGCTATCGGCAGCAGTGGGCAGGTAGCTCGCATTGGCCACGCTGTTGCTCGGCGAGAACGAACCCGTTCCCATGGTGAACCACTGCATCGCTGCCGCGTGCTGCACATTGCCGTTCAGTTGCACGGCCTCCAAGCCATTGCACATGAGCACATCGGCGCCTGCATTCACCACGGGAGGCACGTTGTAGGTCACCACGAGCGTATCGCGGCCCGCAGGACAACCTTGATTACCGGTGGTCGCGAGGATCAGTGAGATGTTGCCGATCACGAAGTCAGCAGGACCCGGTACGTAGGTGGCGCTCAGCGCGGTGCTGCTCGGCATGAAGCTGCCGGTTCCGTTCGTGCTCCAGATGCCGGTGGTCGTTCCCGCCACAACTCCATTGAGCACGATGTTCGGATCGGTGCTGCAGGCCGTCACGTCTGCTCCTGCTTGCGCGGCAAGGCCACCGCCGAAGCTGATTACCATCGCATCCGATACGGCGCTGCAAGGCGCGACACCAGTGGTGGTCACGGTCAAGGCCACTGCGCCTGCGATGCTGTCCGCCGCGCTCGGGTAATAGAGCGTTGACAGGCTGTTGGCATTGAAGAATGTTCCCGTGCCCGAGGTGGCCCATGTGCCGCCTGGTGCGTTCACCGCGTTGGCGACAAGCTGGACAGGTGCGGCCGTGCAGGCGATTACATCGTTGCCCGCGTTGATGTCCGGCAGCGCATTCACGTTGATCACCATCACATCCGAAGCGGGCAAGCAGGTGCCGTTGGTGATCGTGGTGAAGGTGAGCTGCACGGCACCCGAAGCGATGTCAGCAGCGCTCAGGGTGTAGGTCGCGTTCGGGTTCGTGGTGTTGTTGAAGCTGCCTGAGCCGCTGGTGCTCCATACGCCGCCGCTTGCTCCACCACTGAAGTTGCCCGCCAGTTGCGCGATGGGCGCATTTGCGCAGAGGGTTTGATCATCACCCGCGAAAGCGTAGCTCGAGTTTCCGAAGGTGAGCACCATCTGATCTGAGCCGCTCGGGCATGTGCCCGTATTGGTGGCGGTGAACGTGAGCACCACCGACCCGCTGGCCACATCATTGGCCGAGAAGTAGTAGGCCGCGTTAAGCACATCGGCGTTCGGGCTGAATGTGCCCGAGCCGGTGGTGGTCCACGTTCCGGATGGCGATCCGTTCTGGATGCTGCCTTGCAGGTTGGCGTGATCGGAAGCCACGCACACGGTCTGGTTGGGACCCGCGCTCACGATGAGGCCATCGGTCAACCAGATGATCATTGCATCCGATACCGGATTGCAGTTCGCGTTGTTCTGTGATGTGAGCGTGAAGGTGATCTGGCCCGCAGCAATATCCGCCGGGCTGGCCATGTAGGTGGTGTTAAGCGAACCCGGATTCGCGATCGTGCCCGTGCCGTTCGTTGTCCATTGGCCAACATTGGTGATGCCGCTGATCGCCCCGCTCAGGTTGAAACTGGTGACCTGGTTGCAGTACGTCTGGTCAGGGCCAGCGTTCACGTAGGGCGCAGGCGTTAGTGTGAGCAGCAGCGCATCGGTGGCGCTGTTGCAGCTGTTCAGGGCGCTCAGTGTGAGCGTCACGCTGCCGATGGCGGTATCGATCGCACTCGGGATATAGGTGGGCGTGAGCACCCCATTGTTCGGGAAGAAGGCGCCCGTGCCCGATGTGGTCCATTGCGTCTGCGTGGCATCACCCACGAGTGATCCGTTCAATGCCACTGAGGCATTGTTGGCGCAATAGCTCAGGTCAGCGCCCGCGTTCACCGTGCCGAAGGGCAGGATGGAGATGTGCATCACATCCGACGCTGCAGGGCACACGCCCGTGTTGGTGGCGGTGAGAACGAGGTCCACACCGGTCGCCAGCGAATCCAGCGCGCTGGCATTGTAGATGTTCGCCAAGGCCGTGGCCGCATTCTGGAAGGCACCGGTGCCTAGCGTGCTCCACACGCCGGTGGACGAGGCGCCACCCACGCTACCGTTGATCAGCACATTAAGGTTGCTCACGCACACCACCTGGTCCACACCCGCATCAACAGTGGATACTGGCGTGATCGTCAGCACCATCTGGTCCATGGCATTGTCGCAGCTGTTCACGCTCCAGGTGAAGGTGACCGTGCCGTTCACCGCATCGCTCGGGGCGATGGTGTATACCGCGTTCGGCGCATTGGCGTCCGGCGCGAAGCTGCCAGCACCGTTCGTGGTCCAAGTGCCTTGGGTGGCGTTGCCGGTGATCGAACCATTCAGGGTGATCGCTGCTTGCGAAGCGCAAACGGCCTGGTCCGGGCCTGCATTCGCAATCGCGTTCGGCAGTATCGTTAGCGTCAGCACATCGCTCACGCTGGCGCACAACCCGTTGTTCGTGGACGTGAGCGTGAGGTTCACGGCACCGTTCAAAGAGTCGAGGCTGCTGGCGATGTAGGTCGCGTTCAGCGTGTTCGCGCTCGGCGAGAAGAGGCCCGTACCCGAGGTGCTCCACTGTCCCGTGGTCGCCCCAGCGCTCACGCTACCGTTCAGCGGCACTTGCAACGCGTTAGAGCATGCAGTGATGTCCGCCCCGGCGCTCACTGCTGGCGCAGGCGTCACGGTGATGGTCACCTGGTCGGTCACCGCAAGGCAATTGCCGTTGCCCGTGCTGGTGAGCGTGAGGGTCACGCTGCCTTGCTGCAGCTCGAAGGATGTGAGCGTGTACTGTGCGTTCAGCGCGTTGGCATCAGGCGCGTAGCTGCCGAGGCCTCCGCTCCAAACACCGCCCGTTGCCACGGTGATCGAACCGCTGAGGTCCACCACCGGGTTGTTGATGCACACGTTCAGGTCGAGGCCGGCATTCGCAACTGGCGCTGGCGTGAAGGTGATCAGCACCTGGTCGGTCACCGCGAAGCAGTTCCCGTTGCCCGTGCTCGTCAAGGTCAAGGTCACACTGCCGGCAGCCACTTCAGCAGCGGTCGGCGTGTACACTGGTGCGAACACGTTGTTGGCGGGTGAGAAGGTCCCGTTGCCACCGGACCATGTGCCGCCATTGGCGTTGGTCACGTTGCCGCTCAATTGCACGGCGGTGTTGTTTGCGCAGACCTGCAGGTCGGCACCAGCATCCACCACTGGCGAACCCGTGAAGGTGACCACCATCTGGTCGCTCATCGCGCCGCAGATCGTAGTGCCCGTGCTGGTGAGCGTGAAGGTGATGGAGCCCGCTGCGATCTCAGCCGCCGTCGGGATGTATTGCGTGGCCGTTGCCGCAGCACCAGAGACATAGTTGCCCATGCCGCCGCTCCAGATCGCACCCGGGGCGTTGCCCACGAAGCCGTTCAGTTGCAGGTTCGGGTTGTTCGAGCAGATTGCTTGGTCTGGACCGGCGTTCACCACCGGAACAGGATCGATGGTGATGTGCATGACATCCTGTACAGCGGTGCAGTTGCCGAAGCCCGTAGTGGTAAAGGTCAAGTTCAACTGGCCCGCGGCGATCTCACCGAGGCTCGGCGTGTAGCTCGCGTTCAACGCCGTATTGCTCGGGCTGAAGCTGCCCGCACCGCCGCTCCACACACCACCTGTGGCGACCGTTACGGCACCGTTCAATTGAACTTGGGCAGCGTTGGCGCAGACGTGCGCATCAAGACCCGCATTCACCGTAGGTGCAGGCGTGAAGAACACTTGAACCGAGTCACGCGCCGAGTTGCAGCCACCGTTTCCGGTGCTGGTCAGGAACAACCACAGGCTGCCCGCGCTGATCTCGGCAACGCTCGGCGTATACACCCCGTTCAGCGCAGTGGCATTGGGCGCATAGGTTCCGGCACCGCCGCTCCAGATGCCGCCCGATGCGCCGGACACGTTACCGGCCAGTTGCACCGCCGCATTGTTCGCGCAGAGGGTCTGCGAGGCACCAGCAACTACCACAGGAGCCGGCGTGAAGGTGATGACGACCTGGTCCGAAACCGCATTGCACAAGCCGTTGCCCGTGCTGGTCAGGGTGATGGTTGCGCTGCCTGCTGCCACCTCAGCAGCCGTCGGGGTGTAGATCGCATTCAGGTTGTTCGCGTTCGGGCTGAAGGTGCCAGCACCGCTCCATGTGCCACCCGCAGCGTTCAGCACCGAACCGTTCAGTTGGACCGAGGCGTTGTTCGCGCAAGCCTGCAATGCAGGTCCGGCGTTCACGATCGGCGAAGGCGCGATGGTGATCGTCACCGGGCTGCTCACCGCATTGCAGGTGCCGTTGCCCACCGTCGTCAAGGTCAGCGTAGCACTGCCTGCCGCGATCTCCGCGGCCGATGGCGTATAGGTGGCGCTCAGCGTGCTGTTGTTCGGGCTGTACCCGCCCGTGCCACCAGTCCACAATCCGCCCGTGGCCACGGTAATACTGCCGTTCAACTGCACGGTAGCACTGTTCGCGCAACTGCTCAGTGCAGCACCCGCATTGGCCGTCGGAGCTGGAGTGAACGTGTAGGTGACCTGGTTGCTTACCGCCGTGCAACCGTTGTTGCCCGTGGTGGTCAAGGTCAGGGTCACGTTGCCTGCGGCGAGTTCACCCACGGAAGGTGAGTACACCGCGTTCAGGCTGTTGGCGTTCGGGCTGAAGGTGCCTTGCGCGCCGGACCAGGCGCCACCGTTCGCGACAGTCACGCTGCCGTTCAGTTGGATGTTCGCGTTGTTCGCGCAGAACACGCCACCCATGCCCGCATTCGCAGTTGGTGCAGCGGTGAAGGTGATGAGCACCTGATCGGACACCGCTACGCAGTTGCCATTGCCGATTGTGGTCAAGGTGAGTGTCAGCGTTCCTGCTGCAACTTCCGCAGGGGTCGGTGTGTACACCGCGTTCAGCGAAGCTATGCTGGGCGTGAAGGTGCCCGCACCACCGCTCCATTGCCCGCCACCAGCGCCGCTCACGCTTCCGCCGAGCTGCACGCTGGGATTGTTGGAGCACACGAAGAGGTCGTTGCCCGCATTGGCCACCGGCGCTCCGATGATGCTGATCACCATCTGGTCGCTCACGGCATTGCACAGCCCGTTCCCGGTGCTGGTCAAGGTAAGGGTCGCGGTGCCCAGGGCCACTTCAGCAGGGCTGGGCAGGTAGGTCGCGTTCAACGTGTTCGCATTGGGCGTGAAGGTGCCGCCACCGCCGCTCCACACGCCACCCGTGGCGATGGTCACCGATCCGTTCAGGATCACCGTCGGGTCGTTCGAGCACACCGTGCGGTCCAAACCGGCGTTCACCACCGGGCTCTGCGTGAACACGATGAAGACCTGATCCGTGACCTGCGCGCAGGTACCGTTGCCGGTGCTGGTCAGGTTCAGGGTGACGGAGCCGTTGTTCAGTTCGGTGGTGCTCGGCGTGTACACCGCGTTCAGCGCGGTGATGCTCGGCGAGAAGCCGCCCGTGCCACCGCTCCAGATGCCGCCGCTTGCATTGCTCACCGAAGCAGCCAATTGAATCGCTGGATTGTTTGAGCACACCGTGGCATCAACGCCTGCATTCACCACCGGCGTCGGCGCGATGGTGATGAGTACTTGATCGCTCACCGCATTGCACAGTCCATTGCCGGTGCTGGTCAAGGTGAGCGTCAGCGTGCCTGCGGCGATCTCACCTGCCGTGGG
>DAORNP010000045.1:9998-12740 GCA_035441065.1 Flavobacteriales bacterium | reverse complement strand
TGATGTTCGCCCCGGCATTCACTACTGGCGCCGGGGTGATGGTGATCGTGATCTGATCTGTCACGGGGAGGCTGTTCCCGTTGCCCACCGTGGTGAGCGTGAGGGTCACGCTGCCCGCGGCGATCTCGGCCGCGCTGGGCACGTAGGTCGCATTCAGGTCCGCGCTGTTGGGCGTGTAGGTGCCCGTGCCGCCGCTCCAGATGCCGCCCGAGGCAATCGTGACCTGGCCGCTCAGTACCGCACTCGCGTTGTTCGCACAAATGGCCTGGTCCGGACCGGCGTTCGCCGTTGGCGCTGCACCGAAGGTGATCGTCATCTGATCGCTCGAAGCCGCGCAGGCTCCATTGCCCGTGGTTGTCATCGTCAAGGTCACGCTGCCTGCGGCGATCTCCGCTGCGGTCGGCGTGTACACAGCGTTGGTCGTGGTGTTGTTCGGGTTGTAGGTGCCCGCTCCACCGCTCCACACGATGCCCGTGGCGATGCTGAAGGAACCGGCCAGCGTGGTGTTCGGGTTGTTGCTACTCACCGTTTGATCGGGACCAGCATTGGCCATCGGCGCATTCGTGAAGGTGAGCGTAACCTGATCGGTAACCGCTGCGCAGTTGCCGTTGCCCGTGGTGGTCACGATGAGGGTAACGCTGCCGTTCGCTATCTCGATCGGCGAAGGCATGTAGGTGATGTTCTGTGCCGTGCTGCCCGGAGCATACAGACCCGAACCGCCTGACCATTGCACGCCCGTGGCTACGGTGATCGCTGCGTTCAGCACCGCGTTGGCGTTGTTGCCGCAAAGCGTTTGGTCCGCACCTGCGTTCACCGTGGGGGCCGGTGTGATGGTATAGGTCACCTGGCTGCTCACCGGATTGCAGTTGCCGTTGCCGGCGGAGGTGAGCGTGAGCGTTACGCTACCGCTGGCGATCTCCGCTGCGGTGGGCGTGTAGGTGGCGTTCAGGGTGATGCTGTTCGGAGAGAACACGCCTGCACCTCCGGTCCACACACCGCCTACTGCACCGACAACGGCACCGTTCAGGCTGATGGTGGGCGCATTAGCGCATACTGTGCCGTTGGCACCCGCGCTCACAATCGGCGCAGGCGTGTAAGTGATGATGCGCGAGGAGGTCGCAGGAGCACAATTACCATTGCCGGTGGTGCTGAGCGTGAGCATCACCTGACCCGCAGCGATATCGGCAGCGCCCGGCGTGTATGTCGCGTTCAGCGTGTTGGCATTCGGAGTGAAGGTGCCTGTGCCACCGCTCCACACCCCGCCCGTGGCTACCTGCACGCTTCCATTCAGCGCAACCGCTGCGTTGTTCGCGCACACGGTCACGTTAGGGCCTGCATTGGCTGTGGGCGAATCGGTGAACAGGATCACCATCTGGTCTGTGGCGGCATTGCACAGGCCGTTGCCGGTGGTGGTGAGCGTGAGCGTCACGCTTCCGCTGGCGATCTCGGCCGCAGTGGGAGTGTAAAGCGCACTCATGTTCGAGGCGCTCGGATCGAAAGTCCCGTTTCCGCCGCTCCAAGCTGCGCCGGTGGCCACCGTGAATGCACCGGCGAGCGAGGTCACCGGGTTGTTCGTGCACTGCGTGCGGTCCGGGCCTGCATTCGCCGTGGGCGCTGGTGTTATCAAGAAGGTGACCTGGTCGCTTACAGCGTTGCAATTGCCGTTGCCGACGGTAGTGAGGGTCAGGGTAACGGTGCCTGCTATGCGCTCGGCTACAGAGGGCGTGTACACCGCATTGAACGTGGTGTTGTTCGGGCTATAGGTGCCAGTACCTCCCGACCAGATCACGCCGGCGGCGCCGGACATGGTCCCTGCGAGGGCAATCGCGGAATTGTTCGCGCAAACAGTCTGGTTCGGGCCGGCGTCGACTGTTGGTGCAGGGGTGAAGGTGAACACGACCTGGTCGCTCACCGCCGTGCAGTTGCCGTTGCCCGTGGTGGTCAAGGTCAAGGTCAGCATGCCGGCTGCGAGCTCCGCTGGCGTCGGCGTGTAGCTCGCGTTCAGCACGGTGTTGTTCGGCGTGAAAGAGCCAGCGCCGCCGCTCCAGATGCCGCCCGTTGCTGCCGTTCAGGGCAATGATGGCGTTGTTGCGGCACAACGACAGATCAGCACCAGCACTCACCGTGGGCGCGGGCGTGAAGCTGATCACCATCTGGTCGCTCACTGCGGTGCACTGTCCGTTGCCCGTGGTGGTGAGCGTGAGCGTAAGATTGCCGCTGGCTATCTCGGCCAACGTGGGCGTATAGGTCGCATTGAGGTTGTTCGCGCTCGGCGAGAAGCTGCCTGCGCCACCGCTCCAGGTCCCGCCCGAGGCAACGGTCACGCTTCCCCCCAGCGTGGCCATCGGATTATTCGAGCAGAGTACTTGGTCTGGTCCCGCATTCGCCGTTGGTGCGGGCGTAATCGTCCAGAGAACCTGATCACTTACTGCATTGCAGCTGCCATTGCCGGCCGAGGTGAGCGTAAGGGTCACGCTGCCCGCGTTGCGCTCAGCAACAGTGGGCGTGTAGATCGCATTGAGCGTGGTGTTGTTCGGCGCATGGCTCCCCGCCCCCCCGCTCCAGATGGCACCAGTAGCGCCGCTCACAGCACCGTTCAAGTTGATCGCCGCGTTGTTCGCGCACACGCTGCCATCAACGCCCGCGTTCACGATGGGCGATGGCGTGAAGGTGATGGCGACGTTGCCGATCGCGGCCACGCAATTGCCGTTGCCTATGGTGGTGAGCGTGAGGTTGAGGATG
>DAORNP010000045.1:7312-9918 GCA_035441065.1 Flavobacteriales bacterium | reverse complement strand
TACCGCCTGTTGCGATAGTGACGCTGCCGTTGAGCGCCACCGTGGGATTGTTGGAGCAAACAGAAATGGCGCCGCCCGCATTGGCCGTGGGCGAAGGGGTGAACGTGATCACCATCTCATCGCTTACCGCATTGCACTGGCCGTTGCCCGAGGTGGTGAGCGTGAGCGTCACCGAGCCGTTGGCGATCTCAGCAGCGGTGGGTGTGTAGGTCGCGTTCACGTTGTTCGCGCTGGGGCTGAAGGTGCCAGCACCGCCGCTCCAGATCACGCCAGTGGCCACCGAGAAAGCGCCGTTCAGCATCACCGTGGCGTTGTTCGAGCAGAGCGTCTGATCGGCACCGGCGTTCACCGTAGGCGCAGGCGTGATGGTGAAGGTCACTTGGTCGCTTACAGCATTGCACAAGCCATTGCCGGTGGAAGTGAGCGTGAGCGTCACCGTGCCAGCGGCGCGTTCGGCTGCCGTCGGCGTGTACGTGGCGTTCAGCGCTGTATTGTTCGGCGAGAAGCTGCCTGCGCCACCGCTCCAGATGCCGCCTGTCGCCCCAGTCACGGATCCATTCAGGGCGATTGCCGCATTGTTCGCGCAGACCGTTCCGTTCGCTCCGGCATTCACCACAGGCGCAGGCGTGTAATTGATCACCTTATCGTCGCTCACGGATACGCAATTGCCGTTGCCCGTGGTGGTTAGCGTAAGGGTCACGATGCCCGCAGCGATCTCGCCAGTCGTAGGCGTGTAGGTGGCGTTCAGCGCGGTGTTGTTCGGGATGAATGAACCCGCGCCGCCGCTCCATACGCCGCCCGATGCAGTGGCGACCGATCCGCCGAGCGCAACGCTCGCATTGTTCGCGCAGCGCGTCACATCAGGGCCTGCATTCGACGTGGGTGATGGCGTGAACGAGAGCACGACATCATCGCTCACAGCCGCGCAATTGCCATTGCCCGTGGTGGTGAGCACGAGCGTCACGTTGCCTGTTGCGATCTCCGCCGTGGTAGGCGTGTAAGTGGCGCTCATGTTCGTCGCGCTCGGGCTGAAAGTGCCTGCGCCGCCGCTCCAGATCCCGCCAGTCGCGGTGGTGAAGCTGCCGAGCAAAGTGGCCGTGGCATTGTTCGAGCAGAGGCTCTGATCGGCGCCTGCATTGGCCGTGGGCGACACCGTGATGGCGTAGGTCACCTGGGCAGCCACTGGATTGCAAAGGCCATTGCCTGTGGATGTCAATGTGAGCGTCACGGTGCCAGCAGCGCGCTCTGCAGCAGTCGGCGTGTAGGTCGCGTTCAGCGCAGTGTTGCTCGGCGAGTAGCTGCCAGCTCCGCCGCTCCAGATCCCCCCCGTTGCGCCGGTTACGGATCCGTTCAACACGATCGCCGCATTGTTCGCGCAAACACTGCCGTTAGCGCCCGCGCTTACGATAGGTGCTGGCGAGAAGCTGATGGTGCGGCTGCTGGTGGCCGGGTTGCAGGTGCCATTGCCCGTAGTGGTGAGGGTCAACGTCACCGATCCATTGGCGATCTCCGCTGCGGTGGGCGTGTATATCGTGTTCAGCGCGGTGTTCGAGGGACTGAAGGACCCCGTGCCGCCGCTCCAGATGCCGCCGGTGGCGAGCGTCACGCTGCCGTTGAGGGCGATGCTCGCGTTGTTCGCGCATACCGTGCCGTTGGCCCCAGCATTCGCGGTTGGCGAAGGCGTGAAGGTGAGCAGCATGGCATCGCTCACCGCGATGCAATTGCCATTGCCCGTAGTGGTGAGCGTGAGCGTCACTGCGCCGTTGGCGATCTCCGCCGCCGTGGGCGTGTAGGTGGCGTTCATGTTCGTGGTGCTCGGATCGAAGGTGCCCGCGCCACCGCTCCAGATGCCGCCCGTTGACACCGTGAAGCTGCCGTTCAAGCTCACTGCTGCGTTGTTGCTGCAGAGCACGCGGTCCACTCCTGCATTCACCGTGGGTGCAGGTGAGAAGGCGTAGGTGACGTTGCTGCCCACTGCGTTGCATAGGCCGTTGCCGGTGCTCGTGAGGGTGAGCGTGAGCGAGCCCGCAGCAATCTCGGCTGCTGTTGGCGTGTAGCTCGCATTCAAGGTGGTGTTGTTCGGCGAGTAGCCGCCTGCGCCGCCGCTCCAGATGCCGCCGGTCGCACCCGTTACGCTTCCGTTCAGTGCAATGGACGCGTTGTTGGCGCATACCGTCGCACTGGTGCCAGCCGATACCACCGGAGCTGGCGTGATGCTGATCACTTTGCTGCCCGTGGCCGCGATGCAATTGCCGTTGCCCGTGGTGGTGAGCGTGAGCGTCACCGTGCCCGCCGCGATCTCGGCAGCCGAAGGCGTGTAGCTGGCATTGAGCGTGGCGTTGTTCGGGGAGAAGGACCCGCTGCCTCCGCTCCAGATGCCGCCCGCAGCGATGCTCACCGAACCGTTCAGGTCCAGCGCGGCATTGTTCGCGCACACCGTTGCGTTACCGCCGGCATTCGCGGTGGGCGAAGCGGTGAAGGAGATCACCATCTGATCCGCCGCCGCCAGGCAGCTGCCGTTGCCGGTGGTGGTAAGCGTGAGCGTCACCGAGCCAGAAGCGATCTCCGCCGCTGTGGGCGTGTAGGTCGCGCTCATGTTCGTGGTG
>DAORNP010000045.1:0-7137 GCA_035441065.1 Flavobacteriales bacterium | reverse complement strand
ATTGCCTACGGAGGTCAGCGTGAGCGTGACGCTACCTGCTGCAATCTCTGCCGCCGTCGGTGCATAGGTCGCGTTGAGCGTTGTATTGTTCGGAGCGAAGGTGCCCGTGCCACCGCTCCAAATGCCGCCGGTGGCTCCGGTCACGCTTCCATTCAAGCTGATGGTTGATGCATTGGCGCATACAGTGCCATTCATCCCGGCGCTCACGATGGGCGCTGGCGTGAAGGTGATCACGCGGTTGCTCGTTACGGGCAAGCAGTTGCCATTGCCGGTGGTGGTGAGCGTGAGCGTCAAGGTGCCCGCTGCTCCAGATGCCGCCCGTAGCACCGGTCACGCTGCCATTCAGGGCGATCACTGCATTGTTCGCGCAGGCAGAGCTGTTCGCGCCAGCATTCGCGGTAGGCGCTGCCGTGTAGGAGAGCACCACCTGGTCATTCACCGCAAGGCAATTGCCGTTGCCGGTAGTGGTGAGTGTGAGTGTCACAGAGCCCGTAGCGATCTCCGCCGCCGTGGGCGTGTAGGTCGCGCTCATGTTCGTGGTGCTCGGGTCGAAGGAGCCATTGCCGCCGCTCCAGATGCCTCCCGTCGCAATGGAGAATGCGCCATTCAGCGTTGCCACCGCATTGTTCGCGCAGAGCGTTTGGTCCGCCCCTGCGTTCACCGTGGGTGCCGGCGTGAAGGTGACGAGCATGCTGTCCGCAACAGCAGAGCAAACCCCGAAGTCAATCGGATCCACACTTGCCCCGCCGTCAGCACTGCAGCGCTCGGCGTATAGGTCGCATTCAGGTTGCTGTTGCTGGGCAGGAAGGTGCCGCTGCTCGCGGTCCAGACGCCACCCACCGCATTGAGCACGCCGCCTGCGAGCTGCACCACCGGATTGTTGCGGCAGACATTCTGATCGGGGCCTGCATTGGGGATCGGTTGCGGGCTGAAGGTGACCACCATCGCATCGCTGGCAGGCGTGCAAGGACCGGTGGAGGTCAACGTCAAGGTCACGCTACCAATGGCGAGGTCGGCAATGCTGGGCTCATAAGTCGCAGCAAGCGAAGTAGCGCTGGGCGTGAATGTGCCGCTGCCGCTGGTGGTCCAGATGCCCGTGGTGCTTCCGCCGGAAACAGAGCCATTCAGGGTGACGTTCTCGCCGGCGCATCGTGTCTGATCGGCCCCAGCATCAACAAGTATCTCACCCGCGAACTCCGAGAAGAAACCGTAGCGGCAACCCGAAGAGGCGCCGCCATTGATGATGGCGAGCGAGAACACATCCGTGGTGTTGGTCACGATGAAGGCCTGGTTCACCGGCACCTGCGTGGTGTTGTACTGGATGCGCGCGGCCATCCATTCGCCACCTGTTCCCGGCACCGCTTGGAAAGCAGAACCCGGTATCGTTGCCGTACCGGGTCCTGTCACCACGAAGTTGTTCTGCGAGCCGTTGCGAACCAGCAGGTTCAAGAAGAACGATTCCGTCGTGGATCGCGTGAAGCTGAGCTGCGTACTGCCCGCGCAATTGAGCGGCGGCAAGATGGCCATGCCTTGTTCGCAGCCGAATCCGGTTACATGGATGGCATACAGCGGCTTCGAGCCGGTGACCAGGGTGGCGTTGTTGGCCGCGCCCGCCAGGTAATCCATGTCGTGGCGGTAGTACTGACCCGCGAAGAGCGTGGCCACCGGCGTGGGGCTGCCATCAATGAAGACCTGTGTGTTGTTCTGCACAGCCATCACGAAGAGCGACTCGTCGCCGTTGTTGTTCAGCGCGCCCTTCACCGCCACGTACTCGGTGCCCAGGATGTTCACCGGCACGATCTGATCGAGCATCAGGTCATAGCACCCGCCCGATGGGTTGTGGTTCGAGTCGTCCTTGATGGAGACCGCGATGGGCTTGTCCGAAAGCACGACCGCACCCGAGGGGTGCGTCATCGGATCGGTGTGGGTAGCGGGCACCGTGTTCGCCGTGGAGTAGGTCTGTCCTGCATTCAGCGTCACCGTCCATGGCGTCAGCGCCGGATGGCCGTCAACCGCAACCGGGCTGTAGATCAGCACCGTGGTGTTGTTCTGCGTGGCCACGATGTCGAACGAGGCGAAGGCCAGGTCCGCATTGTTCGGCACGAAGCTGTGGTTGTAGAAGGGGGCGTGCTTGTGCAGCGGGATGTAGAACTCGGTGCCCAAGCCGTTGGCGCCTTTCAGCGCCATGATATCGGGGTTGTTGGTATTGCTGGGCTCGTAGTAGCAGGTGATGTTGGACGTTGACTGGATGCGCAGGCCCGTGTTCAGGATGGCGTTGGTGGGACGCGTCTCCAATTGCGCCTTCAGCGGCGTGAGGTTGTGCCGCACCGCAGAGTTCGCGGGGATATTGAGCACGATGGGGGAGCCCCCATTGAACGCGGCATTGGCCGGCTGCGAGACCGTGACGGTCGCTGCTGCGTTACCAGTGGTGACATTGAGGAAGATGGGCTCATCACCGGGCATGTTGTGCCGCAGCGTGATGTCCGGAGGAGCCATCCAGAACTCGGTCCCGGTCTGTGCCTGCACTATTCCAGCAAGGAATACAGCAAGCACCGTGAACAGTGCCTTTTTCATCCCAGTAAGTTCAGTTCGACCCATGAGTGGTGGGCCGGGGCCGTTCTACGCAGAATCCGGGGTTGGGTTCGTTCGTCGGATTTCTGCGCCCGCCCGTCGTAGGCCACTGGGCTTCAATGAACTCAGTAGCAACAGGCCCTCATTCACCCTCCGCGTACTTTGGCGCAGCCCTTGGGGCCAGCGATTCATGTCCCGTCCTCTGCTACTCCTGCTGCTGGGCACCCTGTGCATGGTGACTGCGCTGCTGATCGATGAGCCGGACCCCGAGGCGCGATTGGAAAAAGCAGCCGCTCATCTGGACAGACGATTGGCCTCAGCGCAAGCCGAACTCGACCGAAGCACCGAAGAGCATGCCCGGCTGATCGCGGGGAATGGAGCACGGCGATGGCTGCAGCTCAGCAGCGCCAATCTCGAGCGTGAACGGCAGCGCACCGGCACCACCTACATCGTGCTCGTCGGCGACAGTGTCGCGGCTTGGTCGGGGGATGGCCCCCGTATGCGATTGGATAAGGAGCACCGGTTGAACAGCGAGGTCATCATCGGAGACCTGCGCGTGAAGGGTACTCGACCCGTTTGGCAATCGCCTCCCGTCAGGAACCAGTACCTGCGCGAGGGCTTCCACCCTTCGCTCTTGGCGCCTCACGGATTAGTTGCTGCAGAAGGTGCTCAGGGAGGCAAGGCCGTCGGTGACAGCCATGGCCGCGACCTCCTCCTCGTCTCTTGGCGCGAAGGCGCCATGGAGCTTGGCGAATGGCTTTGGTGGCGAGGGGCCATGATTGCCTTGGGCGCCGCCCTGCTTATCGCCGCTTTGTGGATGATCTGCGCGCGCTTGTCCGTGCGAACAGGTGCAGGTCCGTCCCTTGCCCTGTTCATCCTGGTCATCATTGGCGCTCGCTGGGCAACGCTTTCCGCAGGGCACACCGCACCCTTCGACCGTTGGCCTTTATTCGATCCAGCTGTGGCCGCATCGCCCCTGTTCGCCTCGCTCGGCGACCTGCTGATCAACTCCGTCCTGCTGCTCATCATCGGAGCCTTTGCCCTTCATGCGTCACGCTCGAATGAAACCACCAACAGCACGCCCCGCGCATCGGTGCTCATGGCCATGGTCCTCTCCTATGCCGCATGGGTGTCGGCACTCATCACAAGCTTGGTGCGCAACAGCACCATCGACCTCGACCTCTACCATATCCAGAGCATCGGGCCGAATGGTGCGGCAGCCCTGCTCGCCACCGCCCTGCACTTCGGCGCGTGGTGCTTGACGGCATTGGCTGTGCTGAACCACCTCCGGGACATCGGACCGCCGCACCGATGGGTCTTTATCATGCTCCCCGGTGCACCGCTCATGATCCTACTGGCCTACGTGCCCTTCGGGCTGAACGATCCCGCTGCCTGGCTGTGGCCTCTGCCGGTGCTGGCGCTCATCGCATGGGGGGTGAAGCACTCATTCGGGTTCGCGCAAGGCACCCTGCTCGTGGGCTGCTTGGCAGCAACTGGAGCGCATATCATCACCACGCAGATGAGTGAGCGTGAGCGTCAGGAGCGTGCCGTGCTCGCCGATCGGCTGGCCCTCCGGGAAGACCCCGTGCTGGAACAGCTCTTCGCCGAAAAGGCGCCCCGCATCCGGCGTGATGCAGCACTCTACCGTTTGCTTACCAGCGGCGGATACTGCGATCCTGGCGAACTGGAGCGCATCGTGCGCATTCCTTACTTCAGCGGTTACTGGGAGCGCTATGACCTGCGCTTCTTCGGCTACGATCCATTGGGCGAGCTGCGCTGCGCCACTCGCAATAGCGCTGGGCCGAGCCTTAGTCCCGATACGTTCGCTTTGCCGCGCGGCGTGGCCGATATGCCCGACCTCTTCCTCGAGGAGCGCGTTGGCGGTGAACTGCTCTACCACGGCAGGCTCGCCATCATGCCCACCGATAACGCGACGCCAGCAGAGCTGATCATCGAACTGCAGCCGCGCTCATTGATGCAGGGGATCGGCTTCCCCGACCTGCTGCTCGCCGGCAACAACGACCTGATGCGACGCACCGAGCGGTATGCGCAAGCACGCTACGTGAACGGTTTGCTGATGGAGCAGCGCGGCGAAGTGGCGCATCCCCAGCGCATGGAACAGATCCACGGCGAGGAGGAATGGATTGCGCGCGACGGCTACGAGTTCATCGCGCGCAACGTGGGCGGCACCGCCACTATGCTTCTCGGTTTGCCACAGCGCGGATTGATCGACAAGGCCACCACCTTCAGCTACCTCTTCTCGCTCTATGGCATCCTGCTGCTGCTGGCGCTCGCGGCGCATGCGCTCACCACCGGCGGATGGCCCGCTCTGGGCATCGGCACCAAATTGCGCGCGGCGCTCGTGCTCTTCGCCATCATCGGCATGGTGGTGTTCGGCATCGGCTCTCAGCAGCTGCTCACACGGCAGTTCGAGGCACGCGAAGAAGGCGCCATCCTGGAGAAGGCGCGCGCCGTGGTGCAGGAGCTGCAGCGGCGCTTCGGCGATGAGCGCATCGATCAGCCCACCTACGCCGGCTACCTCGACATCGTGCTGGGCCAAGTGGGCAATAACTACCTCACCGACCTCACGCTGCACGCGCCCGACGGTCGGCTGCTCGCCTCATCGCGTCCGCAGATGTTCTCCGCGGGATTGCTCGGCCCGCGCATGGATCACGCTGCCTTTGCCGCTCTCGCTCTACAGGGCGGCACCGCATTCGTGCATGAAGAACGCGTGGGCACCGCGGCCTACCGCAGCGCATACGTCCCGCTGCCAGACAGCAAGGGCGCACCGATCGGCTATGTGGCGCTGCCCAGCTTCTCCGATCAGGCGCGTCAGGGCGAGGAGCGCTCGCAACTGCTGGTGGCGGTGGTGAACCTCTTCGTGCTGCTCTTTGCGCTGAGCGTGCTGCTCGCCGTATTCATCAGCAACTGGACCACGCGGCCGCTCGATCTATTGAAACGCTCGCTCGCAGGCATGGCGCTCGACCGCAGCAACCAGCCGCTGCAATACCGAGGCAAGGATGAGGTGGGCGAGCTGGTGGCCGTATACAACCAGAAGGTGGAGGAACTGCGCCTGAGCGCCGAGCGCTTGGCGCGCAGCGAGCGCGAGACCGCTTGGCGCGAGATGGCCCGGCAGGTGGCCCACGAGGTGAAGAACCCGCTCACGCCGATGAAGCTCGGCATCCAGCACTTCCAGTACACCTTCGATGCAAAGGCCCCCGACGCAAAGGAGCGCCTCGACCGCTTCACCAAGAGCATGGTGGAGCAGATCGACACGCTCAATGGCGTGGCCAGCGCGTTCTCGCAATTCGCGCAGATGCCTGCGGCGACGCCGACGCACCTTGACCTCTGCGAAGTGGTGCGCGCCGCAGTGGATGTCTTCCACGCATCGCCGGGCATCACCATCACGCATGAGGAGGAAGGACCCCTGCCCGTCCTGGCCGATCGCGAGCACATGCTGCGGGTGCTGAACAACCTGCTGAAGAACGCCGTGCAGGCGATGCCAGAGGCTCACCAAGGGCGCATCGACGTTGTCGCGCGTCGTGAGGGATCACGGGCGCGGGTCGAAGTGCGCGACAATGGGGCGGGCATCCCGGCGGAAGCGCGCGAGCGCATCTTCACGCCGAGCTTCACCACCAAGAGCAGCGGCATGGGCCTGGGCCTCGCCATGGTGAAGCGCATGGTGGAGCAGGCTGGCGGAACCGTTCGCTTCGAGAGTGCCGAGGGCGAAGGGACGACCTTCATCGTCTCGTTGCCTCTACGCGACTCACGCTGAAAGGGCAGAGCATTTCACACGAAGGCACGAAGAGACCCAAGCATCTCCTTGGTGCCTCCGTGGCTTCGTGCGAGACTTTGCTTTCTCCGCGCGAAATACATTTGACCGATGTCCTACAACAATCTCCTGGTGTCCGATGCCGATGGCATCCGCACCATCACCATCAACCGCCCCGATCAGCTCAACGCGCTGAACCGCGCCACCATCGACGAGCTCGACCGAGCGCTGAGCGAGGCCGAGGCCGACAAGAGCATCCGTGTGCTCATCATCACCGGCAGCGGTGCCAAGGCATTCGTGGCCGGCGCCGACATCAAGGAATTCGCGCACTTCAGCGTGGAGGAAGGCAAGGCCTTGAGCGCCGACGGGCACCACAAGCTCTTCAACCATGTGGAGCGCCTCAACAAACCGGTGATCGCCGCCGTGAACGGCTTCGCATTAGGCGGCGGATTGGAGCTCGCCATGAGCTGCCACTTCCGCGTGGCCAGCGACAACGCCAAGCTGGGTTTGCCCGAGGTAGGCCTGGGCGTGATCCCCGGCTACGGCGGCACACAACGCCTGGCGCGTCTCGTGGGCAAGGGCAAGGCCATGGAGATGATCTTCCTCGGCGGTGCGGGGATGATCAAAGCCGATGAGGCCCTGCAATGGGGGCTGGTGAACCACGTGGTGCCCCAGGACCAGCTGCTCGCCAAGTGTAACGAGCTCGCTGCAGCCATCGCGAAGAACAGCCCCACGGCCTTGGGCGCCGGCATCCGCGCGGTGAACGCCGGCTACGAGCCGGGCGTGAACGGCAT
>DAORNP010000044.1:24215-24536 GCA_035441065.1 Flavobacteriales bacterium | reverse complement strand
CCGCCGCCACATCGGGCAGGGGCCGGCCATTGACCTTCACCAAGGTGGTCATCAGGTCTACCGACTCCGTGCCGGGCACTACAAGCTGACTTTGATTGAGGGGGTTCGTCATGGCGTTATTTTTCTATGGGCGGAAAAAACAGCTCCGTCCCTTCGGTCAGGTTCCGGAAAGAGGTTAGCCCATTGGCTTGAGCCAACTGAAGCAGGTAGTCGTTGGTCTCGTAGATGGCATGGGCTAAGTTGTCGAGCCGCTCGCCCGCATGTACCGTGCGCAGGTGGGTGAGGTCGGCGGTATGCCGGTCCGACTCCAGCACCTGGGTC
>DAORNP010000044.1:21987-24143 GCA_035441065.1 Flavobacteriales bacterium | reverse complement strand
GGTGTAAGTGACATCCACCGATTTCACCACCCCCTGAAACAAAAACTTGCCCCAAACGACAATCAGCTTATTGGGCCTATGGATTTTGCCATTGAAGCCCACCGCCTTATACAGTTTCTCCAACTCCTTTTCCACCTCCTTCTTCTCGCCGCCGGCCGCGCCGGTGCCATCCAGCAGCAGCTCAAACGACAGGTCGCGCGGGCGCTCCACGTGGAAGCGCTGCACCGCGCCGGCATCGAGCGCCCCGATGCCATCATCGCCAGCACCGCGCTCGGCTGCCTGGACGATACCGAGCGCTTCCTCGCCGATATGCACGACGCGAACGGCGCCTTGCTATCGCCGCTGCCCTTCATGCGCTCCACGCACAACACCATGGCCGGCCAGATCGCGCTGATGCTCCGTTGCGATGGGCCCAACATCACGCATGCGCAGGGCCTCGATGGCTTCCATGCCGCCTTGGTGGAAGCGGAGCTCATGCTGCACGAGAAGCCCGAGTGGAACATCCTCGTGATCGCCCTCGACGAGCGCACGGCACTGCTCGAACGCATCGCTGGCGCGTTGGATCCAGCGATCAACGTCGGTGCCGGCGGAGAGGCATTCATGCTCTCGGGCATTGACAACGGAAATGCTGTCGCCCGCATCACCTGGGCCACTGATACGGACAGCGCGCGCATGATGCGCCACACGAATCTGGCTCTCCATGGCTCGCTCATCGCGCAGCAACTCGGCGATGCCATTGCCGCTGGTTTCACCCAACCGATGCGCATCGGCTCATCGGAGAGCAGCCTCACCGACCTGTTGATCAGCCCATGCTGACCCACGCGCGCACCTTCTGGCCCTTCGCGATGCTGCACGCCGTCGCGATGGCGGGCCTTCTGCTCGGCTGGTGGTCCGTTTGGCCCTTGGCGGTCACGCTCGCATCGCATCTCGCCTTGCTGGCCTGGGGAAGCGCCACGCCCGGGGCGGGTTTCTTCATCAGGCACGCCACCTCGGCGAAGCCCGGGACGATTGCGCTCACCTACGATGACGGCCCAGTGCCTGAGCACACGCCCGCACTGCTCGACCTTTTGAAGCGCGAGCAGGTGCAGGCCACCTTCTTCTGCATCGGTGAGCGGGTGGAGCGTGCTCCTGCGCTTGCCAAGCGCATTGTGGAGGAAGGGCATGCCATCGGCGTGCATACGCAACGGCACGCCTGGCATTGGGGCTTCATGAACGAGCGGCGCGCATTGCGCGAGATCACGGAATGCGCCAGCGCCATCGCGCGCACCACCGGTGTGCAACCGTCGCTCATGCGACCGCCCTTCGGTGTAACCAGTCCGGCCACGGCGCGCGCCATGAGCGCCAGCGGCCTCATTCCGGTAGCATGGGACCTGCGCAGCTTCGATACGGCGCGCAAAGAGCCGCGATCACTGGTGGCGCGGGTACTGCCCGGCGTGAAGCACGCGACCATCGTGCTCATGCACGATCATGCGAACGGCGTGCAGGAGCTGACGGCATCGATCATCGAGGAGGCGAAGCAACTTGGCAGGAAGTTGGTGAAGCTCGATCGCTCCACGCTCATGCTCAGGCAATTCATCGCTCCCTTGCTCCTTCCGCTCGCGGTGCATTGTTCTGCTCAGAACGCCCCGGTGCCGCTCGCAGCCGAAGACCCGATCGTGCTCCGCTTGCGCGAACAGGCACGCCCAGACGCACGCGTGCAATCGGCATTCACGCAAGAGAAACGGATCAAGGGATTCGCGCAGCCCATCATGAGCGATGGCCGATTCGCTTTTGAGGCGCCCGACAAATTGCTGTGGGCCGTGCATGCGCCCGAGGCCATGAAGGCGGTGGTGGTGAACGGCAAGGTGCGCATCAGCGAGCGCGGCGCCGAGCGACCGGTGACCGCGCGCGACAAGCAGGTCTTCCTTGGCATTCAGCGCCTCATTGGCAATCTGCTCACGGGCAAGGCCTATGGCGAAGGCGGCATGCCCGTGCAGTTCTTCCGTGATGCCAGCGACCTGCTCGTTGAACTCAAGCCTGACCAGGCCGCCATGAAGAGCAAGGTGGACCGCATCCAATTGCGATTCCCCATTGAGACACTGATGCTCGCCGAAATGCGCATGATCCGTCCCAACGGCGACCTCACCATCACCCGATTCCGCGAAGCCAGGCTCAAC
>DAORNP010000044.1:12228-21941 GCA_035441065.1 Flavobacteriales bacterium | reverse complement strand
AACAACACCGACCACCGTTCGCTCTTCACCATTGATGCTCTGCCCGCACCGGGTGCGAGCGGATCCGCCACAGTGCGCATCAACGCCGACCACGCCATCCTTGCGGGGCACTTCCCCGGCCGACCCGTGGTGCCCGGCGTTTGCCTGGTGGATCTCACGGTGCGCATCTGCAGCGCGCTGCTGGGCGCAGAGCATCGGATCGCGCGTGCCCGGGCGCTCAAGTTCCTCATCCCTGTTGAACCCTCGACCGCCGGCGAAATGCTGGTGACCGCCAGCGTGCAGCCCATCGAAGGCGGAGTGCGCGCCGAGGCACAGATCACGACCTACGGCGCCATTGCCGTGAAGGTGAGCGCCGAACTGGTTCCTGCAGGCTGAACAGACCGAGCACCATGGAGCCGAGGATCGCCGTGGTGATGGCCACCTACAACAATGCGGGTACGCTGGCAACGGTACTCGCGGGCGTGCGGGCGCATGCACCGGGCACCATGATCGTAGTGGATGATGGCAGCACGGACAACAGCGCGGCGATCCTGAGTGCCGAGCAGGGCATCGATGTGGTGAGCGTGACGCCCAACCGTGGCAAAGGCCATGCGCTGCGTAAAGGCTTCGAGCGCGCGCGCGCGCTGGGCTTCACGCATGCCATCACCATCGACACCGATGGCCAGCACGACCCTGCCGATATCCCCGCTGTGGCGCAGGCGATCATGGCGAAGCCCGATGCCATGGTCATGGGCGTACGCAACATGGACCAGGCGAGCGTTCCCGGCCGGAGCTCCTTCGGCAACCGCTTCAGCAATTTCTGGTTCAAGGTCGAAACGGGCATCACCCTGCGCGATACGCAAACTGGTTTCCGGGGCTGGCCCTTGATGCCGCTCGAAGGCAAGCGATGGCTCACCGACCGATTCGGCTTCGAAGTGGAGGCCATCGTTAAGATGGCCTGGAGCGGAACGCCTTTCGCGCAGGTACCCGTGCGTGTGCGCTACGATTTCCCCGAGCGCGTATCGCACTTCAAGCCCTTCCTCGATTTCTCGCGCATCAGCGTGCTCAACACCTGGCTGGTGACCTGCGCGTTGATGTGGTACTGGCCCAAGCGGCTGCTCCTGCAAGGAGGCCTATGGCGCGTGATCAAGGCCGAGGCCATCCACCCCGAAGAGAGCTCCTTGCGGAAGGCCTGTGCCATCGGATTCGGTTTCTTCATGGGCATCGTGCCCATCTGGGGCCTTCAACTGCTCGTGGGCATTCCGCTGGCCTATGCGCTGCGTCTCAACCGCGTGCTCTTCGTAGCTGCGGCCAACATCAGCCTGCCACCCATGATCCCGCTGATCCTGTATGCGAGCTATCGCATGGGTGCGCCTTTCGCAGGCGCCGATGCATACATGCCCGATAGCTTCGACGAACTCTCCTTGGCCGGCATACACGCGCATGTGATGCAGTATGCCGTGGGTGCCGTGCTGCTGGCCCTGATGGCGGGCGGCTTAGGCGTGGCCATCAGCTATCCGATCCTTCGCGCGTTGCGGAAACGCTGACGAAGGCTACCGTTTGCGCCCCCAGTCCGACTTGGTGAGCCAAGCGCCGAGTTCCTTGCCCATTTTGGCGTACCCCTCACCGATCCGGCCGCTGGCATCGAAATCGAAGCCCATGGCATCCTGTGCGGGCGCACGCTGGATCTCCACCTCGGCCAGCACGACATCAGGGGAGGCCGTTTCGTGCAGGGTGATGGTGGCCGTGATGTAGCCGGGCATGCGCGAAATACCCACGTTGTAGCCAGGCTCGGTGTCGGTCGTGTGGACCTTGAGCATGTACTTCGCATCGGAGAAATCCTTTCCCGCTTTCAGGGCAGCTTTCCCTTTCGCGAAGCGCTCATTGAGCAGCTCCTCGAACTTGGGCTCATACACATCGGCACGGGCAGCGACCCACTTCTCAGCCCAGCGATCACCCTTCCCGGACTCCTTGTCGTTATGCTCCTTCCGCTTCTTCGACACATAGTCCTCTTCGGTGAACTTGCCCACGATCATCTTGTCGTAGCTGTAGGTGAGGAGCACGTTCGACTCGTCCTTCAAGGCGGAGAAGTCTCCTTTCTTCAGGATGGTCCGCATCGGAGCCGCTCCGAATTGGGCGAACGCGGGCGATACAAGGGCAAGGAGTGCGGAAAGTGCGATGGAACGGAGCATGGGGTCGTGTTTTTGTGGTGCGCAAGCTAACCGAACCAGCGGGATGCAATCAGTGCTACCAGATCCGGAAGCGACCTTCAACGGATCCAGCTGAACGATCATCTTTGTCACCCCACCGCGATGCCCGCAACTTTTGCCCTTTCAGCAACCCCGCCCGCTGCTCCGGCGTATGAGGCCGCCATGCAACGGCAGCATTATGCGGTGATCGATGTGGAGGTCACGGAAGGTGACCCTACGCGCGGACGGGTGATGGAGGTGGCGGTGATCGCGCTCGACGGCAGCCGTGAGCGGCTCCGTTGGGACAGCCTGGTGCAGCCGCGCGAACGCGTGCCTTGGTTCACGCGCAAGCTCACCGGCATCGACGATGGTTTGCTGCGGGATGCGCCTTGCTTCCACGAGATCGCCAGCACCTTGGCAACCCTCACGCAGGACCGCATCGTCGTTGCGCATAACGTGCGCTTCGACATGACCGCGCTACGGCATGAATTCGCCCGCACGGGCCTGCCCTTCGAGCGCACCACCATCTGCACCGAACGTGTGGGCCGCAGGCTGATGCCGGCGCTCGAGCACTACAACCTCACAAGCCTCTGCCGCCATTTGGGCATCACCTTCCCGAAAGCGCACCGTGCGCTGGCCGATGCCGAGGCAACGGCTGAGCTGCTCAAGCGGATGATCCTCGAATTCGGTTCGGATGCCGTGCTGCGCGGCGTGATGCCCGAGCAGCTGGCCAAGCGCGCCTAACCCAACAGGACGTTCGACGCCCAAAGCGCCCACATCACGAGGGCGCAGGCCGTTCCGATGATGCCCAAGCGCAGGCCTTGACGTGAGCGCTTCACGCTTGTTGGCGTGTAGCGCAACACATGCTTCGCAGCGCGCCGTTGGCCCCACCAGCCGAAGGCGAGGGCATAAACACCCAGCACCAAAGCGAGTGAGCAGAGATGTCCGGCGAATGCTAGCGGTATGCTGAGCGCGCCGAACACGAGCGTCACCATGGACAAAGGCAGCGGGCGCTCTGCGGGCATCATGGCTGCAATCGCCTGAGTTCGGCATCGATGGCCAGCACTTGCGGGATAACGAGCTCGCTTCCGTTGTTGCGGATCACGAAGTGCGCAATGGCCGCTCGGGCCTCGTCGGTTGCCTGGTGCTGCATGCGCGCACGGACCTGCTCCTCGCTAACCGCATCGCGGAGCATCACCCGCTTGATGCGCTCCTGTTCCGGGCAGGCCACGGTGATCACTCGATCGAATCGCTTCCAGCCTTCGTTCTCGGCCATGAGGGCGGCTTCCATGATCACGTAAGGCCCCTCCTGTTGCAATGCCCAGTGATCGAAATCGACGCGAACCGCAGGATGCACAATGGCATTCACCGCTTGCAGCGCAGCTTCATCCTCGAAGATGATGGAAGCAAGGCCAGCACGGTCAAGCCCGCCATCCTTGAAGATCGCCGGGCCGAAACGCGCCACCAGGGCATCGCGCACATCGGCACGCTCCGCCATCAGCGCACGCGCACGCTCATCCGCATGATAGATGGCAATGCCCAGCACCTCGAACACGCGCGCAACGGTGCTCTTGCCGCTGCCGATGCCACCGGTAAGCCCAACCTTCACCATCAGCAGTGATCAGATTGATCGAATCGGAGGAAGATTCAGTTGCGACGATTGTCCCAATCCGCTTGTCAACGGATCAGCTCTTGGCGGTGGCCTCGTTCAATTGCATGGTGTTGTCCATGGCAATGGCGCTCTTCTCGAAGCGCAGCTTCACGTTGTTGTCCACTTCAACGAGGATGGTGGTATCGCTCACCTCCACCACCTTGCCATGGATGCCCCCGATGGTGACCACCTTGGCCCCCTTCTGCAAGGACTCCCGGAACTTCTTCGCGTCCTTCGCCTTCTTCTGCTGCGGACGGATCATGAAGAACCAGAACACGACCATGATGAGGCCCATCATGATCCAGAATTGCGGGCCGCCGCTGGCACCGGGTTCTGCGGGCGCGGCTTGAAGGAGGAATGAAGAAAGGAGCATTGGTTCGCTTGCTTAGGGTTTCTGGTTGGTTTCGGGGCCGAGCACTTCACCGGTGACGGTGAGTACGGTGCTGGCGGGCAATGCATTGCTCACCACGGTGACGCTCTTGTGCTGCACGCCGCTGCGGCCCTCGCTATCGAAGGCCACGGTGATCTCACCGCCCTCGCCGGGCGGGATGGGGCCTTTCGGCCAATCCTTGCCCACGGTGCAGCCGCATGAGCCGTTCACTGCGGAAATGACCAAGGGGCTGCCACCGGTGTTCTTGAAGGCGAAGCGCATCTCCACGCGCTTGCCCTGCGGCAGTTTGCCCATGTCGTGCTCGGTGCGGTCGAAGGCGATTCTCGGGTAGTCTTTTTCATCGAGCTTCTCATAGCCCGACGCGGGGAAGTTGATGTCGCGCGTGCTCACCTCCTCGCGACCGCTGTCTGTGAGGAAACAGCCCTGCAGCATGAGCAATGAGATGATGATGGCGAAGGCTTGGCGCATGGCGATCAGGTCTCCAGCAGTCCACGGCCCACCTTGCGGATGCGGCCATCGGCCTTCATCTCAGCGAAGAGCTTATCGAGCACGCCGTTGATGAAGACCTTGCTCTTGGGTGTGCTGTACGCCTTGGCCACCTCGATGTACTCGTTGAGCGTGACCTTCACGGGGATCTGGTCGAAGATGCGCGCCTCGGTGAGGGCCATCTTCATCAGGATCATGTCGGTGTAGGCGATGCGGTCGGAGTCCCAATTGCTGGCCTTGGCGGCGATGAGTGCCTCGTGCTCCGCATCGAGCGCGATGCACTGGCGGAAAAGCTCGTTCACGAAGGCACGCTCCTCTGCGGGATCGTGCGTGAGGGCATTGAGGCATTGGTCGCCGCCATCGGCCTCGCGCCATTGATCCAGCATGCGCTTCACCAGACCTGCAGCCAGATCCAGGTCCTCCAGCCAATAGATGCTGCGGTTCTCGAACACATCCTGGATGGACTCGCTGTTGGCGATGTGCTCGCTGAAGACCTCCACAACGAATGCGCGGTCCTTGGTCTGCGACAGGACCGGCTCTGCCATGTAAGCCTTGTAAACATCGCTCTCCTCCACCGCCTTGAACAATGCGGTGAATAGCTCCATATGGCCCACCCAGCTCACGCGGCGCTTCTCGCATTCGAGGCGCAGGCGCTCGCTTTGTGCAATGGCCTTCACGATCGGGTTGTCCACGAAGCGTCGACTGGGATCGAGGTCGTCAGCGGTGGGCAGGTGCTTTTTCTTGCGGTCCTCCATGCGCAGCTCGGCCACGTGCCGCAGCTCACCGAAGGCCAGCAAGAGCGCCAGGTAGAGATCATGTGTGCGCTCGATGCCCTGATAGAGCTCCTTCTCCAGAGCCGCCGGGCTGGCATGCTCGCCCTGCCCGAAGGCGTAGAGCGCCTGATAAACCTTGATGCGGAGGTATCGTCTGTTGAGCATGCGCGGGACTCAGAACCTTAGGCCCGCTTCGCGGATGCTGGAAACACGGTGCTCCGCAGCTTGGTTAGCAGCCAAGTAAGTAGGAATATCGAGATCAGCGCTGGCCTTGAAGATGCGCAGCGCGGTGTCGTAGATGGCTTCGGTCTGGCCCATGGCGGCCTTGCGGTTGTAGCCTTTGCGTTCCCATGCGCAGTTGATGATGCCACCGGCGTTCACCAGGAAATCGGGGGCGTACAGGATGCCCTTCTTCATGACGGCCTTTCCATGCATCGCTTCATCGGCGAGCTGGTTGTTGGCGGCGCCGCAGATCACGCTGCACTTCAGCTTCTTCAAGGTGTCGTCGTTCACCGTGGCTCCCAGTGCGCAGGGGGCATAGATGTCCACTTCGAGGTCGTAGATGTCCTCGGGCTTCACCAAGGTGATGCTCGGGAATTCAGCCTTGATCGCGGCGAGCTTGTCGTCGTGGATGTCGGTGAGGAAGACGTGCGCGCCTTCCGAGACCAAATGGCCCACCAGGTAGCGCCCCACGTTACCCGCTCCTTGCACGCTCACCTTGCGGCCGCTGAGGTTGTCGGAGCCGTAGGCCTGTTTGGCGGCGGCCTTCATGCCGCAGAATACGCCGTAGGCGGTCACAGGGCTTGGATCGCCACTGCCGCCCATTTCCTCAGGCAAGCCAGCAACGCTGTTCGTTTCCTTCTTGATGTTGACCATCTCCGCCGTGCTCATGCCCACATCCTCAGCAGTAATGTAACGGCCATTCAACGAATCAACGAACTGCCCGAAACGGCGGAACATGGCCTCGGTCTTCTGGGTGCGGGCATCACCGATGATCACCGCCTTGCCACCCCCGAGGTCGAGACCGGCCAGCGCGCTCTTGTAGGTCATGCCGCGGCTGAGGCGCAGCACGTCGTTGAGGGCTTCGGCCTCGGTGGCATAGGGCCACATGCGCGTGCCGCCGAGCGCAGGCCCGAGCGTGGTGTCGTGAATGGCGATGATGGCTTTGAGGCCCGTGGCGCGATCGAAGCAGAAGAGGACTTCCTCGTGGTCGTGCTGCTCCATGCGGCCGAGGATCTGTGCCTCGGTGACTGGCTTGGTGGCGGTTGCTGGCATGCGTGCGTTGGATTGATTCAGATTCGACATGGGAGCAATCCGGACTTCGATGCCAGCCCTGTTCAACCGGTCAACGCGCCCGCACCGCCCTTCGGCCCCGCCTACCTTTGGCGCCCAAGCAAACCCGGGCATCGCTGGAAAGGCGGCCAAAAGTAGAAAGTTCCCCTCCGCGCCGATGCGACCGCTGCTGAAGCTGAACCCGTACTTCGCCAAATACCCCTGGCACCTGCTGCTGGGCACCCTCTTCATCGTGCTCAGCAACCTCTTCGCGGTGTACGCCCCGCAGGTGGTGCGCGAGGCCATCGACCTGATCACCACCGGCTTCGCGCAGCTGAAGCTCCCCGCATCGGAACGCACCATGGCCGTGCCCGATACGCTCTCCCGCTGGGTGGGCTGGACCGGCATCGGGCTGGAGGAACGCGTGCGACGGCTCGGCGATGGCGGGGAGATGGCCAGCACCCTGGTGTGGCTGGCGGGGCTGTTGGCATTGCTCTACCTCGCGTTGGCGCTGCTGAAGGGCTTCTTCCTGTTCCTCATGCGCCAGCAGATACTCGTGGTGAGCCGCTTGATCGAATACGATTTGAAGAACGATGTCTTCGATCACTATCAGCGCCTGGATCGCGCCTTCTACAAGCGCAACAGCACCGGCGACCTCATGAACCGCATCAGCGAGGATGTGGGCAAGGTGCGCATGTACCTCGGGCCGGCCGTCATGTACACCATCAACCTGGTGGTGCTCTTCGTGATGTGCATCGGCTTCATGCTCCACGTGAACACCGAGCTCACGCTGTGGACCTTGGCTCCGCTCCCGCTGATGAGCATCGCCATCTACTATGTAAGCGATGTGATCAACCGCAAGAGCGCGAGCGTGCAGGCGCAGCAGAGCCGCTTGAGCACCCTGGCGCAGGAGACCTTCAGCGGCATCCGCGTGCTGAAGGCCTATGCGAAGGAGCCGATGGCGGTCGATCGTTTCCGCGATGCGGCTAAAGAGTACCGCACACGCAGTTTGGAGCAGGCAAAGGTGGACGCGGTCTTCATGCCCGCCATCATGCTGCTGATCGGCGTGAGCACGGTGCTCACCATCCTCGTGGGCGGCCTGAAGCTGATCAACGGCGACCCCAGTGTGAGCGTGGGTAACATCGCCGAGTTCGTGATCTACGTGAACATGCTCACCTGGCCCTTTGCGTCGGTGGGCTGGGTGACCTCATTGATCCAGCAGGCGAGCGCCAGCATGGTGCGCATCGATGAGTTCATGAGCACGGTGCCTACCATCACCGATCAGGCTGATGAGTTGACCGAGGTGCAGGGCGCCATCACCTTCAAGCACGTGAGCTTCACTTACCCCGATACGGGGATCGAGGCGCTGCGCGAAGTGAGCTTCCATGTGCCAGCCGGAGGAACCTTGGCCGTGGTGGGCCATACCGGCAGCGGCAAGAGCACGCTGGTCGATCTGATCGGCCGCTTGCACGATCCGACGAGCGGACAGGTGCTCATCGATGGCGTGGATGCGCGCCGCATCAAGCTCGAGAAGCTGCGGCAAAGCCTGGGCACCGTGCCGCAGGACGTGTTCCTCTTCAGCGACAGCATCCGCAACAACATCGGCTTCCGCCTTGACCCAAGCGCCGACAACGAAGAGCGCATCGTGCAAGCCGCGCGCATGGCGCAGGTCCACAACGACATCCTCGGCTTCCCCAAGGGCTACGACACCATCCTCGGTGAGCGCGGCATCACGCTCAGCGGCGGGCAGAAGCAGCGTGTGAGCATCGCGCGCGCCATCATCGCCCGTCCGCGCATCCTGCTCTTCGACGATGCGCTCAGTGCCGTGGACACCGCTACCGAAGAAGCCATCCTGCGCGAGCTGCGCGCCGTGATGAAGGGCCGCACCACGGTGATCATCAGCCACCGCATCAGCGCCGTGCGCGATGCCGATCGCATCCTGGTGCTGGATCATGGGCGCGTGACGGAAGAAGGCACGCACACCGAGCTCATCGCCAAGGGCGGCATCTACACGCGGATGCACGAGGAGCAGCTGCTGGAGGAGGCGGAGGGCGGGCAGCTCTGAGCGCCAGGCCATCGGAACCGCCGCGCCCGGCTACCTTCCCACCATGTTCGCCACGATCGTCGGCACTACGCTGCTTCGCGCCTTCGACCTTTACCGGGCCTTCCCGCGCCGCATGCTCGACCTGTGCATGCTGGCCATGATCGCGGCTCTGGCCTTTGGCTTCGTGGCCGGTGGAATGGTGGCATGGCTCGCGTGGGAATTGCAACTGATCCCTGAATCCTATGCTGCGGATTTCCAGATATCGATGTACTTCGGCATGTTCGACGAGCAGCAGGGCACGGTGTGGAGCTTCATGGTGCTCGGGCTGGGGCTCTTCGCAGTGCGGTTATGGCGCAGTGGAGAACAAGGGCTCGGCAATTCCTCATTCAAGCAGCAGTGGTCGGCGATCACGCATCGCAACTGGACGGTGTTCGGCGTGTGCTTCCTCGTGCTGATCGTGATCAAGGTGGCCCTGTTCAACCCCGCGTTCGACCTCTCGGGCCTGCGCGATCCGTTCTGGGAAGGCATGGGCGACGACATGGGGCCGCGCAAGTACCGCTTCCTGAAATGGATGAATGACCTCATCGCAGAGCTCTTCGCGTGGGTGCCAGATGCGATGGTGGTCACCCTGCTCTGGACCGAGGCCCACCAGCGCTTCGACCGGTCGCGATGGCGCGAGGCGCTCATCGTCCTCGCTGCCATGTTCGTCGGCATCTACATCGTGAACGCCGTGCAGCAATCGCTGCTCACCACCCTGAAGCTCTACGTCTTCCCGGCATTCGCCATTCCCTTCGAGGCCTCGTTGATCCCCGTGGTGATCCAAGGCGCATTGGTCGTGCTGCTCGGAGCCTTGCTGCTCCCAGCACAGTTGCTGTGCTACACCGTGCCCTTTGAGCAGTGGGCCGGCAAAGGCCAGGAAGCCTCACAT
>DAORNP010000044.1:5753-12102 GCA_035441065.1 Flavobacteriales bacterium | reverse complement strand
CCCGGCACCGGCCAACGGGCAGATGGAACCTGCAAGGAAGAATGAAGCTCATTTGGGCGTTGCTGTTGCCATTGCTCTGGCTCTTGCCAGCGGCGGCGCCTGCTCCTGCCCCATCGGCCGGCCCATCGGTGGATGAGGTCCGCGAGCTCTACACCGAGATCGGCCTCGAAGGCTGCGTAGCCGAGAGCGCGTTCGGCAAAGGAATCGGCAGTGCGGCCCGCCGCGGCGCGAAACCACGCGTGCTGGCCATCGCCGACATGACCTTGCCGAGCACGGCCAAGCGCCTCTCGATCATCGACCTGGAGAAAAAGGAACTGCTGCTCACTACCTACGTGGCGCACGGCCAGGGATCGGGCGAGCTGTTCTGCACCAGCTTCAGCAACCGCCACGGCTCGCACGCCACCAGCAAGGGCCTTTACCGTGTGGGCGCCGAGATCGTGAGCCCCAAGCATGGAGCAGCGCTGCTGCTGCATGGCCTGGATGCCGGCACGAACTGCCAGGCCCAGCCGCGCGAAGTGATCATGCACGGCGCCGATTACGTGAGTGAGGAATTCATCGCGGAGCATGGCCGCCTGGGCCGCAGCTGGGGCTGCCCTGCCGTGAGCCGCGCCGATATGCCATTGATGATCCAATGGCTGGCGGGCGGTGGATATCTCTACGTGCACGGGCGCTGAGCACCCCAGGCCCGGTATTTTCCTTCGCGCTCGAAACCCCTTCCGCATCATGCGCCTTTTCCCTGCGGCAATCGCCAGCGCGCTGCTCGTTTCCTGTGCCGGTCCAGTGGCAACTCCGGGCATCGCCGAGCAGGCCCAAGCCATCGAGGCCGTGTTCGAGACCCCGGCCGCGTACAGCGTGCGCACCCTCGACAGCGCCGCCGTGGCGGGCTACATCGCCGCGCATCCCGAGGCGCGCGCCGACTCCGCCGGCATCATGGGCTTCTATCAGCGCCGCGGATACCAGTACGCCTGGTTCGTGGGTGATTCGCTCTCGCAGAGCACCGCTGCCTTCCATAACCTGGTGACCAGCGCCGACACTGCCTTCCGCGAGCTGGCCTTCTTGCGCGACAAGCTCGATGAACTGCTGCTGCGCGGGCGCCTGAATGGCGACTGCGTCGGCGATAGCTGCACCCAAGCGCTTGAGCTGGCCCTCACGGCGCAATTCTTCCGCTTCGCCGACAAGAAGTACGGCGGCGCCGTGGCCAAGGACCTGCGCGAGCTCGACTGGTTCATCCCGCGCCGCAAGAAGAACTACGATAAGCTGCTCGACTCGCTGGTGGCAGGCCGCATGGACCTCGCTCCTGTGGAACCGCTGACCCCCCAGTACGCGAAGCTGAAGGCCGAACTGAAGCGCTACCACGAGCTGCAAAACGTGGCCTGGCCCGAGCTCAGCCTCGGCGACAAGAAGAAGATCGAACCGGGCGATAAGACCGATTGGATCCCCGACCTCCGCCAACGGCTCATGCTGCTCGGCGACTTCCTCACCTCCGGTGACAGCATGCTGCTATTCAGCACGGAATACGACAGCTTGCTCGTTTCAGCGATGATGCGCTTCCAGGAACGGCACGGCCTTCATCCCGATGGCATCATCGGCAAAGGCGCCATCAAGCAGCTCAACATCACGCCAGCCGAACGCACGCGCACCTTGCTCGTGAACATGGAGCGCTTGCGCTGGGTGCCCGCGCAGAACGCACCCGACCTCTTGTTGGTGAACATCCCGGAGTTCCGGCTGCATGTGCATGAGGCGGACACCGTCGCCTGGAGCATGGTCGTGGTCGTCGGCGCCACCGCCACACGCACGGTGATCTTCAGCGACTCGCTCAGCACCATCGTCTTCAGCCCTACATGGACTCCGCCGCCGAGCATCGTGCGCGGCGAGATCATGCCCGCACTGGCAAAGGACCCGAATTACCTCAAGAAGAAAGGCATGGAGGTGATCGGCGGGACGGACAAGAATCCCGTGATCCGGCAGAAGCCCGGCAGCGGCAACGCGCTCGGCCACGTGAAATTCCTATTCCCGAACAGCTACAGCATCTACTTCCACGATACGCCCAGCAAAAGCTTCTTCGCCCGTGAGAGCCGCGCCTTCAGCCACGGCTGCATCCGCTTAGCCGAGCCGCAGCGCTTCGCCGAGTACCTCTTGCGCGACGACAGTACCTGGACCTCGAAGAAGGTGAAGGAAGCCATGCACCTGGGCCGTGAACAATACGTGCGCCTGAAGCGAAAGCGCCCCGTGAGCATCGGCTACTTCACGGCATGGGTGGATCGGCAGGGCCGTCTGCACTTCCGCGATGATGTGTACGGCCACGATGCACGCTTGGCGGAAGAACTTTTCGGAGCGCCTTCCCTGGTGAAGCAGCCGGCGTAAGTTCACGCCATGCGATCGCGCTTGTTGGAATGGGCCGGTGACATCCGCGCCTGGCTCCTCGTCTTCGCGGCGATCAGGCTCTTCGGCATCACCAACCCGCCTTTGGAGACCGCGCACAACTGGCGGCAGACCACCGTGCTCATGGTGGCGCGCAACTTCCACGAAGGCGACATCGACCTCCTGCACCCGCGCGTGGACATGGCCGGTGAGAAGAGCGGCATCACGGGCATGGAGTTCCCGCTGTTACCCGCCATGATCGCCGTGCAGGCCAAGCTCTTCGGCTTCGCGCATTGGCACGCTCGCCTTGTCGTGCTGCTCATCGGCACCTTGGGCATCTGGGCTTTTCATCGGCTGCTGAAGCGCTGGGCCGACGGTCGCACTGCGTTCTGGTCGGCACTCGTGCTGATCGCCTCGCTGTGGTTCATGTACAGCCGCAAAGTGATGCCGGATGTCTTCGCGCTCTCGCTGGTGCTGGTGGGCCTTCATGCCGCCAGCCGGTGCCTCGATGGACATCGCGCGATTCTCAACGGATTGCTTGCGGCCGTCCTCATCATGCTCGGAGCCCTCTCGAAGCTGCCATCCGGCTGCTTGCTGGCCGTGCTGCCGTTGATGCTCCTCTCGCATGACACGAGCGGATCGCGGCGATGGTGGCTCACGCTCGTCATCGCCACTGGCCTGCTGCCGGTGGGCTGGTGGTACTTCGTGCATGTGCCCTACCTCAATGACCTCGGTGACTACGAGCACTTCTTCATGGGCATGTCCATGACTGAGGGAGGCCGCTCGCTGATGGACCACTTGGGGCGGACGCTGGATAATTTCTACTTCGATGCGTTGCGCTTTTCGGGTTTCGCCGCGACGCTCATGGGCTTGGCAATCGCAATCCGCCGACGCATGAGCGCCGTGCTCTGGTGCGCACTGGCCTGCTCCATCGCCTTCGCAGCAGTGATGCTGAAGGCGGGCGAGGCCTTCTGGAAGCACGCGTATTACGTGCTGCCCTTCGTGCCGGTGATGGCCATGCTCGCGGGCGTGGCCATCGCGGCGATTCCGAGAAATGGCCTACGCATCGCAGCAGCTGCGCTGCTCATCAGCGAAGGGCTCGCGAACCAATGGAACGACTTCCGGATCTCGCCGGCATTCGCGCCGCAACTCGGAT
Organism: Flavobacteriales bacterium; assembly: GCA_035441065.1. GTDB lineage: Bacteria > Bacteroidota > Bacteroidia > Flavobacteriales_F > PHOS-HE28 > PHOS-HE28. The sequence continues at coordinate 8,585 of DAORNP010000044.1, read as the reverse complement.
TGGAAGCAGCACTGGATCGCGTGAGCGCGCGGGAAGACCTGATCGTGGTGAACAGCGCGGCCATTCCTACACCGCTCTACATGGCGCACCGCAAGGGCTGGACGGCGACCAGCAGCGACATGATGCGGCCGGCCTTCATCGACTCACTCGCTGCGCTGGGGTGCAGGCATGCGGTGGTGCTGCGCGTCGGTGGTGACGGTGAAGTCAGCATTGACCGGCCCGTGGAGGTGGCGACGGAATCGTTCGTGATCCACGGCCTTGGCCGCTGATACCGCTACGCTTCCTGCATCTTCTTCGCTGCGCGCTTCCGCTCGTTCTCGTCGAGCAGGATCTTGCGGATGCGAAGGCTCTTCGGCGTCACCTCGAGGTATTCATCGTCGGCGATGTACTCCATGCACTCCTCCAGTGAGAACTTCACGGCGGGTGCGATGTTCAGCTTCTCATCGGTGCCGCTTGCACGCATGTTCGTGAGCTTCTTGGTGCGCACCACGTTCACCACCAGCTCTTCGCCGGGCTTGGGGCTCTCACCGATCACCTGGCCCACGTAGATGTCCTCGCCGGGGTCAACGAAGAACTTGCCGCGGTCCTGCAGCTTGTCGATGGCATAGGGCACCACGGCGCCCATCTCACCGCTCACGATGCAGCCTGGGCGCGGCGCTTGGATCTGGCCCTTGAACGGCTCGTACCCTTTGAAGCGGTGCGCGATGATGGCTTCGCCCTCAGTGGCGGTGAGGAGCACGTTACGCAGGCCGATGATGCCGCGCGCGGGGATGCTGAATTCCAGCACGGTGCGGTCGCTCTTCTGCTCGATGTTGAGGATCTCGCCCTTGCGGCGTGTCACATGATCGATCACGCGGCTGCTGAACTGATCGGGCACTTGGACGGTGAGCATCTCGATGGGCTCGTGACGCTCGCCATCCACCTCCTTGTACAGCACCTGCGGCTGGCCGAGCTGGAACTCATAGCCCTCGCGGCGCATGGTCTCCACCAGGATGCTCAGGTGCAGGATGCCACGGCCAAAGACCAGCAGGCGGTCGGGGCTGTCGGTCTCCTGCAGGCGCATGGCCAGGTTCTTCTCGATCTCCTTGAACAGGCGATCTCGCACGTGGCGGCTGGTCACGAACTGGCCCTCCTTGCCGAAGAAGGGCGAGTTGTTGATGGTGAAGAGCATGCTCATGGTCGGCTCATCCACCTTGAACTTGGGCAGGCCCTCGGGGTTCTCAGCGTCGGCCACGGTATCGCCGATGTCGAAGTTCTCCAGTCCCATCACGGCCACGATCTCACCGCAGCCCACTTCCTGCTTCACCTTCTCCTTGCCGAGGCCCTCGAAGACCATCAGCTCCTTCACCTGGCCCTTCTTCTGGGTGCCATCGTTCTTCATCAGCGTGATGGGCTGGCCAGGCTTGATGCTGCCGCGCGTGATGCGACCCACGGCGATGCGGCCTTGGAAGCTGCTGTAATCAAGGCTGGTGATGCGCATCTGCAAGGTGCCTTCCACCTGCTTCGGCGCGGGCACATGCTTCACGATCACATCGAGGAGGTAGCTGACATCCTCAGTGGGCGTCTTCCAATCGGGGCCCATCCACCCCTGCTTGCTGCTGCCGTACACGGCGGGGAAATCAAGCTGGTCCTCGGTGGCGTCGAGGGCGAACATGAGATCGAAGACGGCTTCATGCACTTCTTCCGGCGTGCAGTTCGGCTTGTCCACCTTGTTAATCACGACAACCGGCTTCAGCCCGAGCTCAATGGCCTTGCCCAATACGAAGCGCGTTTGCGGCATGGGGCCCTCGAAGGCATCCACCAGCAGGATCACGCCATCGGCCATGTTCAGCACGCGCTCCACCTCGCCGCCGAAATCACTGTGGCCGGGGGTGTCGATGATGTTGATCTTGGTGCCTTTGTAGCGCACGCTCACGTTCTTGGCCAGGATGGTGATGCCGCGCTCGCGTTCCAGGTCGTTGTTATCCAGAAGCAGGTCCTTCACCTCCTCGTTCACGCGGAAGAGCTGGCATTGATGGAGGATCTTGTCCACCAGGGTGGTCTTGCCATGGTCCACGTGGGCGATGATGGCGATATTGCGGAGGTCTTTCATGGGAGGGCCTGGGAAAAGGCGCGCGAATGTAGGGGTTTGGGACCGTCTGAGGTTCAGCCGCAGAGGGGCGCAGCCGCAGAGCGGTGAGCGTTAGGAGGATTTGGCGCTTGACCTGACTCAGTCCACCGATAGTTCGAGGTCTCGCACAGGGGCCATGAATGTTCCCTTCTCCGTAATCAATCCTTCGCAAACCTTCACGTAACGACGACACGTACCCGCAATCGGGTTGTGCGTTGAGTCACACGCGCAGTCCTTCACCGTATCGGTGGTCAGAACACGAAGCTGCTCGTCCACCATGGCTGTTTCCTGGCAGGTATAGCAGGCGTCTGAATGACACTCGCCCATTGCGAGGCATACGGCCTTGATCAGCGCACCGTCCTTGGAAAAAGTGCTCACCATTGGAAGCATGTCATCCGCAGGGAACAACCAGAGAACGTGAAATGCAAGGGCCGTATCGGAAAGGAGTCCGATGGCTTCGCCGGGCTGTCCATCAGATTCACCAGAGAGAAGAGCTTGCTCGGAAGCTGTGAGCGTAACGCCCTGGCCATCGTTGGCGCTCACCAGGAATCGGATCGGCGGAGTCATGATTGGGACCTTCTCAAGGAGCGCGCGGAACTCGGGGGACCTGCTTCTTGCTACGCCTTGGTCAGCATTCGGTGGGTTGCAGGCAATGGTGCACAGTAGACCAACGATCTGGAGAACGTTATAGCCGCGCATTCTCCTCACCTCTTCGCTGCCTC
>DAORNP010000044.1:0-5743 GCA_035441065.1 Flavobacteriales bacterium | reverse complement strand
AACTTCGCAATCGCTTTCCTGGTGAAGTCCGAAAGAACCAACCGACCGCTGATCCTGGCGCGCTCGATGAGCAGCGCATCCCAATCCTCGGTGCCTTTCCACACCACCTGCTTGATGTCGGCCATGGCTTCGGGGCTATAGGCTGCCAATTCCTTGGCATGTGCCGCGATGCGTGCATCCAACGATTCAATGTCGTCGAAGACCTCGGCATAGATGCCGTGCTGCTCGCACCATTGCGCGCTGCGACGGGTGGCGGGTGTGGCACTGAGCAGGCCGAAATGTCCCGCGCCCACTTTGCGCTCCACTGCAGGGCCTACCACGAATGGCCCGATGCCCACGGCGAGTTCGCTGAGCCGCGCGCTGGCACTGCTGTGCGCGTAGGCGATGTCCACCGCGCAGGCCAGGCCCACACCGCCGCCCACACAATGGCTGTGGATGCGCCCGATCACGAAGACCGGCGCGGTGCGGATGGCATTGATCACGTGCGCGAAGCCGCTGAAGAAGGCGAGGCCGGTCTCCGCATTATCGATCGCGACCAACTCATCGAAGCTGGCACCGGCGCAGAAGGCCTTGTCGCCATCGCTCCGCAGGATGATCACGCGTGTGCTGGCATCCTTGCCCGCAGCCGTGATCGCATCGGCGATGCCGCGCAGGATGTGCCCCGGAAGGCTGTTGCTCTTCGGGTGGTGGAAGGTGATCGTGGCGATGCCGCCCTCGGTGGTCGCGTTCACGTAGCCGTCACTCATGCTGAGTCCTTCACGACCTATTGGCCGCAAGAGGCGGGGCGAAGATCGTTGCGCCAGCGCAACAGCCTGTCCGATCAAGAGCATTGCAGCGCCCGATTCGCATCTGCATCACAAGGTTCCATCGAAATGAGATGCCGGCGCAAGAATGCCCTGAACATCTTGCACGCATACCAGACCACTATGCGCAAGACCCTCACCATCCTCCTCACCGGCCTTGTCATCCAGCTTCCAGCGCAAGGCCCCGACCTCATCGGCTACTGGCACAATTGGAACGATGGCAACGCGCCTTACTTGGAACTGAGCCAGGTCGATTCGCGGTACTCCGTGGTGTGCGTGAGCTTCGCCTTGCCCGCGCCCGGCACCACCTATGATATGGTCTTCGCGCCACAGGAAACGGCACCCGCCACCTTCATCGCCGATGTGTCGGCCCTCCAAGCAGAAGGCAGGAAAGTGCTCATCAGCATCGGTGGGGCCACGGGCACGGTGCATCTGGACAGTGATGCAGAGCGCGACCAATTCGTAAGCAGTTTGCTCGGTATCATCGGCACCTACGGCTTCGATGGGATCGACATCGATCTGGAAGGCGCTTCCGTGGCGATCAGCGGTGGCACCATTGCGAACCCGATCGACGCGCGCATCGTCCGATTGATCGATGCCGTGCATGTGATTGCCGACCAATTCGAGGTCACCTACGGCGTGCCGATGATGCTCACCATGGCGCCGGAGACGGCTTACGTGCAAGGCGGCATGAGCGCCTACGGCGGCATCTGGGGTGCCTACCTGCCCATCATCGACGCCCTGCGCGAGCGGCTCGACATCCTGCAGGTGCAGCTCTACAACAGCGGCAGCATGTACGGCATCGACGGCGGCATCTATACACAAGGAACAGCCGACTTCATCGTGAGCCAGACCGAAGCACTGCTGCAGGGATTCAGCACCAGCGGAGGATCCTTCGCTCCCTTGCCGCCGGAGAAAGTGGCCATCGGATTGCCGGCTTGCCCCAGCGCTGCCGGTGGCGGCTACGTAACGCCGCTCGTGCTCGAGCAAGCCGTGGATTACCTGCGCGGCATAGGTCCGCAGCCGGGCAGCTACCAGCGCATAGCCTCCTACCCCAGCCTGCGCGGACTGATGACCTGGAGCATCAACTGGGACGCAGCCCCAGGATGCGCTTCGGCCAATGAATTCGCGCAAGCTTTTGAGGACATCTACGGGATCACTACTTCCGTGGAGGAAGTGCAGCTTCGTGGAATCCTGATCTGGCCGATGCCTGTGGATGCGGGCGTTCTGAACGTGAGTGGTTTGCTGGGCAACGAGCAACTCTTGCTCTTGGATGCAACGGGCCGAAGGATTGCACAGCTCCGGACCGCATCATCCGGCACGGCGCTGCCAGTAGATGTGCCTGCGGGCGCATATGTGCTGCGCATCGAACGCGAGGGCATGCTGTTAGCGAATGAGCACGTGGTGGTGCTTCGCTAGCGTGGCTTCTTCAGGATCAGCTTCTCCGCTTCCACCCCAATGAAGACCACGGAGGAAAGCGCTGTGACCACCAGGAACTCCTCCAGTGTGAGCCCTTGCGTGCGGAAGACCTGCTGGAGCGCAGGCACGAAAGTGACCATGGCCTGAAGCGCGAAGGTGAGCAGCACGGCACCCAGGAGCGCAGGATTGGAGAAGAAGCCGATTCGGAAGAATGACCGCTCGGTGCGGATGGCCCACACATGGCCCATCTGGCTCAGGCAAAGCACATTGAAGGCGATCGTCTGCCAATTGCCATGGCCGGTGCGCAAGGCCCAGGCCTGCGCCGCAAGGGTGACGCCGCCCATGAGCAGGCCCACCCACAGGATATGGATGGCGAGGCCACGCGCGAAGATGCTCTCTTGCGGATGGCGCGGCTCACGCTGCATCACATCGCTCTCGGCTTGCTCCTTCGAAAGGAAAAGCCCAGGCAAGCCATCGGTGACCAGGTTGATCCATAGAATGTGCACAGGCAGCAGCGGAATGGGCAATCCGATCAAAGGCGCGAGCGCGATGGCCCAGATCTCACCGGCATTGGAGGTGAGCGTGTACTTGATGAACTTGCGGATGTTGTCGTACACACGCCGCCCCTCGCGCACCGCGTGGGCAAGCGTGGCGAAATTGTCGTCGAGGAGTACCATGTCCGCTGCCTCGCGCGAGACATCCGTGCCGGTGATGCCCATGGCCACACCGATGTCGGCCCGCTTGAGTGCAGGCGCGTCATTCACGCCATCGCCGGTCATGGCGACGAAGTGCCCATGATCCTGCAAGGCGGCCACGATATCGAGCTTCTGCTGGGGCGAGACACGGGCGAAGACGCGCACATGCTCAACGCGCTCGCGCATTTCCGCGGCATTGAGTCGCGACAGCTCAGCGCCGTTGATTACCGAACGGGCATCCGAGGCCTCAGAGCCCCCGAGCAATCCGATGCGCTGCGCGATGGTGCGCGCAGTTACCGGATGGTCACCGGTGATCATCACCGTACGGATGCCCGCGCCATGGCAATCAGCGATGGCCTGCGGCACTTCATCGCGCGGCGGGTCCTGGATGCCCGCCAATCCGATGACGGCGATGCCGGACTCGAGTGCATGCATATCCTTCGGCCATTCCACATCAGGCAGCTCCCGGTACCCGAGGGCCATCACGCGCAGGCCCTCTTCAGCGAGGCGGTCCGCATCCTGGTTCCAACGGGTGTCGGGCACAGCACTCCGCTCGAGCAGGGATTCCAGCGCGCCTTTGATGAAGAGCACATGGCTCCCATTGCCCCGGCGATGCACGGTGCTCATGCACTTGCGCACGGCATCGAAAGGCACCTCAGCAACGCGCGGCAGCTCGAGCGCTGCTGCATCCTTCATGACACCCTTATCGCGCGCATGCTCGAATAGCGCGAGCTCTGTGCCTTCTCCCACGGGCCCGCCCCCGGCGCCATGCAGCACATCGTTGCTCAGCGCCATCACCTGCAGGAGCAGCGGGCGCAGCCCAGCATCGTGCATGATCACTTGCTCCACGCGCATGCGGTTGCGTGTGAGCGTGCCGGTCTTGTCGGTGCAGATCACGGTAACGGATCCGAGCGTCTCCACGGCGGCGAGGCGGCGCACGAGGGCCTGCTTCTTCACCATGCGCGCAGCCGAGAGGGCGAGCGAAACGGACATGAGTGCTGGCAATGCCTCTGGGATGGCTGCTACTGCGAGCGAGATGGAAGTGAGCAGGAGCGTCATGGGGGCGCCACCGCGGAGCCAGCCCACGATGAAGAGCACCGCGCAGATGGCCAGCACTGCCATGGAAACGACTTTGCCGAAGCCGGCCATGCGCTTCTGCAAGGGCGTGGAGCTTGCGCCGCGATCGAGCAGCTCGGCGATGCGGCCCATCTCGGTGCGCATGCCCGTGGCCACTACGATGCCCACGCCCCGGCCCTTGGCCACCACGGTTCCCTTGAAGCCCATATTGGTGCGGTCCCCGAGGGAGAGGTCCACCCCCTCCAGCTCACCCGATTGCTTGAACGTGTCAAGCGATTCACCGGTAAGCGCAGCCTCTTGCATGCGCAAGGCATGGCATTCGGTGAAGCGCAGATCAGCGGGCACCACCTGTCCGGCCTCGAGCAACACCACGTCGCCGGGCACCACTTCGCGCGCGTCGATGGTGCGCAGCATGCCGCCCCGGCGCACCATGGCTTGCGGAGCCGCCATGCGCCGAAGGGCCTCCAATGCGCGCTCTGCCCGGTGCTCCTGCACCACGCCGATCACAGCGTTAACCAGTACGATGGCCAGGATGATGATGGTGTCGGTGATGTCGCCGACGGCACCGCTGATGACCGCCGCGGCAAGCAGGACGATGATCATCAAGTCCTTGAACTGTGCGATGAAGAGGCCAGCGATCGTCTTCCTTTTCCTGCCCACCAATTCGTTGGGACCGTAGTGGACGAGACGTTCGGCAGCCTCTGCATCGCTGATGCCTTTCTCGCCAACGCCGAGCGTGCGACGCAATTCCCCGATATCGAGCAGATGCCAGTTCATATCAAGCGATGCTGAACAACAGGATGAGATTGACCACGTACACCACGCCGATGAGGAAGGTATCCCATGCGAGCAGGTAGCGCTTGGGTGCGGTTCGGAAGGTCAGCCCCACGATCACGATGGCACTCATGATGATGATGCTGAGCACCGAGATCAGGTGCGCTTCGGAAGCATCGGCCAGCAAGGGGCCACTGCGATGCACGCCATCGATCACAGCCAGTATGAGGATGTTGAAGAGGTTGCTGCCAAGGAGATTGGCCACCGCCATATCAACCGCGCCGATGCGCAGCGCTGATACGGATACGGAGACCTCGGGCAATGAAGTGGAAGCGGCGAGCAGCAAAGTGCCAACGAACGATGACTTTAATCCGGTCTCCTCCGCGATGCCCTCCGCGCAGCCCGGGAGGAAAAGCGCCGCTGTGATCACTACCAAGGCATGCACGAGGTACAAGAGGACCAGATGGCGCAATTCGCCCTTGCGCGCGCTGGTTCCCTCGACGCGCTTGACCGTGTCCTGCCCCGTGTGGCGGTACACCATGCGCATGGCCGCCAGATACACCAGCACGAACACCACGCTGAAGGCACCCACCCAGCCCATCACTTCCGGTTGCTGCGGGAGGAAGATGCCCATGCCCACCAACGCAACGAGCACGATGCCCAGCGCTGCTGTGAGCAACTGCTTCGGCGCCACGGCGCTCAACAACCCCGGGCCGCGATGCAGGGCATCGAGCACGGAGAGGAGCAGCAGGTTGTTCATGCACGCACCGAGCACATCACCCACGGCGAGGTCGGGGTTCTCATGAACCCCGGCCGCGCTGATGCCCACGAAGAGCTCCGGCAAGGAGGTGACGGTTGCCAGCAGCACGAGGCCGAGCCAGGCCATGCGGATGGGGCGGGCGCCGAAATGCCCCATGTCGGCATACAGCGCCTCGGCGCCGGTGATGGCGAGCGTGATCGCCCCGAGGGCAATGA
>DAORNP010000043.1:18753-24586 GCA_035441065.1 Flavobacteriales bacterium | reverse complement strand
GGCTTGCAGCGCGATGGGGAGCACGGTGCAAGATGGGAAATGGTGCTGCGGCAGGCGGGGCTACCGATGGGCGAGTTCGCGGGGAGTGGATACCTTCACCGTAATGCAGAAAGCAACGGAGGCATTCACGCTCCAGGAATTGCGCATGATGTACCACCGCGCCATGCGCGAGCACAGCGATACCGCGCGGCGCGCAGACGAGATCAACGATGCAGTTGACCGCAAGGACCGCGCGCACCACAGCCTACCACCAGGAACGCCGGGCGAAATGGTGCATCGCCCGGACAACCGAAGGTGGTTAACTTCGGTCATGCCGGTCACCACCGCACACATGAACCCATCCTACCGCCTCTCGCTGTTCATTGCAGCACTGGCCCTCACCGCTCCGGTGCATGCGCAGACACCCTCCGTGTACGCCGTGGCGATGCAATACGCGCCGGTGCCCGGGTACCAGTATTTCTTCAGCCGCATCCACAGCGGCACCGGCACGGTGGAGCCGATCGCGGAGCTTCCGGTGAATGCCTTCTACATGGGCAATGCCTTCATGAACTTCAACGGCAACTACATGTTCATTGGCAAGGACAGCACGGACAACACCTTCAACCTGTTCGAGGTGGACACGCTCGGGGCGGTGCTGAACGCCATTCCGGCCACCAATTCCGCCGGCAACTCCACCAACCTGCTGTGCGCATTCCAATCGCGCAAATGCCCCTTCTACTACGGTATCCGGTGGGAGTCCGACGCCCTGCACGAGTTGGTGAAGCTCGACCCGGTAACCGGGGCCGCCACGGTGATGGCGAGCGCGCTGATGCCCGGCCAGTTGAGCCAGAGCACCTATGCCATGGATGGCGATGACCGCCTCTACTTCCTGGAGGCCAGCGGGATCACCGGTTACAAGACCCTGTTCCGGGCGGACCCCGCCACCGGGGTGATCACCGCCACCGACAGCATGCCCGCACCGGAGCATCTCTTCAACCTGTTCTACGATTGCGAAACGGACAAGGTGTTCGGCTTCTACAAGAGCGACGGCGATTTCAGCGTGATGGGGAGCGAATGGGTGGAGATCGACCAGAACGGTTCCATCGTCCACACCGGCACGTACCTCACCGCCGGTGGCAGCTTCTGGATCTCGGCGCTCACCACCCTGGCCAACGGTGACTATTTCCAGCGGAACACCGGCACCAGCACGATCCGGTTCAATGCGGTGGACGTGGGTGGCGCCTCCTTCGCGCCCGCCACCAGCACCATCACCGGAGGCGATCACAAGCTCTACGCCGCGGTCCCCACTTCATGCGGATACACCTACGACTGTGGAGGCCATAACAGCGTGAACGATATCCCGGGTCGCGAAGAGGCCTGGCACCTATTCCCCAATCCGGCATCCGATGAAGTGACCATGGTCACGCCCGCAACTGCGGCGGGCGGCAGCTACCAACTCACCGACCTGGCCGGTCGCGTGCTCGCCAGTGGCCGCATCCGCGTTACCCGCACCGTACTGGACATCCAGTCGCTGGCCTCGGGGGTCTATCACGTGCGGATTGCTGTCGGTGAATCGCACCGCACGTTGAAGCTGGTGAAGTAAGGCCGCGGGCCTGCCGCCGCAGCGCGTGGTCATAGCCCGTTGACTGGGCCGCAGTCTTCGCCGCGCAATGGGCTGCGGCAAGTTCAGCGCGGAGGAGCGCTGGTGCGGCCTTGCTTCTCGTACTGCGGCCACGCCCGGTACGCCACATAGCCACCGAAAGCGAGCAGCATGAGCTGGTAGCCGAGGGGCAGGTCGGCCACATGCGCTACGAAGATCCGCCCGAAGTGGAAGAGCATGAAAACCATGCACCCGAAGGCGAGGAAGCCGTGTGCCTCAATCGAGTGCACTGCGGCCATCCAGAATCCCGCCGTTCTAATCGCCATGCTGGGTGAGACTCCGGATGCGCGGGGCCCTGCTGCTGCGCAGCACCTGCGCTCCCGCCCTTCGGGCTGAGTGACGCTCACGGTATCCACTTCCCCTTCCCGAACTGCGGCTTGCGCTTCTCGAGGAAGGCGTTGCGCCCCTCCTTCGCCTCATCGGTCATATAGGCGAGACGCGTGGCTTCACCGGCGAACACCTGCTGGCCCACCAGGCCATCGTCGGTGAGGTTGAAGGCGAACTTCAGCATCTTGATCGCGGTGGGCGATTTCGCGAGGATCTCCTGCGCCCATTGCCAGGCGGTGCTTTCCAGTTCAGCGTGCGGGATGGAGGCGTTCACCATGCCCATCTCATAAGCGCGGTCGGCGGTGATGTCGCGACCGAGGAAGAAGATCTCGCGGGCGCGTTTCTGTCCCACCATCCGGGCGAGGTAGGCGCTGCCGTAGCCGCCATCGAAGCTCGTCACATCGGCATCGGTCTGCTTGAATACCGCGTGCTCCTTGCTCGCCAGGCTGAGGTCGCACACCACGTGCAGGCTGTGGCCGCCGCCCACGCACCAGCCGGGCACCACGGCGATCACCACCTTCGGCATGAAGCGGATGAGGCGCTGCACCTCGAGGATGTTGAGGCGCGGCGTGCCTGCGCCATCCACGTAGCCTTGATGGCCGCGCGCGCGCTGATCGCCGCCGCTGCAGAAGCTCCACACGCCATCCTTCGCGCTCGGCCCTTCGGCGCTGAATAGCACCACGCCGATCTCGGTGTCCTCTTGCGCATCGTGGAAGGCGTCGAGCAACTCGCTCACCGTATGCGGACGGAACGCGTTGCGCACCTCGGGCCGGTTGAAGGCGATGCGTGCCACGCCATTGCACTTGCGGTAGGTGATGTCGGTGTAGGCCTTCGCCTCGCGCCATTCGGGCGGAGCGGCCTTCAATTGCATGCGTGCTTTGCTCATGAGTGCAGGGATATGTGGCCGCAGAGGCGCAGAGGCGCAGAGGAATTCAAGGTTTCGGTGAGGGTCATGGTATGAATGGGCATCAAAGGCCTGTACGCAAAGGAACTCAACTCGTCCTCATTGGGTTCTCTGCGCCTCTGCGGCCCATTGTCTTCTTTGGCAGTTCGCGTTCTCCGCGCCTCTGCGCCTCTGCGGCCAATACGAATGCCATGCAGACCACCCCGACGAAAAGCACCGGCAAGGTGTAGCGCTCCTCTACGCCGCGCTGCACGTAGGCCAGGTAGAAGAGGTAGGCCGCGCAGCCGAAGGAGAGCAGTCGCACGGGGGTTGGCACGCGCAGCAGGAAGGCCAATGCTGCCGCCGCGAGCCATGCGGCATGTCCGATCGCGGAGAACCACCGCAATGCCTCCATCGCTGGCCGGCCGCGCCAGCTGTGCTGGAAGATCCAGAGGTTGAGGTTCGAGTGCGCGACCAGCTGCTTCAAGACACGCAGCGGCACCACCACATGATGGTGCCAGCGATGCGCACCGCGCCATTCATCGGTGATGGATGCCAGCGCGAAGAGGATGCCCTGCTCCGTGCGCGTGGTGATCGGAATGGTACCGCGCGCGCTGCGCAGCGCGGGGGCCAGCTCCGTGCAATTGAAACGCTGCCAGGCCGCGAAGGCCCTGCGGATGCGGCGGTCGTGATCGGTGCTGAGCATACCGGGCGGCGATAGTGCGATGAACGCATCGGCGTAATGCGTGGAGGTGTCGCCACGCAATGCTGCTTGATACGCGCTTTCCATGACCGGATGGAATGCGTCGCCGCGCGCGCCCCAGCTCTTCGCCAGATCCCAGAAGGCACCATGCGTTGGACGATTGATGCCCGCCGCGCTCGCGTAGTACACCGGATGCAGGCCCACGAGCGAGTGTGTGCGCAGCACGTTCATCGTCCACCACGAGAGCAGCGGTGCAGCAGCGAGCAGCGTGAAGGCCAGCGCGCGCCAGCGCGGCAGCCGCAGCAACGCAGGCAGCAGCACGATGCCGGTCCACAGCAGTGCGGGCCGCGTCACCATCAGCAACGCCCACAGCAGCAATGCCGCGATCAGCCATCGCCGGTGGTCGGCGTGCGCATCGCGCAATGCGCAGCACAGGAGCAGCAGCGTGAGCGATGGCGTGACGCCCTCGGTGAGCGTGTGGAAGAGGAAGCCGTGGAAGGTGGGCATCACGGCGAAGAGCAGGATCAAGGGCCAACGGATACGGGCCGCGATGCGCGCATGCTGAAGCGTTGCGGCGAGCATCGCCACGGCGAACGCGTAGAGCAGGCATTGCATCCACACCAGCGCGCTGATGGCAGGCAGCGGGTCCAGCACGAGGCGCGGCAGCAGGTAGAAGAGCGCATAGCCCGGCGCGCGCAGCATGGGCCGTGATTCGTCGGTCGTGTCCTCGAGGTCTGGTCGCGCGCCCAGCAGCCGGTCAACGCCTTGCAGGTACGAGGCATCGTCGGTGCTGGTGAGGGCGCGGCCATCACGGACCTTCTCTTGTGCTGGCGAATCGCGCAGCGCGGCGAGGTTCACGCGGTTCCAGCCATGGGCGCAGAGCAGCGCCAGCAGCGCGATGAGCAAATAGGGGAGCGGCCGCGCACGCATGGTGAGCGACGAAAGTAGAGGCGCGTGTTGCGTGATCGCCCCCGCGTGCGGAGCTTCGGCGCCGTGAAACGCTCCCTCTTCCTCCTCTGCTCGCTTGCGCCATTGGTCGCTGTGGCGCAGCGCGCACCCAAGCCCGCGCGCTTCGATGCCGCCGTAGTGGCCATCATCGTCCCCAGCGACGACCCCGCACATGCCGAGCTGAACCCGGCGGTGCAGGAGCCGCGCATCGTGCTGGGCAATCGCGGCACCGAGACGCTCTCGGGCATCTCCATCCGCTACGGCACGCTGGGCTTCAAGCCGCGCATGTTCGCGTGGACGGGCCGCCTCGCGCCGGGCGCCACCACCGAAGTGCAGCTCACGCATCTGATCGACATGGCTCCCGGGCTCAACACCTTCAGCGTGTCGCTCGGCGATCCTAACGGGCGCAAGGACAAGAACAAGGCGGACAACACGCGCACGGCCACCTTCACCGCGGCGCCCATCCTGGCCAGTCCGCTCACGGTGCGCATGCGTGTGCCTGCGGGCAGCACCGGCCGCTGTTACGTGGAGAACACGCGCGGCCCCCTGCCTTTGGACAAGACATGGAGCGCCGCTGCCGACACCGTGATGCAGGAGCGGCTCGACCTCTCGCCGGGCAGCTACTTGCTCCGTGTGGCAGATGAAGGAGCGGTTGCGCATGCGAGCGTCCGCATTGTTGGTCCCAGTGGCGACCTGATCGCGGTGGTGCGCGGCAAGGAGAAAACGGGCAGCACTTACCAGTTCAAGGTGGAATACGGCGCAGTGGTAGGTCCCGGCCCCGATTACGATGCCGAGCTGGTCCGATTGCCCGGCAGAGGCATGGCCTTGGCAGATGTATTCACAGCGGAGAACGCCGTGCTCGTGGTCACGAACAGCCAAGGCGAGCCGGTGAAGCAGTGGCCCGTGCCCGAGCGGAAGGACACCGCGGTGCGCATAGACCTCTCCGAGCAGCCGATGGGCAGCTATGCCGTGAAGCTGCGCATGGGCGCCAAGGAGATCGCCATCGGCACCGTTGACCTCCTCGACGCACCACCGCGTTGAGTGCTGGCCTGCTACTTTCGCCGACCGCTTCCGAAGAGGAGCATCCAGCCGCACACGCGCGCGACCCCATAGTTCAATGGATAGAATAGGAGTTTCCTAAACTCTTGATCCAGGTTCGACTCCTGGTGGGGTCACTCTTCGGCCCGTTCCGCACCCTTAACAGAACGCTGTGTGAAAGTGCGCTAAGGCCCTTGCCGGGCGCGGGCTGCTGCGACGGCAACTTGCGGCGGGGCAGTGCGCCATGGCGCGTGCCCTTCGGTACGCACCTATGCGCCTCGTCCTCGTTGCCCCC
>DAORNP010000043.1:10161-18666 GCA_035441065.1 Flavobacteriales bacterium | reverse complement strand
CAACAACACCGGCGCTACGGGCGCGGGACCCGTGATCTGTGCCCCGGGCGGCAACCAGGTATGGTACACCTTCACCACGAACAGCGTCGGTGGCCCGGCCATCGTTTCGCTCAGCAGCATCAACTGCCCGGTGGTGGGCGGTATGGACAACGAGCTGAGCATGGCGGTGCTCTCGGGCACGGCCGATTGCAATCCGGCCAACTTCGCTCAGGTGGGTCCCTGCCAAACGGACAGCCTGCCCTTCGCCATCACCACGGCGCCCCTGCTGCCCAACACGCAATACTGGGTGGTGGTGAGCGGCGCGCAGAACGGCGGCACCGTGACCCCCGCGCAATGCGACTTCAGCATCGACGCGAGCAGCCCCGGAGTGGATGTGGTGGGCGTTGATTTCACCGCGGGCCCCGATGCCGAGATCGCGCAGGGCGGCTCCGTGCAGCTCGACGCCAGTGGCGGCAACGGCTACGATTGGTCGCCCACCAGCGGCCTCAGCGGCAATGGCATCGCCAATCCCATCGCCAACCCATCGAGCACAACCACCTACGAGGTGACCACCACGGTGAACGGCTGCACCTTCACCGATACGGTGGTGGTGAACGTGATCCGCTTGGTGAATCCGCCCAACACCTTCTCGCCCAACGCCGATGGCCGCAACGATGCATGGGAGATACCGGGCATCCAGGACTATCCCGGCGCGGTGGTGATGATCTACGACCGCTGGGGCCAGCGCGTGTTCAACAGCAATGGCTACCGCGAGCCGTGGGACGGCACGCGCAACGGACGGCCGCTGAGCGAGGGCACCTACTACTACTACATCGAGCTGAACCCGATCGAGGGCCGCTCCGATCCATATACGGGCTACGTCTCAATCATCCGATGAAGGCTGCCCCGCTGCTCCTGGCCCTGCTGCTGCCCGTGATGGGGATGGCCCAGCAGCTCGCGCAATACACGCAGTACGTCTTCAACCACTTCAGCGTGAATCCCGCTGTGGCCGGCAGCAAGGATTGCCTCGATGTGCGCTTGGGCTACCGCCGCCAATGGGTGGGCCTCGATGGAGCGCCCACCACGGGCTGGGCCAGCCTGCACACCTCCATCCAGAAGAAGGGCGCGGTGAAGAAGAACAAGCACGGCTTGGGCTTCTTCGCCGAGAGCGATCAGGCGGGCAACTGGGGCTACACGCGCTTGTCGCTCGCCTATGCCTACCACATGCAGATGTCGCGCGACTACTTCGTGAGCATGGGCTTCTTCGGCGGCGTGCAGCAAATGAAGTACGATGTGGGGGCCAGCACCCTGGTCGATTTCAACGACCCCGCCCTGGCCGGCAAGGCCAGCACCATGGTGGCCCCCGAGCTCACGCCCGGCATCTTCCTCTACAACAAGAAGGCCTGGGGCGGCATCAGCATGCACCAGATGCTCGGCAACCGCATCAACGGCATCGGCATCGATTCGCGGCTGGCGCGGCAATTCATGCTCAGCGGCGGTTACAAGTACCGCATCGGCCGCAACGTGTCGCTCTCGCCCAGCGCACTGCTGAAGAAGAGCAAGGCGGCTCCGTGGGCGCTGGATGTGAACGGCTTCGTGGAGTGGAACCGCAAGTTCGGCCTGGGCGTCGGTTACCGCACCGGCGATGCCGTCACCTTCAACATGAAGGTGGGCTTCGGCAAGCTATTCCAGCTGGGCTACAGCTACGATGTGACCACCTCGCGCCTGCGCGTGGGGAGCTCCAACTCGCACGAGATCATCCTGGCCATCACCCCCTGCAGCCAGGAGAGCATCGGCCGCCGCGCCATCAACTGCCCCGCCTTCGACTAGAATCCATCCGCGATGCGCACTTACCACCGCCACACCTTCATCGCCGCAGCGCTCTTCCTGCTCACCGCCGCCACGGCATTGGGCCAGCGCCGAACGCTGCATTGGGTGGGGGGCAGCGGCGCTTGGAACGATGCGTCGCACTGGAGCTTGCAAGCGCGCGGCGTCGGTGGCGCAGGAGTGCCCACGGCGAAGGACGATGCGGTGATCAGCGGCCATGGCCAGGCGGAAGTGAGGGTCGAAGGCCATGCGCAATGCGCCGACCTGCGCGTGGAGGCCATAGATGGATTCGCGCGGATCAATGCGCCCGCAACAGCCGAGTTGCGCGTGCATGGCGGCTTCGAGCTGCGCGGCAACGTGCATTGGGATTTCGGCGGAACGGTGCGCATGACGGGCAAGGGCGAGGGCCGCGTGATCGATGCGCGCGGGATACCGATGCGCGGCGAGCTCCGCTTCGACGGTGATGGATCGTGGAGCGTGGTGAGCGACCTGCACCTGACGGAAGGCGACATCACCTGGCGATCGGGTACCGTGCATGCAGCGGGCGCGCTCGTGCAGGCGCGCACGCTGTGCAGCGAGGGCCGGAGCGCGAAGCGCTTGATGCCGGGCAGCAGCGTGATCCGTTTGGCGCGCGCGCCAGAGGCCGGTGTGCTGGAGCGCGTGATGGAGCCGCAGCAAGCGGTGGTGATCGTGGGCAATGAGCCCGTTTCGGAGTTGCGTGCGATTCCGCCCAGCGGCGACGACCGCGATGTGGTGGTGTGCGCCACGGGTGCGGGTCAGACGCCCTTCATCGCCACCACTTCGGCCACCACCAATTACAACGGCTTCAATATCCGCTGCCGCGGCGAGTGCAATGCCACCATCACCGTGGGCGTCACGGGCGGCGTGGGTCCGTTCACCTATTCGTGGTTGAATGGCGGGCCGAGCACCGCGACGTGGACCGGTGCATGCGGCGGTCCGCAGATCGTGATCGTCACCGATCAGGGCCAGGGCGTGAGCTGCGGCGTAACGCTCAACGTGACGGAGCCGGCCCCATTGGGCCTGATCTTCCTCGGGCCTGGCACCCCGCCCACCTGCGCCGATGTGTGCAACGGTTCGCGCTCGGTGATCCCGGTGGGAGGCGTGCCGGGCTACACCTTCAGCTGGAACAACGGCGCCGGCACGGGATCGAGCTTCAACCAGCTCTGCGCGGGCAACAACACGTTGCGCGTAACCGATGCCAACGGCTGCATCCGCGATACCACCTTCTTCTTCAACCTGCTGCCCATCCAGCCGAACCTCACGTTCACCAATGTGACCTGCAATGGCGTGTGCAACGGCACGGCTTCGGTGAACCCATCGGGTGGCACGGGCGTGATCACGGCCACCTGGACACCGGCGCCCGGCGCTGGCCAGGGCACGTTCAACGCCACAGGGCTTTGTGCGGGCAACTACAGTGTGCTGCTCACCGATGCCAACGGCTGCACGGCCACGGAGGCGTTCACGATCACCGAGCCGCCGCCGATCGTGCCCAACCCCTCGCAGGTGAATGCCACCTGTTTCGGGCAATGCAACGGCAGTGCAACCGTAGCGCCGAGCGGCAGCCCGGGCCCATTCAGCTATGCGTGGACGCCGAATGTCTCCAGTGGGGCAACGGCCAGCAACCTGTGCGCGGGCGATTACAGCGTGCTCATCACCGATCTGGTCACGACCTGCACCGTCACGCAGGCGTTCACGATCACCTCGCAGCCCGCATTCGATGTGCAAGGCAGCGTGACGCCCGCTTCGTGCAGCGATGCCTGCGATGGCGCCATCAGCATCACCATCGCCGGTCCGCCGCCGCCGTACACCATCACTTGGTCGCCACCGGTAACGGGTCAGGGCACCGTGAATGCGACCGCGCTCTGCCCCGGCAATTACAGCGTCACCGTCTCCACCACGAACGGTTGCGACACCACCATCACCTTCAATGTGCCTTCGCCGCCGCCGCTGCAGGCCACGCTCACCACGGTGGATGCGAGTTGTGCTGGCGTGTGTGATGGGGAAGCCTCGGTGGTGGTGAACGGCGGCACGCCGAACTACACCTTCTTATGGACGCCTGGGCCGGGTTCGGGACAGGGCACAGCGAATGCGACCGGCTTCTGCGCCGGACCGCACACCTTGCTCATCACCGACGCGAACGGCTGCGATACGCTCATCAACTTCCTGATCAATGAGCCGCCTCCGTTGGTGGTGACACCGAGCCAGACGGATGTGACCTGCGGCGGTTCGTGCGATGGCACGGCGAGCGTAGTGGTCGCTGGCGGCACGCCGAACTACACCTACCTATGGACACCGAACGTGACCGGCCAGGGCACGCCGAACGCTGCGGGGCTCTGCGCGGGCCCATACAGCGTGCTCATCACCGATGCGAATGGCTGCACGTTCACACAGGCCTTCACCATCCTGGATGCGGTGCCGCTGCAAGTGTCGCTGCAAGTGCTGCCGGCCACCTGCCCTGATGCATGCGATGGATCCGCAGGCGTGATCGTTACCGGGGGACAACAGCCTTACACCTACGACTGGCAACCGCTCCCTGGTGGCGGGCAAGGCACGCCGAACGTGACCGGCCTTTGCGCGCAGGCATACACCCTGCTCATCACCGATGCGGTGGGCTGTGATACGCTCATCGCTTTCACGGTGCCTGCGCCGCCGCCGATCACGGTGCTGAGCACGATCGATGATCCGGATTGCTCGGGCGATTGCAACGGCAGCATCGCTTTGCAGGTAAGCGGAGGAACAGGCGTGTTCACCTACCTCTGGTCGCCGAATGTGACGGGGCAGGGCACGCCGAACGCCACGGCGCTCTGCGCGGGCAGTTATCAAGTCACCATCACCAGCGGCGCGTGCGACACCACGCTCACCTTCCAGCTGGACGCGCCGCCGCCCATCGATGCAACGGGCACGGCTACGCCGCCCACCTGCGCGGGCCAATGCGATGGCAGCATCGGGATCACGGTGAGCGGAGGATCACCGGGCTACACATTCCTGTGGTCGCCAAACGTGACCGGCCAGGGTACACCGAATGCGACCGCTCTATGCGCGGGTTCCTACAGTGTGCTCATCACCGATCAAGCGGGTTGCGACACCACGCTCACCTTCCAACTGGATGATCCACCTGCGATCACCGTGAACATCACCACAACGCCTGCGAGCTGCGGAGGCCTGTGCGATGGAACAGCGACAGCAGTGGTAACTGGTGGTGTCGGAACCATCACCTACAACTGGCAGGGATCGCCAACGGGCGGCCAGGGCACGCCGAACGCCACGGGCTATTGCCCCGGAGCCTACACCCTCACGGTCACTGATGCCAACGGCTGCGAAGTGGTCACGCCCTTCACCATCAGCACGCCATCGGGCATCGATGCCGCTGGCGTGGTGACACCCGCGAATTGCGGCAACAGCTGCGATGGCGCGATTGACGTGATCGTGAGCGGAGGCCTGCCGGGCTACACCTTCCTCTGGAGTCCGCAGCCGGGCGGTGGCCAAGGCACGGCGAACGCCTTCAACCTGTGCCCCGGCAACTACAGCCTGCAGATCACCGATGCGGCGCTGTGCGATACGGTGCTGCTCTTCGTGGTGGATGCGCCGGCCACCATCATCCCGAACCCATCACAGACCGATGAGGATTGCAATGGCCCGTGCAACGGCACCGCCACGGTGAATCCCACGGGCGGTTCCGGCACCTTCACCTACACCTGGTCGCCTCAACCACCCATTGGCCAAAGCACCAACAGTGCGTCGGGCCTTTGCCCTGGAATCTGGAGCGTGACCATCGACGATGGCACCGGATGCGACACCACCGTGGTATTCGACATCCTGGCGAAGGTGCCTGTCGCCAACAACGTGGCTTGGAGCGATGCCACCTGCCCCAATGCGTGCGATGGCACGGCAGCG
Source organism: Flavobacteriales bacterium (assembly GCA_035441065.1). Taxonomy (GTDB): domain Bacteria; phylum Bacteroidota; class Bacteroidia; order Flavobacteriales_F; family PHOS-HE28; genus PHOS-HE28. Next base: position 12,945 of record DAORNP010000043.1, on the reverse strand, counting down.
GTGTTCCCCACCGGCGGCATTCCGCCCTACACCATCGTATGGAGCCCAACGCCGCCCAATGGCCAGCAGGGCAATGCATCCATTTCGGGTCTTTGCCTCGGCCTATGGAACGTCACGGTGATCGATGCGGTGGGCTGCGAGGGGTCAACGCCTTTCTTCATCGCCGCACCCTCTCCGTTCGATGCAGGTTTGGTGGTGACACCAGAAACGTGCGCGGGACCTTGCACGGGTTCGGCCACAGTATCGCCCTCGGGCGGCACCGGTGCAATCAGTGTCGTGTGGTCGCCGGGCGGGGAGACCACAACCCAGGTCACGGGCCTCTGCGCGGGCACGACCTACAGCGTCACCCTCACGGATGCCAGCGGATGCGACAGCACCTTCACGTTCACCGTTGATCCGTTCGACCCGATCCTGCCCAATAGCAGCAGCACGCCGGTGAGCTGCTCGGGCGCATGCGACGGGACGGCCACCGTTGGACCTACCGGCGGCACGCAGCCCTACACTTACCTGTGGTCGCCGGGCGGGCAAACCACGCCATCGGTATCGGGTCTCTGCGAAGGCGTGAGCACGGTCACGATCACTGACTTCAATGGCTGCAGCATCGATGCACAGGTGCTGATCACCGGCCCGCCGCCGATTGATGCTGGTGCGGTGGTGACGCCCATCTCCTGCAATGGCCAGTGCGATGGATCCATTGTGCTGAGCACAACGGGCGGCGTTGCTCCTTATACCTACCTGTGGAACCCGATCCCGCCCAACGGCCAGGGTCAGGCGGAAGCGACCAGCCTGTGCGCGGGAACGTGGAGCGTGACCATCACTGACGGCTCAGGGTGCTCCATCACGAACTCCTTCACGCTGGATGCACCTGCGGCGCTCACCTTGAGCGTGAGCACCACACCGAGCGATTGCCAGGTGTGCATCGGCACGGCAACGGCTGTTGTCGGCGGTGGATCAGGTGCGCTCACGGTGGAATGGTACAGTGCGGGTGGAAGCCTGGTGGGCACTGGCACGAGCATCACCGACCTCTGCGCTGGCGTGTACACGGCAGTAGTGACCGATGCGAACGGCTGCACATTGCAGCAAGCAGCGCCCATCACCGATAGCGCAGGCGAAACGATCACCGCCAACGACGGCACCACCAGTTGCCCCAACACTTGCGACGGTAGCGTGAGCGTGGACTTCAACTGCAACGATGCTCCGTGCGTGATCGCTTGGTTCGATGCACAGGGCAACGACTTGAACGAGAGCAGCAATGCGCTCAGCAATCTCTGTCCTGGGACGTATCTCGTGCAAGTGACCAATGCCTCGGGCTGCGTGAGCATCGACACCGCGACGGTGGTTTCTCCCGCTCCCACTGAACTGCTGATCAGCAGCACCCCGGCGACCTGCGCTGGCGATTGCAACGGCACGGCCACGGTGGGCGTGAGCGGCGGCATCCCGCCGTACACCTGGACATGGCCGCACAGCGGGGAGACCACGCCGCAGGTCACGGGCCTTTGCGCTGGCGTGTACACCGTGCTCATCAGCGATGGCGGCGGCTGCGACACCACTGCGCAAGTGCTCATCACCGAGCCATTGCCGCTTGTCGTGAATGCAGCGGTATCGGGCATCGCGTGCGCAGGTGAATGCAATGGCAGCATCGCGCTCACCATCACTGGCGGTACGGCCGGATATAGTGTGGTGTGGAATCCCGTTCCGCAGAATGGGCAAGGCGTGCTCGCGGCAACGGGCCTTTGCGCAGGCAACTACACGGTAGTGATTGCCGATGCGAATGGCTGCTCCTTCACCGAGACCTACACGATTGCAGAGCCTGCGCCGCTTCAGCTGAGCCTCAGCGCCGTGCCGGGCACCTGTCCGAATTGCGATGGACAAGCCACGGCCACCATCACGGGCGGCACACCGAACTACACCGTGACCTGGACCCTGCTCGGAGTACCCGTGGGAAGCGGTGAGACCATCGGCAACCTCTGCGGCGGGCTCTATGTCGCCACGGTAGTTGACGCGAATGGCTGCGAAATCTCGCAGGCCGTGCAAGTGCCCGATGCCAATGCGGATCCGCTCACGCCAGTGAATGGCCAGGTCTCCTGCGCCAACGATTGCGATGGCACAGTGAGCGTCGGATTCGTATGCACCTCGCCGCCGTGCAACCTGGTCTGGTTCGATGTGAATGGCAACGTGCTTGCCGTGAACGTTGGATCGCTGGACAGCCTCTGCGTGGGCGTGTACACCGCGCAGCTGACCAACGGCAGCGGATGCGTGAGCTTCACGGATGCAGAGGTGCTGCCTTCGCAGGTGATAACGCCGAACCTGAGCACGACGCCGGCGAGTTGCGCGGGCGTGTGCGATGGCACGGCCACCGTAGGCCCCACGGGCGGTGTGGAGCCTTACCAATTCCTCTGGACCCCTGGTGGTCAGACAACACCGCAAGTGACTGGCCTGTGCGCCGGGACCTACAGCGTACTGATTTCCGATAGCACCGGATGTGAGATCGAAGTGGATGTCCTCATCACGGAGCCGCAGCCTATCGCGATTGATGGTACCGTGCAGGACGTGCTGTGCGCCGGTGATTGCAACGGAACGGTGAGCGTGATCGTCACGGGCGGAACCGCGCCCTACGGTTATGCGTGGTCACCAGGGGATCCAAGCGGCCAGGGCACGGCAACCATCACGGACCTCTGCCCGGGCACATGGACATTGACCGTGACGGATGCGGTCGGCTGCTCCCTTACGCAGGACTTCACGGTGAATGAACCACAACCCTTGCAGGCTTCCGTATCCGTTACG
>DAORNP010000043.1:9860-10091 GCA_035441065.1 Flavobacteriales bacterium | reverse complement strand
CGGTGTGGTACGATGGGGCCAGCATCATCGGCACGGGCGAGACGATCGCGGGCTTGTGCGCAGGATTCTACACGGTGGAAGTGACCGATGCGAACGGCTGCACGGCGAGCGCCCTCGTGGTGATCAGCGACTCGGATGGCGAGGCGATCACGATCACCGATGGCATCACCACCTGCCCCGGCGATTGCGATGGGGAAGTGAGCGTCGATTTCAACTGCGCGGAACCGGCTT
>DAORNP010000043.1:9027-9850 GCA_035441065.1 Flavobacteriales bacterium | reverse complement strand
GTCATCGCGTGGTTCGATGCGAACGGGAATGACCTTGGCCAGAACGGCAGCGTGCTGAGCAACCTGTGCGCAGGCTACTACTTCGTGCAGGTCACGAACGGACTCGGCTGCATCACCATCGACACGGCCTTCGTCACGGAGCCCGACCCGATCGTGGCCAACCTGAGCACCACGCCCGCGACCTGTGCAGGTGATTGCGATGGAACCGCAACGGTGGGCCCAACAGGGGGACAGCCGGGGTATGATATCGTGTGGAGCCCCGGTGGCGAGACCACGCCGCAGATCACCGGATTGTGCGCTGGGCAGCTCAGCGTCACCATCACCGACCAAGCGGGCTGCAGCATCACCCAGGATGTGCTCATCACGGAGCCGCAGCCGCTGAGCATCACGGGCACCATCGTGCCCATTACATGCAACAGTGCATGCGATGGCGCCATCACCGCAGTAGTGAGCGGAGGCACGCAGCTGTACAGTTATGCCTGGACACCTACGCCTTCCGGCGATCCGACACAGCCCACCATCATAGGGCTCTGCGCAGGCGATTGGACCGTGACCGTGACCGACGCGAACGGCTGCACGGCCTCGGAGACCTTCACGCTGGTTGACCCGCCTGTGCTCGAAGCGCAGATCGTGACCACAGACAACATCTGCTACGGCGATTGCCAAGGCACGGCGAGCGCTAGCATCACCGGGGGCGTTGATCCGTACGTGATCATCTGGCGCGATGCGAACGCCAATGCCATCGCGCAGGATGTCACCGATGTGAACGGCTTGTGCGCGGGCGACTACACGCTTGAAGTGACCGACGCGAACGGCTGTACGC
>DAORNP010000043.1:0-9017 GCA_035441065.1 Flavobacteriales bacterium | reverse complement strand
TCATCACGCCCTTCACCATCACGCAGGGCAATGCAATCGAAGCGAACCTGCTCTGGACGAACGAGACCTGCTTCGGCCCCTGCGATGGAACGGCGTCCGTAGCGCCCAGCGGCGGCTCCGGCAGCATCGCCATTGATTGGCGTGACCCGGATGGGAACCTGATCGCGCAGGATGTTACTGAGGTCACGGGACTTTGCGCCGGAACGAACACGGTAACGCTCACCGACGCACTGGGCTGCGATACGACTTACACCTTCACCATCCTGCCCTACCAGGACATCTCGGACAATGCAACGGTGAGCGATGTGCTCTGCAACGGCGCATGCGATGGCAGCATCGTTACAGCGGCGACCGGTGGCATCGGCATCCTCACGTACTTCTGGGATCCGGAGCCTGGCAACGGACAGGGCAACGCTTCGGCGACGGGGCTCTGCCCGGGCAGCTATTCGCTCACCATCACCGACGGTGCGGGATGCAGCGCATCCTTCGCGTATGCGATCACTGAGCCGGACGCGCTGGGGATCGCTGCGGATCAAGTGACACCGACCTCTTGCGCAACAGTGAGCGATGGTGCCGTCAGCGTGACCACGAGCGGCGGGACTTCTCCGTACTCCTTCGATTGGGCTGGCCCCAACGGGTTCGATGCACAGACGGAGGATATCGCGAACCTCGCGCCCGGCAGCTACACGCTCACGGTAACAGATGACAACGGCTGCATCATCTCCATCACTGTTGATGTGGATGCGCTCGCGACCGTTGTGGCGGATGCTGGCTCGGACATCACCGAATGCACAGGCGTGGACATCGTGCTCGATGGATCGCAGAGCACAGGGGCGGTTACATACCAATGGCTCGATGACCAGAACAACGTGATCGGCACCGATGCGGTGGTCACTCTTGCGGGATTGCCAGCGGGCACCTACACCTTCACACTCGTGGTGGCTGATGGACCTTGTACCTCAACCGACCAGGTCACGATCACCATTCTCGATCTGCCCATCGCCGAAGCTGGACCGGATCAGGCCATCTTCTTGAGCGAGACCGCTACCTTGGGCGGGAACCCAACGGGCCCTTCCGGATCGACCTTCGTCTGGCAGCCCGATGATGTGCTCAGCAGCGGCACGGTGGCCAACCCGATAGCCGATCCGGATGCCACCACATGGTTCTATGTGAATGTCACCGCGCCCAACGGATGCTCGGCGGTGGACTCCGTGCTGATCACCGTAGTGCCCGAAGTGGTCATCCCGAATGGCTTCACGCCCAACGGCGACGGCTGGAACGATGCGTGGGTGATCGACTTCATCGACCTCTTCCCCGAATGCGAGGTGGAGGTGTACAACCGCTGGGGCGACATGCTCTTCCGCAGCGTGGGGTACAAGACGCCATGGGATGGGCGCTACAACGGCGGTTTCGTTCCCGTGGGTACCTACTACTACGTGATCGAGCTCAACGACCCGCGCTTCCCGGAGCCGTACACCGGTCCGCTCACTGTGATCCGCTGATGCCATGAAGAACCTCCGCCTCCTCCTCCCGATTGCTGCGGTGCTCATGGCCGCGACGCTGCTGCAAGCGCAGCAACTGCCGCAGCTCACCCAGTACATGCACAACGATTACATCTTCAATCAGGCGGTCGCGGGAAGCCGCCCTGCATTGGAGCTGCGCAGCGGGCACCGGTACCAGTGGGTGGGCGTCCAGGATGCGCCGCGCACCTTCACGCTCAGCGGGCACTCGTTGGTGGGCAGGCAGATGGGCGTAGGCGGCTACCTGTACACCGACCATGTGGGCCCCACGCGCCGCACCGGCTTCCAGCTCAGCTATGCCTACCACCTGCGCCTCACGGAGGATCTGAAGCTGGGCTTCGGCCTCGGCTTCGGCATGCTGCAATTCCTGATCGATGGCTCCAAGATCAACCTGCGCGATCAGGGCGACCCGGCGCTGGACGAGCAGTTGCGCGGCGAAGTGAAGCCCGACGCCACCTTCTCCTTCCTCTTGCATCATCCGCGCTTCTGGTTCGGCGCAGCGGCTCCTCAGCTCCTGAACAACGAAGTGAAGTTCCTGCATGAGAATACCGGAACCATGAGCCGCATGGAGCGCCACTACTACGCCATGGGCGGTTATCGCCTGCCCGTGGGCGACGATTTCAGCATCGAGCCTTCGTTCATGGTGAAGTACGTGGCACCAGTGCCGATGAAGATCGACATCAATCTGACCGCGCGCTACAAGGAGACCGTTTGGATCGGGGCGGGCTACCGCACCAACGATGCCTGGTGCGCCATGATCGGCTATTGGCACAAGAAGCAATTCCAGTTCGGTTACAGCTACGATGTGATTACCAGCAACCTGCGCAATTACAGCACGGGCACGCATGAGGTGACGCTGGCGGTGACCATTGCCAAGCAGCACACAGAGCGCCCAACGGAGTAACGGTTGGTCGCGGTGCGCGTCCGGATCGCGCGCATGAACCGCTGATTTCGTCGACGGATCACATTCGGTGGTCGATATGCCTTAGAGCGGCGGGGCATTGCCTTGACCTTGGCTGGGGGTGGCGACGTACCTTTCGTGCCCTTTCGCCGGACCCTACCGGAAAGCGCGTGGGCAACTCCTTGAACAGCAACGCATCCGCGCGGGCCATCGCTTACCTGATGCTCGTGCTGGCACACCTGATGGCCTCACACGCCCAGGTGTACGTGGCCGACCAGGACCAGCAGGTCGATGCCTGTACCGGAGAGTTCTACGATTCGGGCGCTTCGACCGGCAACTACGGCAACAACGAGGACATCACCGTGACCATCTGCCCGGTTGGCGGAGTGGGTTCGGGGCCATTCACTTCGGTTCGCTTCATCACATGGGCTGTTGCTGGCGGGCCGCCCCCAGGCGATCGCTTGGAAGTCTTCGACGGCATCACTACGGGTGGTTCGCCCCTTGCTGTCGGCAATTCCGGGAACTCGCTTGCCGGTCTCACCTTCACCAGCAGCGACGCCAGCGGCTGTCTCACTTTCCGCTTCCGAAGCGATGCCGGTGGCACCGCAGCGGGCTGGTTCGCGCGCATTGTTACCACGCCTTGGCCGGGCACCAACGGGGCCCATACGGTCTGCTCCAATGGCGCATCCTTCAACCTGTTCGATTTCTTGGGTAGCAACCCCGACCCTGGCGGCGCTTGGACGGCACCTGGGGGCGGCCCGCACAATGGGACCTTCATACCGGCGTCGGACCCCGGCGGGGTTTACACCTACACGCATGCGGGAACCGCGCCATGTCCGGCTGCCAGCGCCACGGTAACAGTGACCAAGGTGCAAGCCCCGAATGCGGGCACGAATGGCACAGCCACTTTCTGCACCACCAGTTCCACCGCGCAATTGATCAACTTCCTGGGTGGATCGCCCGATCCCGGCGGCAGTTGGACCGGTCCGAGCGGTGCGCATAGCGGAACCTTCAACCCGGCAAGCGATCCCGCTGGCACCTACACCTATACAATCCTCGGAACAACCCCTTGCGCGAATGCATCGGCCAGCGTGATCGTGACGGTGAACCAACCTGCGAATGCGGGTACCAGCGGCAGCACTAGCGTGTGCAGCAACGCACCGGCCTTTCAGCTCTTCAACATCCTGGGCGGTGCCCCACAGCCCACCGGTGCATGGACCGGACCCGGAGGGACCCCCGTGATCGGCACCTATACTCCGGGCACTTCGACACCTGGGGTCTATACCTATACCGTACCCGGTGCTCCTCCATGCCCGGCCGCGCTCAGCACGGTAACCGTTCTTCAGACCACGGCGCCTAACGCCGGTCAATCGCGTAGCATCACCGTGTGCAGCGATGATGCGGCGTTCAGCATGGTGGCGCAGTTGAACGGAACGCCGGATGGAGGCGGCACTTGGACCGGCCCCAACGGTCCGCAAGGCAATACGTTCACGCCGGGAACTGATTTGGCTGGCGCCTACGTGTACACGGTGGCTGGCACAGGGCCTTGCACGAATGCAAGCGCAACGCTGACCATCACCGTTAACCAGCGGCCCAACGCCGGCACGAATGGGAGCATTACGCTCTGCTCCACCGATGGGGTGTACAGTCTGATCAATTCGCTCGGAGGCAATCCGAGCGTGAGCGGCACATGGCAGGACCCGCTGGGCAATGCGCATTCGGGGAGCTTCACGCCGGGTACGAGCCAGGCAGGCACCTACACCTACACGGTAACCGGCCTTGCGCCGTGCCCCCCGAGCAGTGCAACGGTCACCGTGAATGTCAATACCGCGCCGAACGCCGGTGCTGGAACAAGCATCACGCGCTGCTCCAACGATGCGTCGTTCAGCCTATTCAGCCTGCTAACGGGTAACCCGAATGTTGGCGGCTCGTGGAGCGGCCCATTGGGCGCGCACAGCGGGACCTTCAATCCCTCAACTGATGCGACCGGAGCCTACGTGTATACCGTCCTAGGCCAGACACCCTGCGCCAACGCTACGGCCACGATCAATGTGACCGTGAATCCGGCGCCCAATGCTGGTGTCGGGGGCGCGGTCTCGGTCTGTGCGAGCGACGCGCCTTTCAGCCTATTCAGCAATCTCACTGGCAACCCCGACGGCACGGGGACATGGATGGGTCCAAGCGGTGCCATGAACGGCACCTTCACGCCCGGCACCAGTGCGCCTGGCGATTACATCTATACCGTCACCGGTCTTGCGCCTTGCCAACCGGCGAGCGCCACTGTAAGCGTGAGCGTGACCCAGCCCCCCAACCCCGGCACCAATGGAAGCATCACCGTGTGCAGCAATGCGAATGCGGTGAATCTTTTTACGCTGCTCGGTGGAACGCCGCAAGCCGGCGGGACATGGACCGCCCCCGGTGGCGGATCGCACAATGGCACCTACCTGCCCGGATCGCAGGTGGGTGGCAATTACACGTATACGGTGCCAGGCATCGGGCCTTGCGGACCGCGCAGCGCCGTGGTTCAGGTGAATCGTGTGATCGCGCCGAACGCGGGCGTGAATGGCACCATCACGGTCTGCAGCACCAATGCACCGTTCGACATGATAACGGCATTGGGCGGATCTCCCAATGGAACGGGCTTCTGGCTGAACGCATCCAACCAGCCCGTGCCGAGCACCTTCACCCCGGGGACAAGCACACCGGGCACTTATGGCTATGTGGTGGTCGGCACAGCACCCTGCGCGAACGATACCGGCTTCGTCACGGTAATCGTGAATCAAGCGCCCAACGCTGGAACGAACGCATCGGTGGTGGTGTGCAGCAATGCACCATCCTTCGATCTGATCACTTCGCTGAGCGGCAGTCCTGACCTCGGGGGCTCGTGGACTCGACCCAATGGCACTCCGCATTCCGGCGTGTTCACGCCCGGCACTTCGCAGCCCGGTGGCTACACCTACACGGTGCAGGGCCAAACACCCTGCCTCGCTGCGAGCGCGGTAGTCACCGTGAGCGTGGTGCAGGCGCCCAATGCTGGTACTGGCGGCAACCTTACGCGCTGCAGCAATCAGGGCGAAGTGAACCTCTTCCTGCAACTCACGGGCAATCCGAACATCGGCGGTTCGTGGACTGGACCGAACGGTGCGCATTCCGGTTTCCTGAACCCAGCCACCGACCCTTCGGGCAGCTATGTGTACACGGTGCTGGGCACCGCGCCATGCGCGAATGCTACAGCCACTATCAACGTCACGATCAATCCTGCACCGAATGCCGGTGGCGATGGCTCGATCACGATCTGTCAGGGCACGGCGTCCGTAGACCTTTTCACCGTGCTCACCGGCACTTTCGATCTCAATGGAGTTTGGACCGAGCAGGGTACGCCGACCGGTCAGCTGAATAACAACTTCTTCACCTGTAGCAGCTTGCCGCCGGGCACCTACCAGTTTCGATATGAGGTGGCAGGGATCGGTTCTTGCCAAGCGGATCACGCGAACGTCGAGGTGATCATCGTGGGGCTCTTCAATGCAGGAACGAGTGGCACCTTGCCTGCGTGCAGCAGCAACAACCAGGTGAACCTCTTCAACGGGTTGGGTGGGAATCCTCAGCCCGGTGGGCAATGGGTCGATTTGAATTCGACCGGAGCGCTCAATGGACAATTCTTCAATGCCACGCTGGTGGCCGCGCCTGGATCGTACCAGTTCCGCTATCGCTTGATCGGTGCCTTGGGCTGCTCGTCCGACTCAGCCACCGTTACGGTGAATGTGACACGCGCTGCGAATCCCGGCTGCAACGGCACTGCCACCTTCTGCAGCACCAATACATCGAGCATCCCGCTGATCGGCTACTTGGGCTGCTCTCCGGATCTGGTAGGCGGCCAGTGGCGCCGTGACACACCCAATGGCCCGCCTTTCAGCGGCACCTACACGCCATCAACCAATGACCCGGGCACCTTCTATTATGTATTCACGCAAGGCCCCCCCTGCGCAACGGTGTTCGCTTCAGTGACGGTGAGCGAGGTGTCGGGGCCGAATGCCGGAATTCCAGCATCGGTGCAGGTCTGTTCCAACGACGCTTCCTTCAATATGACGGCTGCGCTGGGCGGGAATCCCAATGTAGGAGGCCAATGGTATTTCAACAACATAGCCCACGGCCCGCTCTTCGTGCCCGGGCTTGATGCACAAGGCGTTTATGAGTACCGCGTGCCGGGTGTTTTCCCCTGCGCCCAAGCGGTGAGCTTCCTCACGGTAAGCGTGACCACGCGTGCCTACGCGGGTTGCGATGCCACGCGTAACACGTGCGGCAACGAGGCCCCTTTCCTGCTTTTCTCAGCCCTCACTTGCAACCCGGACAATAACGGCGCTTGGCTCGCCCCGGGACTTGTTCCGCATCCATCGGGCAGTTTCACCCCAGGAGTGAGCGTGCCCGGTGATTACCTGTATGTGGTATCCGGGACTGCGCCTTGCGAGAACGATACCTCGGTCGTGAGCGTATTCCTGAACGAAGCGCCCAATGCAGGTTGTCCGGGAAGCGCTTCATTATGTGCAAGTCCCGGTGCGTCGGCCGTGAATCTCTTCGGCTTCTTGAATTGCTCGCCGATTCCGGTAGGGACCTGGGTGGGTCCAGCGCCTTTGAATCCGCCTTTCAATGGCTTCTTCACGCCGGGCACGAGCACACCAGGCGTGTACACCTATACCGTGGCAAATGGCTGCGGTTCCGCGAGCAGCACAGTTACAGTAGCCGAGGGAACCCCGGGCAATGCGGGCTGCAATGCCTCCATTCAGAGGTGCTCCACCGACGGCGCATTCGACATGCTCAGCTTCTTGGGGTGCTCGCCGGCCACGGACGGCAGCTGGTCGGGTCCATTACCGCTCACCACAGGCGTGAGCGGGGTGTTCACGCCTGGCATTACAACACCGGGCACCTATCGTTATTCGGTGTCTGGAACCGTCAGCTGTCCTGTGGCAACAGCCAACCTGACCATTGCGATCACGACATTCAAGGAGGCGGGGAACAACAACAGCCTCTCCATTTGCCGAACGGCAGGTGCCACGAATCTCTTCCCGTTGCTCGGACCCACGGCGCAACCAGGCGGCCTTTGGTTCTTCAATAGCCTTACGCCGCATTCGGGTACGCTCCTTCCGTCCGTCGATCAGAACGGGGCTTATGTGTACCGCCATGCAGCAAACGGTGCCTGCGCTGCCGATTCAGCCATCGTGAGCGTGGTGATCTACGACCAACCGGAGGCTGGTTGCGGCAATTTGGTGCAGGCTTGCAGCACGACTCCGCCATTCCTATTGTTCAATTCAATCGGTTGCTCACCCAGCACGGGGGGCGCTTGGTTCAATCCGTCGGGCCAGCCGCATACGGGCATCTATGATGCTTCGGTTGATGGAAGTGGCGCATACAAGTACCGTATCTCCGGCAATGCGGGTTGCGGACCTGACTCCACCTACGTGACCGTTCTGGAATACCAAGCTGTGGATGCCGGCGACAATGGCCAGGTGCAGGTGTGCAGCAATGGTCCGCAGTTCGAATTGTTCAACCATTTGCAAGGAAGCCCGCAGGCCGGAGGCACATGGTTCAATCCCTCCGGAGGTGTCTTTGGTGGCACCTACATCCCGGGCGACTCGCAGCCGGGTGTTTACAAGTACAAGTTGATAGGTACCGCGCCTTGCGCGAATGACAGTGCAACGGTCACGGTGTTCCAGAGCGAGGCATCCGATGCGGGCATAGGCACCAACGCGGCCCTGTGCAGCAGCCAGAGCGAAGTGGAGCTGATCACGCTCCTGGGCGGTACGCCCGATGCTGGTGGCACATGGACCTACAATGGTATAGTTGTGCCGGGAACACTGGATCCAAGCGTGTCGCCGTCCGGAGTTTACCGCTACAAGGTGAATGGCATTCCTCCGTGCCCGGCTGATAGCGCAGCGGTGATCGTCACCATTACAACCCAGGCATGGGCAGGAGAGGATGGCGGTATCACGGCATGTGAGGGCGCTGCGGAGATCGATCTGGTGAATGGCCTGAATGGTGCGGTGACGCCCGGGGGAACGTGGTTGAACGGCTGCGGCCTTGGCACGCTTACCGGCGGCACCTACGATGCGAGCGCGCTGCTCGTTGGCCAGGGCTGCAACTTGATCTATTCGCATGCGGCAAATGGACCATGCCCGGCAACCAGCGCCACCGTAACGGTGTCCATCGTTGGCGCGCTTGATTCTGGCGAAGACACGACCATGCAGGCATGCCGCGGCAACGTCGTGGACCTGTTCGCGAGCCTTGCCGGAACTCCGCAGACCGGTGGCTATTGGGTCAATGTGGATGGTGCTGCTGGTTTCCTTCCGGGCGGCTTCTTCCTTACATCCCAAGTGGCAGCTGGCACGATCTCGCGCTTCGACTATGTGCTGCCAACGCTCACGGACTGCCCAGGTGATACCGCAACCGTCAGCGTTGAGGTGATTGATGGCCCGTTCGCTGGGAACTCGGGGAATCTCCCGGTTTGCTCAAACTCTCCACCCATCAACCTTGGAACCGGGCTCTCAGGCGCACCTGACGCTGGCGGCCAGTGGTTCAATGAAGGCTGGGGCGCAGTCGGCCCC
>DAORNP010000042.1:24261-24630 GCA_035441065.1 Flavobacteriales bacterium | reverse complement strand
CGCTCAACGATGTGGTGCAGGTCATCGAGCGGCAAACGGGGCCACTCGGTCTAAATGAGATAGTCCATTGCTTCCAAGACAAGGAGGAGATTGAATACGGCGGACGGATCATACGGCGCATTGAAGCTTCACGCATCCAGGAGACCCGTGAAGTCAAGGTCGTCCTGTTCAAGACCGCCCTTACCACTGGCTGGGACTGCCCGCGGGCGGAGGTGATGATGAGCTTCCGTCGAGCACAGGACACTACAAGCATCGCCCAGCTTATCGGCCGCATGATCCGCACGCCTCTTGCAAGACGGATAGACTCAGACGAGGTGCTCAACACGGTCGAGTTGTTCCTTCCGCACTATGACTCGGATTCACTTGAGG
>DAORNP010000042.1:23185-24245 GCA_035441065.1 Flavobacteriales bacterium | reverse complement strand
GCTGCGGAACCCGGATGAACATGACAGTGTGCCGACCACTGTCATTACACAGGCTGTTGAATACCATCGGGACCCTGCGCATGCCGATGTATTCGAGTACCTCAACGGCTTGCCGACTTACACTGTGAATCGCGCACCCAAGCTGACAGACCTGAAGCGCGCGCTTCGTCTTTCAAGCATGCTAACCCATGACGGACTTGACGAGGATGCGGACGAGAAGCTTCGCGATCTGCTGACCAGTAAGTTGAAGACTATCCGAGATACGCTCGCCAAGGATCAGGAGAACTGGCTCTCAATGGTAAAGGAAGGCGGAGAGATCGCCGTGGACGAGCTCTCCATCACAGTGGGCCCTATGCACATTGCGGGTCGTGGTACTTCCCGGATGACCCTTTCCAATGAGAACATCGATCAGCTCTTTGAGGATACTGGTCGTGTGCTCGCATCAGGGGAAGGCTTGCACCGCAGCTACTGGCGGCGCTACCATGATCACGACCGCCCTGCGGAAGCGAAGTTGGAGCTGGCTGCTGTGATCAGGCATGAAGAGACGAAGCCAGCTCTCGAGGCATTGGCCAAGGAACAGTTCCAATCCCTGTACGACGTGAACAAGGCCCAGATCAAGAAGCTGCCGGCCGGTGAGCGTCAACGGTACCAGCAATTAGTCCTGGCCAGTGGCAAAGCGGAGGCGCACGAATGGGAGCTACCCGAGTTCATCTCTGAAAAGCCCGGTGACACTTTGTGGGATGATCACCTCTTTGTGGACGAAGACGGGAAATTCAGTGCTACTCTAAATGGTTGGGAAGCACCATTCCTCGAGTGGGCCAGGCAACAACCCGGCTTCGTGTGCTGGCTCAGGAATTTGGATAGGCGCCAATGGGCCTTCTGCATACCATACGAGCTCGGCACAGAGAAGCCTTTCTTCCCCGACTTCGTGATCGTCCGCAAGAAGGGCAACAGCTACGAAGTGGACCTTCTCGAACCACACGACGATACCCGCACCGATACCTGGGCTAAGGTCAAGGGCCTGGCCAAGTTCGCAGACGAACACGGAATGGAGTTCGGC
>DAORNP010000042.1:15964-22978 GCA_035441065.1 Flavobacteriales bacterium | reverse complement strand
CTTCTGAAACTCGTTACGCTGGTTGCTCCAGTTCTCGAGCGCGTTGTTCTTCTCTTCGCGCTGAGCTTCAAGTGACATCCTTTTCGTCATTTCTCCCTCGGGAAGAGCATCAATCTTCTTAGCGATTTCGATTAGATCGTCCTCTGCCTTCTCGATTTTCTCAGCCATCGTTGCAATATCACGTTCCAACTTCTTTCGCTCTTGATGAAGTTGAGCGTCTGTGTGGTTGGCGTAACTACCCATTGGTTTGCTCTTAGATTTCTTTCGATGAACGCGGCAATCGCTGGGCAACTACCACGGTCCATGCAATGTAGCCTTTATCACACATCTCCCGCATTGGTCCGCGACTTCCGGGGCAGCATGCAAGGCCGGGCCGAGAAAGGGCTCATCCTCACCACTGACCGCTTCACACCAGATGCACAGAAGGAAGCCAACCGGGATGGTGTCCCGCCCATCGAGCTGATCGACGGCGAGCGCTTGGTGAGCCTGTTCGAGAAGTACGAACTGGGCCTGAAGCCGAAGACCGTGTACGAGCTGGTGCCGGAGTTCTTCCGGAGCTTTGAGAGTTAGGCGGGGATGCGGGCTGCGCAATTCGCGGGTGCCGGCCACCGGCTGGTCACCGTGAGTAGTTTCGCATGGATGCCCACCCCCCTCATCCACTGCACCAGCAAGCTCGCCACGCTCCTTGGCGTGAAGGACGGTACCGCCCATGCCGATGCCGACGGCTGGAACGCCAACCTGTTCCCCATAGCGCGTCGCAAGTGCATCATCATCACGCACAAGGCCACCTTCTTCTCACTGGTCAAGTACGATGTGCTGAAGGCAGATCTAAAGGACTTTCCGGTGTTCTTCCGAGGTCTCCTGCACGAACAACTGCTGCTTCAATGGCCCATGCACGCGTCGGCGATCGATGCATGGATGAGATCCCTGGATCCCGCCCAACTCCGCACCAGCGACAACGATAAGCGTACGGTTGGCGTGATGAACCGCTTCGTGCATGAGTTCACGTTCAACCTGGGCTGGTTCCAGACGCCCCTGCTCGAACCCCACTTGCGCGTGGCCAACTGGAACCTGAACAACAATGTGGTGGGTGGAGGAAAAGACCGCCATGCGTTCAAGAACCCGGAGCGGGAAATGGCAGGCGCTATCGGCATTCCGTATGATCGGGCGGATGCTGATCGGCGCTATCGCGAAGCGAAGCAGGCGTTGGAGCGCGGGCACCTGCGCGTGATGTGATCGGCCGCCAGCAGTTCACCTCATCCAGTCCGCGTGCGGAGAGGAAGGTGTACCCGCCTCCTTTCGTCGGCTATCATTGTCGGTGACGCCGGTCCATAGCTTCATTGCACATCAAAGAAAGAAAGCAACCACCCCGTTACCTTCGTTGCATGAGCATGGAGAAGACGCGCGCAGGGCGCAACCGGACCATCACGCTGAGTGAGGAAGAGCGCGCTAGCTATGGCAACCAGCTGGTGAAACCCACCGGACCGCTGACCCTTGCACAGGTCCAGGACCATGTGGTCCTTGGCGACACCTTCGCCGCGCTGGGCCTGCTGCCCGACGCCTTCGTGGACCTGCTCTTTGTGGACCCGCCCTACAACATGGACAAGGTGTTCGGCGAGGAACGCTTCAAGGAAATGAACGATGCCCAATACGCCGAGTGGCTGGATGCCTGGGTGAGCCAATGCGTGCGCCTGCTGAAGCCCGATGCTTCGGTGTACATCTGCGGCGATTGGAAGAGCAGTTCGGCCATCCAGCGCGTGGCGGAGAAGTACTTCGTGGTGCGCAACCGCATTACGTGGGAACGGGAGAAGGGGCGTGGTGCGCTGAGCAACTGGAAGAACAGCAGCGAGGACATCTGGTTCTGCACCATGGGCAAGGACTACCATTTCGATGCGGAGGCCGTGAAGCTGAAGCGCAAGGTGGTGGCTCCCTACACCGACGAAAGCGGCGCCCCCAAGGATTGGGAGCGCAGCGAGCAGGGTTCGTTCCGACTCACGCATCCAAGCAATTTGTGGACGGATCTCACGGTACCATTCTGGAGCATGCCGGAGAACACGGACCACCCCACGCAGAAGCCGGAAAAGCTCGTGGCCAAAGCGATCCTCGCCAGTTCGCGGCCCGGCGATGTGGTCTTCGACCCCTTCCTCGGCAGCGGCACCACGGCCGTGGTGGCCAAGAAGCTGGGCCGCCACTTCGTGGGGATCGAGATCGATGAGAACTATGCTTGCCTCGCACAGAAGCGCCTGGCCATGGCGGAGGAGGATCCGGCCATCCAAGGCTACGTGGACGGGGTGTTCTGGGAGCGCAACTCCGGGCCGCATCAGCAGGCCGCAGCGAAGGCCAAACGACAGTCGGCGGATGCCATGGAGCTCTTCCCGGAAACCGTGAACGAGGCATGACGCACAGTCCCCTCTTTCACACCACGGCCTACACCAAGGTGGAAGCCGGCATCAAGAAGTTTCTGAACGCACAGCCGGATTTCATCAGTCGGGCTTCGGCCAGTAGCACACGTGCGGTAGGCGATGCGATCCAGGGCATCTTGGGCGAGCACTTCCAGACGATCATCGGCAAGCATGGCGGCAAGTACACCGCCGACTTCGCGCGCCGTGCCATGGCCGACCTGGCCTTCGAGGACAGCGCGGGCAACTATTGTGTGGTGGATGTGAAGACCCACCGCTTGGATACGCACTTCAACATGCCCAACCTGACTTCGGTGGAGCGGCTGTCCCGGTTCTACGAAGCGGACAACAACTACTTCGTGGTGCTGTCCATCGCCTACAAAGTAGAGGGGACGAAGGTGACCGTGGAGCACGTCCACTTCGTGCCAATCGAATTCCTGAGCTGGAACTGCCTGACGATCGGTGCGCTGGGTTGGGGCCAGATCCAGATCGCGAACTCCAACCGGATCGAGGTGATCGCGAACAACCCGCGCAAAGCCTGGATGATCGACTTCTGCGACATCATGCTGGAGTTCTACCCCAAGGAGATCCTGAAGATCGACAAGCGCATCAACCACTTCAAGAAGGTGAAGGATGCGTGGGTGAAGAAGTAGCACCTGCACCGAGCAATGCGATGGCATCCTTGCTTGCGCAAGGAAGTGTGATGCGTCAGACAGGGGAACATCTGAGATCTCCGATCTGGCACTTCACGATACACACATCCCGACCTTGGTGCCAGAAATGGCGTAAGTCCTATACCGCCCCCTTGACGTAGTCCCATAGTCCAATTCGACAAGCCCTCAGCTTTCCCCATGACCGAGATCATCTGCCCGCACTGCCACAAAGCCTTCACCATCGATGAGGCCGGTTACGCCGATATCTTGCAACAGGTGCGCGACCACGCCTTCGAGGAGGCCTTGCAGGAGCGGCTGCGGCTGGCCGAAAAGGACAAGCGCACGGCCATCGAGCTGGCCGAGGCCAAGCTGACCGCCAAGTTGGAGAAGGAAGCCACGAAGAAAGAAACCGAGATCGCCCAGCTCAAGGCGGACCTGAAGGCGGCGGAGGCAGCCAAGCAGCTGGCGTTGAAGGATGCGCTGGGCACCGTGGAGAAGGAACGCGACCGGCTGGCCAGCGAGCTGGACCAACTGAAGCAGGCCCAACATGACGCTGCGGAACTGGCCCGGGAGCGGCACGCCCACGAGGTGCAGAACGTGGCTTCCCAAAAGGAAGCGGAGATCCAAAGCCTGAAGGCGCGGCTGGACGCCTTCGACGTGGCCCAGAAGCTGGCCATCACCGAGGCTGTGAGCGCGGTGGAGAAGGAGCGCGACGAGCTCAAGAGCAACGTGGAACGCGTGGCGCTGGAGAAGCAGCTGGCGGAGAAGGCGCTGAAGGAGAAGTACGAGACGCAGATCAGCGACCGTGACAGCACTATCGAGCGGCTGAAGGACCTGAAGGCGAAGCTATCCACCAAGATGCTGGGCGAAACGCTGGAGCAGCACTGCGAGGTCGAGTTCGAGAAGATGCGCGCCACGGCCTTCCCCCGCTGCTATTTCGAGAAGGACAACGATGCCCGGTCAGGCAGCAAGGGCGACTACATCTTCAAGGATGTGGACGAGGCGGGCATCGAGGCCGTGTCGATCATGTTCGAGATGAAGAACGAGGGCGATACCACGGCCACCAAGAAGCGCAACGAGGACTTCTTCAAGGAGCTGGACAAGGACCGCAACGAGAAGGGCTGCGAGTACGCGGTGCTGGTGTCCCTGCTGGAGCCGGACAACGAGCTCTACAACAGCGGCATCGTGGATGTGAGTCACCGCTACCCCAAGATGTATGTGGTGCGGCCACAGTTCTTCATCCCCATCATCACGCTGCTGCGCAACGCGGCTCAGAACGCCCTGAAGTACAAGAGCGAGCTGGCCCTGGTGAAGGCGCAGAACATCGACATCACGCACTTCGAGGAGGAGCTGGAGTCGTTCAAGAGCGCCTTCGGGAAGAACTACGAGCTGGCGTCACGGCGCTTCAAGACCGCCATCGACGAGATCGACAAGTCGATCGATCACCTGCAAAAGACCAAGGAGGCGCTGCTGGGCACGGACCGCAACCTGCGGTTAGCCAACGACAAGGGTGGTCCGAAGTGCCTCGAACGGATGGCGGGCGAGCCTATCGTCAGGCCAGACAAGGCGCTGCGAAGCAAGGATACTGGAACGAAGTATCCGGCTGAGCAGCAACGCAGGATGGCCTGATGAGAGGCCGCAATGCGCATGGGCTGTGTGCGAGGGACCGCCGCCGGAGCGAGGTGCTTCGGACCACCCCAGGGCCCAGGACGTGACCATCAAGAAGCTCACGCGCAAGAACCCGACGATGGCGGCGAAGTTCGAGGAGCTGAAGAAGGGGGATGGCGGGGAGGTGGAGTGAGGGTTGGTGGTGGTCCAGTTTTTCCAGGAGCACAATGGATGTGCATCCCGACCCTGCCCCTACCTTTCCCAAAGCCATGAAGTACGACCTGCCCGGCGACCAAGGCGAAGTGCTGCCGAACTTGCTCGGCCTCACCGAGCAACGCGCGGTGGAGTTGGCTGAGGCCGAAGGCTTCCTGCGTGCGGAGATCACCCTCTACGATGAATTGGAGGACGGCACCATCTTCGACGTGGCCTACGTGCAACGCATGCACCGGCTTGCATTGGGTCACCGATGCCTTCGCCGGCAAGTGGCGGGAGGGGAACCTTTCCAAAGGCGGCTTCAACTTCCCATCTGCCAAGTTCCTCGATGCGACGATGCACGAGTTTGAGCGTGCAGCGCTGAAGCAGCTACCGGATCTCTACGAAGATCGCGATGCCCTGATCCGCGATGTCGCGCATGTGCATGGCGAGCTGTTGTTCATCCACCCCTTCCGCGAAGGCAATGGTCGCATGGCACGGTTGCTGGCGGACATGATGGTCCAGAAACAGGGCTAAGGCAAACTGCATTGGGAGCGCATCGGCCGTGTGCGCTTCGATGACTACGTGCAGGCCGTGCAACAAGCCGCCTTGAGCAACCGGCAGCCCATGGAAGATATCATCCGTTCCGTGTTCCCGGACTGAGCTCTACCTTCTTCAGCAAGGCCAGCGCCTCCTCCATACTCAGCTTGATGCCTTCGATGCTGAACGAGGCGATGAGCGCGCGCAACCGCTCCTCCGTGGAGACGGTCGGCTTGCGAGTGCGCTTCTTTGGGGTCATACCTCAAATGTAAGGCGCGGTGCAAAGAAGTTCCACCCAATGAACTCCCTCACAGATCCCGCAAGCCTGCCGCACTACCTCCGCAGCAACCGCAGCATGAGCTTCCACGCCACGAGCTCGGAGACCTTTTCGGGATACACGTTCTTCGTCGTCTCCCAGTCGTAGAATTTCCGCAGCGCTTCCAGGAAATCCGCCTCGCTGGCATAGGTGATGTGATCCGGGTAATCGCCGTAGTCGCTACGCACGAAGTGTTCGCCGTTCCAGCTGAGGTTCGTGCCGCCCTCCTTGTGCGAGGTGGTGAACCGTGCGCCGCGTTTCATCGCCGCCACGATGGCTTGTTGCAGAGCTGTCACGGTATCAAGGTGCGCTTCGGCGTTCAACGAGGCGGCGCAGATGGCCTGGTGCCGCGCGGATGAACCATCATCCGGCGCGGGCGGATCGGCGGGCTGGAGATCGCGCGTCCAGAGATCGAACCAACTGTTCGCGGTGGTGCGGTAGT
The DNA here is from genome assembly GCA_035441065.1 of Flavobacteriales bacterium. Classification (GTDB taxonomy): domain Bacteria; phylum Bacteroidota; class Bacteroidia; order Flavobacteriales_F; family PHOS-HE28; genus PHOS-HE28. The sequence continues at coordinate 16,828 of DAORNP010000042.1, read as the reverse complement.
AGTCGTGGTGCGTCGCTGGCGCGTCGGCCCACGAGGTCTCCACAAGGAGCGAGTAGCAATTCGTGAGCGGCATCGCCGCCTCGAAGCGCAACTCGAAGTCGTACCGCGCGCCGACCACATTCACAGTGGCCGTTAGGATCAAGCGGTCGTTCTTCATGGAGGCGACGAACAGGGTCATCAAATCACGCTCCAATGCGAACTGGATCTCGTGTGGCGGACGTGCATCGCGGAAGTGCAACAGGAACTTCGCGCTGGTGGCGGTTTCCGTGTTAGCCAGCCCCGGCTTCCGGGCCGGGGTCAGTGCGCGTCCCGCCGCTGGGGTGGCCGCAGAAGGTTCTCCGACCAGCGCACTACCGATCTCCAAGCCCGAGCCTGCTACCCGCTGGGCCAACTGCGTCAACACGTCCGGCTTCGGCTCAAGCGCTTTGCGGATGGCGTCCATGTCCGGCTCCGGTTCGGGCGGCAACGGCGGTTCGAGCACGAAGAAGTGCCGCTGTGCGGTGGTGAATTCGCCCGCATAGGAGGAGTTGTTGCGCGCGTAGAATTTCACTTCATCCGTTGATCTCCGGCGCTCTGGTCCGACCGCTTTGGCCAGCTTGACCGAAGCGCCGCACGGCGCGGCGGGGAAGCCATTCTCGATGGCGACGATGGTGTTGCCAGCGCTGATCTCGGCTTCAACGAGTTCGCGCAAGGGCGCGGGGAACTCTGCGATCTGCTGGCGGAAGGGATCGGGGATCGTCATCGGTCCGTTCGTGGCTCCAACGGTTTCATTCGATCTTTTCCTCGAACCACGCCCGCAGCTCGGAGAAGTCAACACCGGAGCCGGCGAACTTCTCGGGGAGGATGCGAAACATCTCGTTGCCC
>DAORNP010000042.1:14818-15952 GCA_035441065.1 Flavobacteriales bacterium | reverse complement strand
TAGGCGCCTGCTATTCTCCTTGGTCGTGTAGTTGTGTGCAGGAACGTTGCTCACCCAGCGCTCCAACGCAGCAAGTGCAGGTCGGGCGAAGCGGGCTTTTTCAGCTCGTGTCAGCTCCGCATCACGAACGAAGATCAGCGCCGGTTCCGCATAGCCTGAATCCAGCTCATAGGCCATACGCTCCAGGAATCGTGGATGCGAGCGCAAGCGCGCACTGGCCGCATCGCGCACTTCGTTGCTCGCATCACGATCCGTGCGCCAGAGCAGGCTTTCGAAATCGGTCTCCGGATCCATCCGGGCGATCTGGGCGAGTTCCTCCGCGGATGCGGGGCCGTGGTTGATGATCCGGTGTGCGAAGCCGACCACCCCTTGAACGCCGTTGGTAGCGATCCAATAACCGGAGTAGGCCACGCAGCCCACGAGGCTCACTGCAGATAGAAGCGCCCATGGTTTCTGCAACCACTGGGTGGGAACGACGGATGCGAGCTTCGGATTGAGGCTCCCCAGCACGAGCAACACGGTGGAGAACGTAACGAGGTAGAGCACCGGGCTATAGAGGGCGCGCGGCGTGAATCCCGGCCGGATGTACAAGGCGATGAACACGAACGAGACGGTCGCCAGCGCGATGGCCGCTGCAACGGTGAGCACGTAGAGCTTGGTGCGTCCCAGTCGCAGCCAGTCGAAGCCGCCGCTGGCGGTCACGCAAAGCAGCGCGACCATAAGCAGCAGCCACAGGGGAACCAAGAGGTACAGGGCGGGTGTCACCCATTGATCGTTGCTGGCCTCCCGGCGCGCCCATTCCCACAGGAACCGTTGCAGCGGCAGCAGGAAGATGAGGGTGGCGAGACCGACGCAGGCATTGCCGATGATCTGTTGCGTGGTGGATGGATTCATATGCACGATTCAAGGAAAGCGAAGAGCAGGGGAATCCCGAGGATGACCGTCAGCGCCAACGTCGCGCGCGCTTCAACCACCAAGTGTAAGCTGTTCAGTCTGCAGCCTCAATCAACCACTCCACATGGAGCAGATCATACGCTCAATCATCGCCGGCTTGAGCGCACAAATCGGCTGCGGCGGCTGGCATCGTACCTTCGTACTCGTTACGCGCCACGCAGGCACGTTCCGGACGCACAC
>DAORNP010000042.1:11935-14742 GCA_035441065.1 Flavobacteriales bacterium | reverse complement strand
GCGGGAACACCATCGTTCGCCGCCCCAACACCGGTCGGCGGGCCACGGAACAGCCATGGGCGTACCCATCCCTCGTTATATCGGCACCGATGCCACCACGAAGACCTTCGCCGCCACGGTGCGTGCGCAGGTGCATGCGCATTTCCAGCAGCAGGGCAGCGGCTTCAAGGCCGATCGCCGCGTGGCCGCCAAGGTGGCGCTCATGCTCGTGCTCTTCTTCGCGCCCTTGGTGGCGCTGGTGACACTGGCGCCGCCGGCCTGGCTGGCGCTGCTGCTCTACCTGGCCATGGGCGTAGGCATGGCCGGCGTGGGCATGGGCGTGATGCACGATGCGCTGCACGGCGCCACCAGCAAGCACCCGTGGGTGAACCGGCTGCTGGGCAGCACCATGTACCTGCTGGGCAGCGATGCCCACACCTGGAAGCTGCAGCACAACGGCGCGCACCACACGCACACCAACGTCGACGAGGTGGACCAGGACATCGATCCGCCGGAGCTGTTGCGCTTCAGCGAGCATGCCCCGCTGTGGCGCGTGCACCGTTGGCAGCATGTTTACGCCTTCTTCTTCTACGGCCTGCTCACCCTGGTGAAGCTGGGCAATGACTTCTTCTCGCTGGAGAAGGCGCGCCGCACGCGGCACGAGCGCAAGGAGCGGTACAACTACCCGCTCGCCTTCGCCGCCATGGTGGGGGTGAAGGCGGCGCACGTGGCGCTGTTCATCGGCCTGCCCCTCTTGCTCACCCCGCTGCTGTGGTGGCAGGCGCTCATCGGCTTCGTGCTCATGCACTTCACCTGCGGGGTGATCCTGGGCACCGTGTTCCAGCTGGCGCACGTGGTGGAGGGCACCGAGCAGCCCGTGCCCGATGCCAACGGCGTGATCCCCACCGAATGGGCCGTGCACGAGCTGCGCACCACCGCCGACTTCGCCCCGGGCAACCGCTTCATCACCTGGTTCACCGGAGGGCTCAACTACCAGATCGAGCACCACCTCTTCCCCTACATCGCGCACATCCACTACCCGGCCATCGCTCCCATCGTGGCGCGCGTGGCCCACGAGCACGGCGTGCCCTACAATGTGAAGCCCTCCATGGGGCAGGCCATCCGCTCGCATGTGCGGCGCTTGCGCCAACTGGGTCACGGCTAAGCGCGCACAGCGAGTGCAGCGATCCGCTGCCAGTGGAAGTGTTGTGCATCCTTCACGATTCGAACCTTGAATGATACAGGGTGTACTGGTGGCTGATGCGACCTTTCCTCACCCTGCTCTGTTGTTTCCCCCTTGCGCTCACCGCCCAGCACTGCGGTTACGACTTCGCCTCCATCATCGTGGTGCGGCCGCATGTGGAAGGCGACACCCAAGTGGTGAAGGGCTTGCGCATCACCTTGCTCGATAGCATGAACCTGCCGGTAACGATCGGGGGTGAGGCATGGCACCTGTTCCGGCCGAACACCGACCTCAAGGCCTGTCAACGCTATCAACACGGCTTTGCACGAGGCTACGCGGTGTGCTTCCCGTTCGCGAAAGACAACTACGTGCTGGTGCTGCCGCGCGGCATGGACACCGCGAAGTTGAAGGAGCTCGTACAGGACGATCGCCTGCCGGTGGACGTGGACTATCATCGGCGCAATTGGATCTATCCCTTTGCGATGCAGGTCGTGCCGCTGATGGCCTTCGACAGCTATCCGCTCTGCGGCACCTACAATGACGAAGATTATCCTGACATGCTCGACCGTCCGTCCTTCCACCCGGTTGACATCACCTTGCGATCAAGATGAAGATCATCCTTGCTCTTGCCTGTCTGCCGTTCACGGCCTTCTCACAGCCCGGTCCGGATCTGCTTTTCATGGAGCCCTGCGGCATGGGGCGCTACGGCGTTGCCCTCCAGGATACCAAGCGCTTCGATGTGCAGGTAAGCACCTACGGCGTGGGCACCGATGATGTGCCGAGCAGTTCCGGTAATTGCATCCGCAACGTGAGCCTCTACGAGCACGCCGACTTCCTGCTGGAGAAGGACCAACAAGGCTACTACATCGTGCATGCACCGCATGCGGGTGATGTCCTGCACCCTGATTCGCTCAAAGCGGGCCTCGCTTCCGGGCGTTTCAAGTGGGGCAAGTACACATTGCCCATCTGCTACCGGGGCTACGGATCACAGTTCGATGGCAAGGGCTGGCACCTCCACGAGCCGCGAACCTGGGAGCGATCCATCGTGCGTCTCACAACACCGGAAGCCACCTACCTCGTGGCGATGACCATTGCCTATCTGGAACCTCATGGCATCATCGAAGTGCGCGGCCGCCGTGTGGTACTTGGAGGCGAACCCTTACCGATACACTGAACGTGATGCGCCAGGCTCTTCTCCTCTTCATGCTGGTGCCGTTGCTCGCATGGACGCAGCCGGTTAAACTGCCACGGTCCTACTCCTGCGAGTTGCCGCCGCCCGACAGCGTGGATGTCACCGGCGATGGGGTCGCGGACTTCGTGGTGCGCGGATTGCTCGGCGTGGCCACGTGCGACATTCCCGTGAGCCATGGCGGTTGCGAAGTGGTGGTGCTGGCCCTGCCCGGCACGCAGCTGCTGGCGCATCGGCATCCCATGGGCGGGCATGATGTGCTGGGCTTTGCGAAGGGCGATACCATCCCTGCGGTGGATACGGGCGTTCAAGACGACCTCCGCATACCGCGCTACGCCTTCGTCGATGGCGCAGCACCTGCGCTGCATTGGAGCTATGGAAGGAACGGCACCGCACCTCCTCGCCTCGCGCGCGGGGGCGAACGGGTCTTCGTTTTCGCCACTACGGTCGGAGAGC
>DAORNP010000042.1:3499-11925 GCA_035441065.1 Flavobacteriales bacterium | reverse complement strand
AGTACGGCACCTTCACGGTTCAGTTGGTCGCGGAGAGACGCACGGTGCATGTTCTTCCCGGTACATTGCCCGTGGGCAGAACGCCCGTGATCGTGCGATGACCCGCCTCTCTGTTCTGCTGGTAACGATGCTGCTTGTTGGCGCGGCTTTCAGCAAAGGCAGGGCTTGGTCGTACACCATGGAAGGCACTGCGTACGACAAGACCACTAGTGACGTGCTGCGGAACACCGGCTTGATGATCGGCAAGCAGATCGTGATCACGGACGAGAACGGCTGGTACACCGTCTTAATCTCAGGCATCACCTGTGATCGGGGCGGCGGTCGCCACGCCATCGATCGGTGCAATGAAGATGCGTTCGGGCACTTGGTCGTTCGTCAGCTCTTCACCGATGCGGTCATCACCATCCGCACGCAGTGGCGGCAACATGCTTGCATCGATCGAGCGCGCTTTACTCCGCCTTGCGGAGTTTCGCGCCGTGACCTCTTCCTGCCATGAGTCTCCGATTGCTCCTGTGCGGTTTAGCAACATCAGCATTGCATGCTGTCGCGCAGCAGAGCACTTCACCCATCATCTCCGGCCTTCCGCCGGACGAGTATGTGGACGTGACCGGTGACGGCAGAGCGGACCTGCTGATCACCAGCCGAACAGTGCACATCTCAGATCCGGAGCAGCCCGGGTTCAATGGCCTGTACAAAATTGGCGCACGCACGCTCACCGGCACAGCGGTATTGATGTGGAGCACACCGAGCAACCAGCGCTGGTACCCACTGGAACACAGCACACGGCTGGACACCGGACTGATTGCCCAACGCATCCACTACAAGCAACTGAGTTGGACCGACGAGGACCATCCCACGGAGTTCTGGTTGCTGGAGCGCCCGTTCGGTCCCGCCATAACCAAGGAACAGGACGGTTGGTATGGCACAGGCGAGCATCACGATGGGCAAACAATGGTGCTGCGCAGCGCGAACGAGCGTGGGACGACCGTCGCGGCATTCGAATTCGAACTCCCGTATCCCTATGGCCGCGTGGTGATCAAGACGAAGCACGCCGTACGCGTGCCGAACGGCTATGGTGAGGAAGGTGATCCCATCTCGCTGAAGCGCGAACCCCGGGAACCGCCATTGGACTTCGGCCATGAACCGGTGGAGCCGCAGGTGATGGTGCCACCGGGTATTCCGCCGGATGAGCACGTGAACTTGAACGGCGATGAAATAGACGACCTGTTGATCATCGGGCAACTGGAGCCTGCGAATGGGATCGCAGGCCCGGGGCACTTCGTCCGTGGCCTATCGCCCTTGCCAGGCACCATGCTGCTGATGACCCGCGAACGTTGGGGCGTGCTGGGACCTTTCCGGCTGCGCGAAGGAGAGGTGCTCACGCCGGAACGTTTGGCGAACGGCTTGGCGGGGAACTTGTTCGTATGGGTCCCTGCCGACCGTGAGCGCGTGTTTGTCCCGGTCATTCAGCATCCATTCGGCAAGCCCGATGAGCCGCAGGGCTGGAGCTTCGAAGCCGATGCGTTCGATGGTGCGTTGGTCTATCGTACAATGGAATACGGCAGGCCCATCATCGGCGCGCTGGAGATCATCAGCGATGGGAACGGCGGACAATTCGGTGTGCGGGCACAGACTTGGGTGGACGAGGGACAGGTGCTGGAGCTGCGCTAGAGCGCGCATCTTCGCTGCCCGATGAACGACCTCGCTTTGGCCCGCGCTCTCCGCACCCTGCGCCGCACCGTGCTCATGCTTCAAACGGAGTTGCGCCACGGCCGCATCGACGAGGCCCTCATCGCGGAGATCGATGCGCAGATGGAGCGGGGAATAGCAAGCGAACCGCGCTGCGCGGATCTCGTGAAACAAGTTGATGCCTTGCGCGAGAGCACGTTGACCCCGCGCGCCGAGCTGCTCATGGATACCGTGCGCGCGTGCGAAAGGCTGAAGGATGGAATCGAGGAGGTGACGGCGCTACTGTGACGATCTGAGGTCAGCTGTGCGAACAGCCACTGCAACTGTTGCAGCTACCGCACGAATCGGCAACACCTTTCGTCGCTCCTGCATGCTTCCTCGGCGCCCACACCCACGCCAAGTAGCCCGCTGAGGCGAGCACGACGACGATGGTGAGTACGGTCTGCATCAAGGCGCGGTGAGGAAGGTGGTGAGCTGGTAGGTGATGAGGCTTGCAAGGTAGGCCAGTCCGAAGAGGTAGCCGCCCATGATCCACATCTGCTTCCACGAGCCGGTCTCGCGTTTCACCACCACGAAGGTGCTGAGGCATTGCGGGGCGAACACCATCCACAGCAGCAGAGAAAGTTTGGTGGCCAGCGGCCATTCGCGCTCGATGCGCTCGCGCAGCTGCTCGTCCACATCACCTTCGTCACCGTCCATCGAATAGGCCGTTCCCAGCGCGCTCACCACCACTTCGCGCGCCGCCATGCCGGGCACCAGCGCGAAGGAGATCTGCTCGTTGAAGCCGATGGGCTTGAACACGTAGTGCAGCGCATGGCCCAGTTCACCGGCGAGGCTGCGGTCGTTGTCGCGCGGGGAGGGGACAGTGTACAACGCCCACATGATGATGGTGAGCGCGAGGATGATGGTGCCCACGCGGCGCAGGAAGATCATGGCGCGCTCCCACAGGCCGATGACCAGGCTGCGCAGGTCGGGCCATTGGTAGGCGGGCAGCTCCATCATCAGTGGCGATCGCGCTGCATGCTTGTCGCTGCGCTTGATGAACCAGGCCACGGTCATTGCGGCAACGATGCCGAGCACGTAGAGGCCCACCATCACCAATGCGGCGGCCACCGCATCGTCGGGGAAGAGCGCCGCGACGATGAGGGTGTACACGGGGATGCGCGCCGAGCAGGCCATGAGCGGGGCGATGAGGATGGTGGTGAGCCGGTCGCGCCAGTTGGCGATGGTGCGCGTGGCCATGATGCCGGGGATGGCGCACGCGAAGCTGCTGAGCAGCGGGATGAAGGAGCGGCCCGAGAGGCCGGCGGCGCTCATGGGCCGGTCGAGCAGGAAGGCCGCGCGCGGTAAATAGCCCGATGCTTCGAGCGCGAGGATGAACAGGAAGAGGATGAGGATCTGCGGCAGGAAAACGATCACGCCGCCCACGCCGCCGATGACGCCTTCGACGATGAGTCCGCGCAAGAGGCCGTCGGCCATGTTCGCCTCAACAACGCCAGCAATCGCGCCGAAGGCGTCCTCGATCCAGCCGGAGAGCACATCGCCGCCGGAGAACACGGCGAGGAAGGTGACGAAGAGCACGAGCGCCAGCACCGCGAAGCCCCACACCGGGTGCATCAGGAAACGATCGATGCGGATGCTGGGGTCCTTATCGGTGGAAGGAGAGGTTACGGTTCGGTTGAAGATGCCGAGCACATCGCGCTGCGTGGCCAGCACTTGCTCCACGCCGGGTGGCTTCCAATGCGCTGGCGGCGCCTCGCGCAAGGGTTCGTCCAGCATGGCGCGCAGGGCATCGGCGCCGTGGGCATGCACGCTCACGGTTTCCACCACGGGCACATTCAACTCGCGTGCGAGCAAGGCCTTGTCGATGGTGATGCCGAGCTGCCTGGCGCGGTCCATCTTATTCAGCGCCACCACCAATGGCAGGCCGAGCTGTCGCGCTTCGAGCACCAGGCGCAGGTGGAGGCGCAGGTTGGTGGCATCGGCCACGCACACGAGCAGGTCGGGCAGGGCTTCCGGGCTGTGTCCGGTGATCACATCGCGCGTCACGGCCTCGTCGGTGCTGAGCGCATTCAGGCTGTAGGCGCCAGGCAGGTCGAGCACCTGGATGCGGCGGCCGCTGGCTGTGCGCATCACGCCTTCCTTGCGCTCGACGGTGACACCCGCGTAGTTGGCCACCTTCTGGCGGCTACCAGTGAGCAGGTTGAAGAGGGCAGTCTTGCCGCAATTCGGATTGCCCAGCAGGGCGATGCGTTGCGGTAGGGCGGGAGTGGGGCCGCTCATCTATGCAGCGGGGATCACTTGGATGAATGCCGCTTCGCGACGGCGCAGCGCGAAAGTGGTATGGCCCAGTCGCACCGCCAGTGGGTCGTGGCCGGGGCGGCCCTCGCGCACCACGTGCACGCGTTCGCCGGGCACGAAGCCAAGTTCCATCAGGCGCAGCACCAGATTGCGATCGGCCGGTTCAATAGGCACGGTGACGCCCGCCACGGTGGCCCAGCCTGTTTCAGGCAACAGGTCGAGGGTGATGATGCGCTCGGTGTTCGCTTCCATGAGAGGCGGCGAAGGTCCGAACGGAAAGGCTGCGGGGGAATACCGCGATCATGGTATCGCGGTAGTGTGACAAAGGCTCGTCCTATAGGCCGGTTCGCCTGAGCGTTGCCGTGGCCTTTGGGAGCCGCGTGCGTTGAGGGATCCGGATGGGAATGGGCCATTTCTGCATCTTCACCGTCCAACCCTGCCCATGCCCCGCCTCTTCAACACCATCCGCCAGCGGCTCCTGAAGGAGAACCGCCTCACGCGCTACCTGGTCTATGCCGTGGGCGAGATCGTGCTGGTGGTGATCGGGATCCTGATCGCGGTGCAGGTGAACGATTGGAACGAGCTGCGGAAGATCAAGCGCTCCAACAGCGCCCAGTTGCAGAAGATGGTCGCCGAGATGGAGGTGAACATCGCGCGGATGGAGCTGCTCACGACCAACAAGAGCGGCTTGATGTCCTATGGATACGCTCCCCTTGAAGTTGCCGTGGCCAATTGCGATACACTCTTGAAGCTCAGCTATGCGGGGCTTTCGGAAAAGGACCTGCCCTTCATCCTCAAAGGACGCTTCTTCGCAGGGCAATCGATCCTGAACCTGCAGCAGGATGTCTTTGAGGAGCTGAAGAGCACCGGGCGCTTGAACAGCCTGGGTTCCGACAGCCTGGTGGCGGCGATCAAGAACTACAACAAGCGCTTCCTGCGCGATGAGTACTACACGCAACTTCACATACAGCGGATCCTGCGCGACCTGCAGAAGATGGAGAATGGTCTTGGCAAGCTGCTGCTGGACCACGAGATGTCGCCTGGAACATTCTCCCTGGCCAATTACCCATGGTTCCATGATCCCGCTTCACGGGAATACCAGGATATGCAGACCGCGATCGCATCGGCGCAGAGCTCACAGCGGCAAACCATGGTGAAGATGCAGGAGATCGCCACGCTTTCACAAGGCCTGATCGACATGATCAAGAAGGAACTTGACGCCAACGAGCAATGATTAGATTCTTCCTCAGCATCGAAACAATCTACGCTTCCATCCATTTGCTCTCTCTCATTGCTTCAAAGTTCAGGTTGGTCATGGGTTTCTACTAACCCACGCACCTGATCTTGGGGGAGCTTACACCACCACCGAGCCCGCTCTGAAGCAGCTCATGATCCAGCCCACCTCTTCCAAGGTGAGGCCCATGTCCTTGGTGAGGTACAGGGATAGGAAGGGCACCACCATGGTGCCCGCGCGGTTCACGAAGGTGACCAGTGTGAGCAGCCAGATCTCGCGCGAGAAGCCGGAGAAGGAATCGATGTAGTAGCGGAAGGCCCGGGCTAGCGCGCTCACGCGGCGAACCTAGCGCTGCGGCTTGATTCCCGTCAGCGCTAATGTTGGAAGGGGACGGCGGCGATCACTCCTTCATCACGCGCACCAAGCCACGCTCGCCTTGCGCATCGAACAGCTCCAGGATGAGCAATCCCGGTTGCATTGCGGCTACATCAATCGGCGTGTTCTGCCAGCGTCCTTCGGCCATCAGCGCACCGGTCGCCGATAGCAGGCGCCAGTTGGTGATGACATGCCCGGCCCATTCGATGCTGAGGCGGTCGGTCGCAGGCACTGGAAAGGCGCGCGTGCCAATGGTATTGTTGAGGCCGATCACGCTCACGTTGTCGCCCTGGAGCTTCACGGCCCAAAAATCAATGCCACCCCGCGCGTTGGTCACATCCTGATCGTTGCTGTTCGTGAGGCCTGCCAGTAGGTAGCCGCCATCGGTGGTTTGCACCACGGCATGGGCCATGTCATCGTCGGAGCCGCCCAGGTTGCGCTGCCATTGAAGTAACCCCGCAACGCCCGTGCGCACCACCCAGAAGTCATAGCCTCCAAGCGGGTTCGTCACCGTGCCATTGTCGGATACACTGGTGCCGGCTAATACGTAGCCGCCATCCATGGTCTGCTGCAGGGCTTGGGCCATGTCGTCGCCACTGCCACCAAAGGATGATTGGCCTTCCAGGACGCCATTGGCGTCGGTGCGCACCAGCCAGAAGTCGTAGTTGCCGAAGCTCTGGCTCACCTGCCCACCCTGCGAATTGGTGGAGGCCACGAAGGCATATCCGCCATCGGTGCGCTGCACCACGTCCATGGCGTACTCATCGCCGGTATGGCCGTACACCTGATTCCACTGAATCGCGCCGGCAGCGTCCAGTTTCACGAGCCAGGCATCGGTGTTCCCGAAGTTCTGCACCAGGTCGCCGTTGCTGGACTGGGTGGAACCCGCGATGATGACGCCGTTATCCGAGGTGCGGCGCATGCCGTGGGCCTCGTCGATATCGGTGCCGCCGATGGTGCGCTGCCAGAGCAAAGCACCTGTTCCGTCCACTTTGAAGACCCACAGGTCACCGCTCCCGGCGTATCCGGTAACCTGTGCATCATCGCTCTCGGTGTACCCGGCCACCGCATAACCACCGTCCACTTCCACCACGGCCCGGGGCTCATCGAAGCTCGTTCCGCCATAGGTGTTCTCCCAGGCCACGGTGCCGTTGGCATCCAGTTTCACCAGCCAGATGTCGCCGTCACCGATGATGCTCGCGATGTCGCCGCCGTTGTCCGTGGCGGTCGCAGCGATGATCCAACCGCCATCCGCGGTGTTCGCCACGGCATAGCCCGATTCGCTCGCGCCGCTGCCCAAGGCCCGCTGCCAGCTGAGGACACCGTTCACATCGGTCTTCACGATCCAGAGGTCCTCGTTACCCTGATAGCCCGTCACCTGCCCGCCGCTGGAGGTCGTGTGGCCCACCAGGAGGTAGCCGCCGTCTGGCGTTTGCACCGCATCGCGGACGGTCTCATCGCCGGAGCCGCCATAAGTTGATTGCCATTCAATCGCGGGTTGTGCCTGCGCTGTTGCGGAGAGAAGAACCGCGGTCATCAGTAGAGTAGCTGTCCTGTTCATGGCTTGAAGGAACGGAATCGACGCTCCCCCCTCATGCTGTTAGGAAGATTAACACGATGGTGCGTTGGCCTTCAAGCACTCAGGCGCGGCGATCATCAACGCAACGAGGGTCGTGCTGAGCTGCCTGGCGAGACTGGCCCCGGTTTGTGCGCCTTCACTCCTTCATCACGCGGACCATGCCTAGCTCGCCAGTCGCATCGATCAGCACGGCAACGAACACGCCCGGTGGCAGCGCTGCCACCTCGATCGGCGCATGCGTCCAGCGCCCTTCGGCTAACAGCGCACCGGTCAATGACAGTAAGCGCCAGTTGGACATGGAATGCCCGACCCATTCGAGGCTCAGGTTATCAGTGACGGGCACCGGGAAGGCGCGCGCGCCATTGTGCTCAATCGATTCGTGCACCTCCGTGGTGATGTCCTGACCGAGTTTCAGCGTTGAGCCGCCCACCACGTACACGGCGTAGTCATTGCCCAGCGCGAAGCCCTGCGCGTTGCCGTTGCCAGCGGTGATGTGCCAGGCCCCGGTGCCGTTGCTGTTCACCTTGCAGATGCCCATGGCGAAGAGCGTTCCGGCGCACAGGTAGGCGTTGTCGAATTCGTCCAGCACCATCTGGGCATGCAGCAGGAAGATATTGGGTCCATCGGCATCGGGGTTGGACCAGAGCTGCGTGCCGTTCGCATCCGCTTTGAGGAAGGCCGCGCCACCACCGCCACCGGCCGGGAAGCCACTGACCACCGGGCCTCCATCGCTCGCCACCTCCACCCGGTAGGCGGTGATAGCGTAGGTGTTCTGCCACAACTCGGCCCCGGTGGGTGACAGTTTGCGGATCACGCTTCCGCCTTGCGTACCATGCACGCAGTAGGTGTTGCCGTCCGCATCGCCGGCGGCATCACCGATGGTCTGGCTGGTAAGTCCGGCGAGGCTCCAGAGGCTGTTACCATCACGGTCGATCCTCGCGTAGCCGTTGAGGATGCCGGTGATGCTGCGCGCGCTGATCACCAGGCTGCTGTCCGGCGTGAACTTGAAGTTCACGGGCGCACCGATACCGTCCGGATCGAACCAGGTCCAGAGCGATGTGCCATCAGGCCCGAGCTTCTTCACTTGCGTCACAAGGCCATTGGGACCCATGCCCAGCCCGGCCACATAGATGTTGTTCGCCAGATCCACCAGGCATTTGCGCGTGGAGGAGCCATCGAAGTCGCTCTCGTATTCTGCCCGCCAGAGCAGTGCTCCATCGGGGTCGAACTTCATCACCAGGGCATTCG
>DAORNP010000042.1:2009-3484 GCA_035441065.1 Flavobacteriales bacterium | reverse complement strand
TGCTGAAGCCGCTCATCACCGTGCCGGCAACGATGGCGTTGCCCTGCTGATCGGTGGCCACCCATGTGGCCTTGTCGAAGCGCGTGGTGTTGGTTTGATCATATGCCGCCTGCCACAGCTCCTGGCCATCGCTGTCGCGTTTGATGAGCGTGATATCGCCACCGAGATTGGAGTCGTAGTTCACGGTGAAGACGTTGTTCTCCTGGTCCAGCGCGATGGAGAGGCCAACCACGGGCTGGTTCCACGCGACCATGACTTGGGCGATGAGCTTGGGCGCACCAGGAAGGAGAAGCGCTGCGAGAAGCGCGACGACGCGCATGTGAAGAGCCGTTCGCATGCTCAATGCTAATCGGTGCGTGTTGCTCGCCGGGTGACGTTGGTCACATCACGGCTCCATGCCGGACGATGATTGCGATGAAGCGGGAATGGGTACGGATGAAATGCGCGGCGGGCAATGGCATCAACAGCGACGATGAGAGCGGGATGCCGCGCAATGCACCCGCTGCGATGGCGGACATGCACTTCACCCGCACGGTGTCGACTACTGCCAGAGCGAGCGCGTTAGCGCTTCGCCTGTCCCGTGCTCCACGATCACGATCAGCGGTTCGGGCACCTTGTCCGGCACGGCTGGTCGCATACCCATGAATGCTGTGGCATCATCGCCGGGCATGATCTGCGCGAGCGTGAAGCGGTCGATCCCGGTATCGACCTGCCAGATGATGCCGCCATCGGTGCTCACGCGCGATACCACTAAGGTCCCCTTCTCGCCAGGCTCTGAGGTGTGGATCATCAATGCGCCATCGGGATCCTTCATGCGAAAGGGTTCGCTGGTGTCATCCAAGCGAAGGAAGGCCGCGTTGAGGAACTCGGCATCACCGAGCGGTTCCACGGTGATGATCTGCCGGCTCGTTCCGGAATCGTCGCCCAGAGTAGCGCGATGGAAGCGCCGCATCCGTTTGAGGCTCTGCGCGTGCGTGATCTTGCGCAGCCAGCGCTTCGGTGCGTATTCGCCCTGCGCTTCCTCCGGGGTGAGCACGCCGAACCACGCACCGTCGTTGAGGTAGAATCCGGTGCTCAGCGATGATTCGATGCGCGGCGCCATGCGATTCCGCACAGCGCCCTTCAGGTTGCCAGGTGGTGCATCGCGCAGCGCAGAGCCACTGAGGAGCTGGTAGCTCTTCAGGTCCACGCCGCCCACGCCGTTCACATCGAACCACATGTTGTGGCCATCGCCGCCGAGGATCTGCGCCAGCCCCATTGAATTCCCCGAATGCCCGCTGCTAATCGGTATGAGCCTCGGCTTCGATCCATCGATCGGCACCAGGAAGAGGCTGATGGAATAGGTGTCCTTGCCGTGATCACGGTTGGGAGTGGGGATGTAGGGCTCCAGCGTTTGGATCAATGTGGCCACATGGCCATCGGCGCGCACGCTCCAACCGATGAGCGCATTGGTCGCAGCCCGGTACGCTTTGGGA
>DAORNP010000042.1:0-1999 GCA_035441065.1 Flavobacteriales bacterium | reverse complement strand
TTGCCGGGGTTGATGGAGAAGGCCTTGGTCCCGAACCACATCACTGCGGCGAAGATCAAGGCCGCCGCGCCCATGACGAGGGCGAGCTTCAAGCGCAGCCTTCGGTACCGCGCGTACCAGGTGGCAGCAATCGCGTTCGGGTCCTGTTGCGCGCTCATGCCCGGTTAACGCGTGATGGTGATCCAGCCTCCCTCTTCATCGATCACGGCCTTGCAGCTGCTGGCTTTCTGCCGCACCACCTCTTCGCCTACGAAACGCAGGATCTCCGCGCGCTGCTCCACGGCCCATGGATGACCATGCCGCCATTCGCCCGCGCTGCCCATGCTCACGATCGCCACGGCATCGCCTCCTGCGAATTCCCACCAGCCGCTGATGCGCCGGCCGTCCTGTTCGTAGTGCACGGAGCCGGAGCGCCCCTCTTCGGTGATGGTGACCTGTGGCATGCTGCTCGTGCCGTTCAATGGTGAATGCGCCGAAGATGCGATCTTCACCCGCAGCCGCTTGCCATGTCCTGGAAGATCGCCCTCGTCGTCGCGCTGCTCACCGCCATCATAACGGCGCTCGTGACCGCACCGGTGGCCGACAAGATGAGCAAGCTGCATGGCGTCAGTGATTTCGAGGGCGCGCGAGGCATGGCCATCGTCTTCGTGTGCATTCCTGCGGGTTTCATCGGCGGCTTCCTGCTCGGGCTGCTCGGCACAAAGCTGGTGCATGCCACCGAGTGGGCGCACTTCTGGAAGGCAGCGGGCCTCTCGGTGCTCCTGGGCCAGGTGGCGCTTTTCGGAATCTCGGCGTTGAGTTTCCTCTCGTTGCCCCGTCCGCTCATTGTGCGCGACCAAGGTGTGGCCATCGAAGTGGAGGTGATGGTGCCGATGGCGATGATCACACCGCGCTCGCGCGAACCGCAGCAGATCCGCATGAGCCTCTACGCCGGCGATCGCGACAACAGCTACGTTGACTTGGATACTGCCCGTTATCGCGAGGAAGGCAATCATCTCATTGTCCCGGCCACCGTGCCTCTGCGGAGCAAGTCCAGTACGCGCATCCTCAGCTTCCACATCGAGGAGAGCGTCTGGCTCGCTTTCGATTTCTACCTGCCGCCAACGCCTTTGCCGAACGACGCTTGGAGCGATTACGCGCCGTTGCGCGATGCCCGCAGTACGGGCGGCGGCAGCCAGCAAGCCGAAGTGCTGCTGCGCTACCGGGTGGTGGCTGCCGAGTGACACGCCCACGGGCCGCTCGTGCAATGCGTGGCGGCAACAAGCACGCAACCGGCATCTTTGCCCACTTCAACTCGATCAATGGCCTTCAGTAAATGGATCGGTGGCGGGCTCGGTTGGGCCTTCGGCGGCCCCATCGGCGGCATCCTCGGCTTCGCCATCGGAGCCATGATGGATCGCATGAGCGGCGGTGGCGAGCAAGCGCCCCATCAATTGCCTCCGCGCTCCCGCAGCACCACCTCCGGCGACCTGGCCATGAGCCTCGTGGTGCTCACCGCCGCCTTGATGAAGGCCGATGGCCGGGTGACGCAGCGCGAATTGGACCACGTGCGGCGCTTCTTCATGCAGCAATTCGGCGCGCAGCAGGCCGGTGAATTGCTCGTGCTGCTCCGGGATGCATTGAAGCAGGACATCCCCGTGCATCAGGTGTGCGAGCAGGTGCGCCACCACATGCCGCACCCGGTGCGCCTGCAGCTCATGCACTACCTCATCGGCCTGGCCCATGCCGATGGTGCCGTGGACCGGAGTGAGCTTGAGCTATTGCGCCGCATCGCGCATGGCCTCGGCATCAGTGACAAGGACCTTGGCTCGCTCAGCGCCATGTTCCGCACCGCCGATCCCGGCGCGGCGTACGCGGTGCTCGAGATCACGCGCACCGCCACTGACGAGGAGGTGAAGAAGGCCTACCGCCGCATGGCCATGAAGTACCACCCGGACAAGGTGGCCCAGCTCGGCGACGATGTTCAGAAGGCCGCCAACGAGAAGTTCAAGAAGGTGCA
>DAORNP010000041.1:2496-25150 GCA_035441065.1 Flavobacteriales bacterium | reverse complement strand
AACTGCAACTGCGCTGGCACCATCCAGGACACCGATGGTGATGGCGTGTGCGATGCCAACGACCCCTGCCCGCTGATCGCCAACGCGGTGCCCGGCGGCTCCTGCAATGACGGCAATGCCTGCACCATCAACGATGTGTACGACGCCAACTGCAACTGCGCCGGCACGATCCAGGACACCGATGCTGATGGCCTGTGCGATGCCAATGATCCCTGCCCGCTGCTGGCCAACCTCGCCCCTGGCGATGCCTGCGATGATGGCAACGCGAACACCATCAACGACCTGGTGAACGCCAACTGCGTATGCGCCGGCACCCTGCTCGACGATGACTGCGAAGGCGTGCCCGGCGGACCGGCCCAGCCCGGCACCGCGTGCAACGACAACAACGCCTGCACCATCAACGATGTGTACGATGCGAACTGCAACTGCGCCGGCACCTTCCAGGACAGCGACAGCGATGGCGTATGCGACGCGAACGATCCCTGCCCGCTGCTGGCCAACCTCGCCCCCGGCGATGCCTGCGACGATGGCAACGCGAACACCATCAACGACCTGGTGAACGCCAACTGCGTATGCGCTGGCACCCTGCTCGATGATGACTGCGAGGGCGTGCCCGGCGGACCTGCTCAGCCCGGCACCGCGTGCAACGACAACAACGCCTGCACGATCAATGATGTGTACGACGCGAACTGCAACTGCGCTGGCACGATCCAGGACACCGATGGTGATGGCGTGTGCGATACCAACGACCCCTGCCCACTGCTGGCCAACCTCGCCCCCGGCGATGCCTGCGACGATGGCAACGCGAACACGATCAACGATCTGGTGAACGCCAACTGCGTATGCGCCGGCACATTGCTCAACGATGACTGCGAAGGCGTGCCCGGCGGACCAGCCCAGCCTGGCACCGCGTGCAACGACAACAACGCCTGCACCATCAACGATGTGTATGATGCCAACTGCAATTGCGCCGGGACCTTCCAGGACACGGACAGCGATGGCATCTGCGATGCCAACGACCCCTGCCCAGTGCTCGCTTATCTGCAGCCTGGTGATGCCTGCGACGATGGTAGCGTGTCCACCGAAAACGATATCGTGAATGCCAATTGCGTTTGCGAAGGCATACCAGTTTCGGGATGCGATCACCCCGTGAACCTGGTGATCGAGACCGACTCGAACGGCAATGAGACCACATGGGAAATCGTTCTGCAAGGCACTGAACTCGCTGTATGCAACGGAGGCCCTTACACTAATGTCAACAACGCCTTCATCGGTGAGCAGTGCTGCCTGACCAACGCCTGCTACGAACTGCGTGTGTATGACAGCGCTGGTGATGGCATGAGCACCGGTGGTTACGTTCTTTCCCGCCTGACCGGCGGCCGGATCATCGATAACCGCGACAACGGTTCCGGCTTTGCTTCCGAAAGCGCGATTGCCAATGGAGGAGGTTTCTGCCTGCCGCTTGGCTCGGACAACTTCTCCGTTACCTCTTGTGACAAAGAATGGTGGGCGACCGGCGATATCCTTGACTGCGTGGTCAACCCCGCCGTGTCGGCTATCTGGAACAGCTTCCCAGCTGGCAGCCTTGAGCGCGGCAACACAGGTTACCAAGTATGGTGGTTCGACCCCAATGGTGGCTACAGCTTCCGTCGCTTCCAGAGTCACAACACCACCAATAGCCTGCCAGCCAGCGCAGTACGTGCGTCGCGTTTCGTGACTAATGGCTGGCTGGGCAATCAGTTGCAGGAGGGTGTTCTATACAATGTGCGAGTTCGCAGCCGCGTCCTCGGCACATACGCTGAATTCGGTCCTGCATGCCGATTCAGGATCGATTCACAGCTTGCCCAGTGCCCACCCACGCAATTGGTGAACATCCCAGGGCATCCTGAATACTCATGCGGTGTGACGCGTCAGGCTCCGACTACACAGAAGATCTCCTCATTCGCTCGCGCTGGTGCCACCCACTACAGGTTCCAGTTCAGTGTTCCTTCCGAGGGAATCCTCTTCACACGTACTTCGCCCACCCACTGGATCAGGCTTGATTGGACCGGACCGAACATGCTCTTGAACGGGACGACCTACGATGTGCGCGTGCGCATCACGAAGGACAATGGCCTGACATGGTGCCCCTACGGAGAAGTGTGCCAAGTGACCATTGATAACGGCACTGGTTCGCAACTCATCGGCATGGCGCCCTCCAGCAGCACGGATGACATCGAAGCGGCTCGTATGAGCGTCTGGCCGAACCCGAACCGCGGCGAATCGCTCAACATCAACATCGCTGGGTTCAACGAGGCGAATGCCGTGTTCACCATTGACTTGTTCGACCTCTTGGGCAACCGTGTGATGACAACGACCCGCGCCGCGCAGGATGGCGTGGTGAATGGCTCACTCGAACTGCCTGAGAGCCTGGGCACGGGCATGTATGTAGTGCACGTAACCGGTGCCGGATCGGTCTGGACCGAGCGCATCGTGATGCAGCGCTGACTGCACTAACCTGTCAATAGCGAAGGGGCCGCCTCGGAAGAGGCGGCCCCTTTCGTTCGTCGTGCCGGTCAGCTACCCCTCGAGCTTCAACCACGCTTGAACCATGCGCAGCAGGCCATAGCTGAAGCGCCCCTCGAAGTAGCTCGCAGCCGCGTTGAGGCCTTCTTTCGGGTTCTCGCGCATCCAATCGGCAATCAGGTCGCGCTCGGCTTCGGGCATCAGGCCGTCTATCTCAAGCTCGCCCTCGGCGATGCCGCGCGCCAAGTGCCCCTCGATGGTGCTGCGGGCCATTTGCCGCTTCTGCGCGATCTGCTCCGGATTGAGGCCCTCCTTCACCAGGGTATAGGTGGTGGCGTAGGTGGCGCCTTTCGTCGCACGAACCCGTGCATCACCGCCGGGGTCGCCACCTGTTGATGGATCATCATCCAACTGCCGCTTCCTACGCTTGCCGGTCTTGCCCTTCGGACGGTGCTCCTCGGCCCAAGCACGCGCCTCGCCCACCATAGCGGCGCGTTTGGCGGCCAAGCCCTGCTCGATGTCCTTCTGCCGCTGAATCTCCTCGCCGCTGAGGATGCACCGCGTGATGTAGCCCACCTTGGCGATGGTGGCGACGCGCTTCATCAGCATGCCGTCTATCTCCTTCAGCGCGTTGGTGTATTCCTTGGTGCGACTGAGCATCTCGGCTTGCGCGATGTGCCGGAAGAGCATCTTCATCTGCTCGTGCAGCAGATCACCATAGTAGCCGACGCCTTTCTCGATTCGCACCAGCAGGTCCTCGCGCTTGTCCTCGAAGAGCAGGCGCATGAGCTGGCCGCGGAATTTCTGCGTGTTCTCTTCTTCGCTCCGTAGCTTGTCGCGTAGCAACTGCAGCGCGGTCTTCATGCTATCATCGTCGAACTGCGCCGTCTCCGGGTGGTCCTTTTGCGTCCATTCTACCTTGCGAAGCAGCTCGCCGAAGTCGAAGGTGCTCGCGAGCATCTGCTGCAGGTATTCGCGCTGCTTGGCCTTGAGCTGATTCGGCAATGGCTCCTGCTGCTCGCCGCGCTGCGTGAATGCCAGCACATCCTTATCTGTGCTCACCACACCGGGATCGATGCGCGTGCGCAGGATGAGACCATCGAGCGAGCGCAAGCGAGAGAGCGCTACATAAACCTGGCCCGGGGCGAAGGCCTGCCCCACGTCGATGATGGCTTTGCTGAAGGTGAGGCCCTGGCTCTTGTGAACGGTGATGGCCCAAGCAAGCTTGATGGGGTATTGCTCAAAGGTGCCGAGCACTTCTTCTTCCTGCTCCTTCGAGGCCGCATTCACCACATAACGCTTGTTCTCCCAGGTCTCTCGCTTAAGCAAGTAGGTCTGCTCCGAGAGCACATCCCCTACCCCTTCGTACATGCGCACGGTGATGCCTTCATCGTTCAGTTCCTCGACCCGAGCGAGCTTGCCATTGAAGTACATCTTCTCCTGATCGTTCTTCACGAACATGATCTGCGCGCCCACTTTCAGCTCAATACGCTGCAGCACGGGGAACATGCTCTGCGGGAAGTCGCCACTGATGCCAGCCTCGAAGGCATGCGCTTTCCCCGGCAGCTTGGCCAGCGCCTGCTGATTGATCTCGTCGGCCTTGTAGTTATGCGTGGTGAGCGTGATCACGCCCTCGCTCTCGGCGTTGCTGATCGTGGACCGGTAGTGCGTGTTCAGCTCGGCCACATCCTCAGGCTGAACCTTGTTGTCGCGCAAATGGTTCAGAATGCGAATGAAGCGGTCGTCCTGCTGGCGGAAGATCTTATCGAGCTCGATGTGCGCATAGCCGTGCTGCTTCAGCACATGGCTCTCGAAGAAGTGCATACTGCCGTAATACCGCTGCATCACGCGCCATTCATCTTCCTTCACCACGGGTGGGAGCTGGTACAGATCGCCGATGAGCAGCACCTGCGCGCCACCGAAGCTTTCGCGGCGGTTCTGCCGCACGGTGCGCATACGGAAGTCGATGGCATCGAGCACATCGGCGCGGAGCATGCTCACCTCGTCGATGATGAGCAGATCCGCCTCGCGCAGCACATTGCGGCGCATCGCGTTGAGCGGGTGCCTGCGCATGAGCGTGTCCTGGTCGTGGAAGGCGCCCTCGGCGATGTCGAGCGGGCGCTGCTTCTCCGGAAGAAATGCCCCGAAAGGCAAAAGGAACTGACTGTGGATGGTGACACCCCCAGCATTGAGCGCGGCGATGCCCGTGGGCGCCAGAACCACGAAACGCTTGTGGGTGCTGGCGGCCAGCTTATGCAGAAAGGTTGTCTTACCGGTGCCGGCCTTGCCGGTGAGGAAGACGTGGCGGTTGGTGCTGTTGACGAAGCGCGCGGCCAGGGCGGCCATCTCGGTCTCGATATGCGCTTCTTGGTGGACAGCGTCCTGGGGCTTCACGTTGCTAAGTACGGAAGCGCTCACTTCATGCGATGCTTGCATTTGACATGGCTGAACGGAACGGCTCCGGTTGTCACTGACGCAAACCCCGTCAACCGGCACGATCGCAATGTAATCGCCGTCACGAATCATAGCATCCACCTGCTCGACCTTCGCGCCTTATGAAATGGACCGCCCTCGCCGATGTAGCTCAACTCGACTTCATCGACAAGCTTTCAGCCATGCGCCCGGTGCTCATCTTCAAGCACAGCACACGATGCAGCATCAGCAGCGCCGCACTGAACCGCTTGGAGTGCTCATGGACCGAGGCCGATGAAGCCTTGGGCGCCGTTTACTACCTCGACCTCCTGCGCTTCCGCAGCATCTCCAATGCGATTGCCGAGCGTTATGGTGTGCAGCACGAATCACCGCAGGTGCTGGTGGTTCGCAACGGCAGCTGTGTGCATGAAGCCTCGCACCTCAGCATCACCTACTCCGGAAGCAAGGAAGCCCTGCACGCGGCAGGGCTTCCTTGATGGCGCATCGAGAGGCTATCGCTCCACCGCGAAACGCACGGCCTCTTTGCCGATGCGTATCACGTAAAGCCCTGCATGCAGAGCAGAAACATCGAAGCGCTGGCGTTGACCGCTCGCGCGCTCCTGCATCACCAAGCGGCCGCTGGCATCGCGCACATCAACAAGCGCATTGCTAGCTGGTGCTTCGAGCATCACATCCAAGTAAGCGCTAACGGGATTCGGGAAGAGCCTGAATGACATTGCCGCGCGTTCTTCAAGACCGATGCTGATATTGCTGATGCGCGTGAGTCCAGTGCTCGTGGCCACCCAGATGTTGCCGCTGGTATCCTTGGCCAAACGGCGCACATTGGGACCCGCCAGACCGTTGTCCTCTTCGTACTGGCTCCACGCACCATTGGCGTAAACGCTCACCCCGCCCTCTGTAACAAGGTAGTCCACGTACACAGCGGCCCATACCCGGCCCGCATCATCAACGAGCATGTCGGTGATGGGGTTCAACTCATCAGGCGGAGGCAGAATGAATACATGCTCATGATCGGCAACGTGCACGTTCGATGCGTCCAGCACCGAAATGTCATCTGCGGTGCCCACCCACTTATTCTGCTGGGCATCAACCGCGATGCTTCGAATACGGTTGCTGAGCAGACCACCAGCCGTTGTGATGGCCGAGAAGGTACTGCCGTTGTACACGATCACGCCGCCGAGGCCGCCGCTCAGCAGCACATCGCCATTGCTGGCGAAGGCCACGTGGGTGGTGCCACCGAAGGGGATATTGGGCGCGGTGAAAGCAGTGAACGTGCTCCCGGAATAACGCGTGGCGCCGTTGATCGTGGCCAGCCAAACATCGCCGTTGGGCGCCTGCTTGATGTTCTTGATCTCGTTGTCACTGAGGCCGTTCGCAGTGGTGTAATTGGTGAAAGCGGAACCTTGCAGCACGCTCACGCCGAAATCAGTGCCGACCCAGACGTCGCCATTGTCGAGCACCTCGATGGCGTAGGCATCATCATTCAGGAAGGTCGGATGAGAGCCAACTGTGTAACTATTGAATGTGGCGCCATCGAACGAGGCGATACCCGACCCGGTAGCGACCCAGACCTTTCCATCGGGGGCGACGGCAACGTCCCGGACATCAGCGTTCGGAAGTCCCTGGCCTGTGCCCCATGTTGTGAAGGTTTGCGCATGTGCGCAGAGCGCAGCAGTGAAAGCAAGAGGTGTCAACAGGTGTTTCATGGTATTCTGATGAAGGGTTTGCTCAATGTGGCGTCACTGAATCTCGCGCGCAGGGTGTAATGCCCAGCGGGCAGCCCGTATGCGTCGAGTTCGACAAGCTGGCGGCTGCTTCGTTTGATCGGGCCGAGCATCTTCCTGCCATCAGCGCGGAAGAGCTCCACTTCGTATTCGCCATCGCGATCGATGAACGCGAACACTTGGGCAGATGCAGGATTGGGCCAGAGCTGGAAAGCAGCCTCCGTGGCATATCCGGGCAGCGTGTGATTGTATCCGTTGAAAGTGGGTGCCATGCGCTTGAACTCGCCCGTGCCGTTGGGCGAACGCGCCCAGGAGTAAATCGGGTATTGCTGGCCGAATGCCACCTGATCGATCACCGCGACGGAATCATACGCCAACAACAGCGTCTCCCCTTCCGCATCGAGCTTGAAGCTCGCATGATCCTCGCCCTGCGCTTCGCGGTCATCGGCCCAGATGATGAGGTACTCACCTGGAGCCAGCACGCGTATGGGCAATGCCCACTTCGTTGCATTCTCGGGGTTATCGCTCAAATGGAGCCCAGCGGTGGAGATGGTGGCATCACTCGCATTGAAGAGCTCGATCCAATCTCCGGCGTTGCCGCTCGCATCCACGGCAATACCCCTGTTATCGGCCATCAGCTCATTTATCACCAACTCGCCGGGCGCCAAGCGTGCGAGCACCTTGTGCGTCTGATGCGCGGCGCCGCGCGGCGAGAACTCACCCGCTGTCCCATTCTCCGCGTAGATGTAAAACTCAACGAGGTTGGCATTAGCAGTGAAGCGGGCGCCATAAACACCATCGCCTGCGACGCCATCGTCATGCAAGCCATCGTCGTGCATGGCGACCTTCTCGAATCGACCCCGCGACGCGAAGCGATAGGCGATGAAGACGGTGTCCGCATCAGCCACCGCAGCCGTGATCGTGATCTCCTGCCCCACCGTGATCTCTTCCGGTGCATGCTGCGGCGAACTGATCGCCGGCTGACCGTTGTCACCTGGATAGGTGCTCAGGTAATTGAGCCGGCCATCCATCAATTGCTTCAGGCCCGGGTAGGCGATGGTGAAGCTCACCTGCGCATCGAGGTTATCGAGGAAGCCTTGATAGCTATAGAACTTGTTCGGGTCGGCCTGCACATGGGGATCAATGACCACGCGCAATTGCTGCGCTAGCTGATAGTAGGCGCCACTGGCGATCCGGTCATCCATGATGGCGCGCAGGTGCGCCAAGTACATGCGGCGATGCATCGGGGCATCGAAGAGCGTGCGCATCAGGGGGCGTGGGAACACGCTCACGCCACTGTAATGGCTCAGCGGGTTCATGTTCATGGCCTGCGCCACACTGAATCCGTTCCAGTAGGTGCTCGCATCGGTGAGCCGGAAGGCGCCGAAACTCATGTTCATGTCCCACGGAATCGTGTTCCACAGACGATCACCATCGCGGTACAAGTAGTAGTTCTGTGCATAGCCCACGTAGCTATCGAAATTGATGAGCGCGTAGTTGAGCGCGTGCATCCAGAGGGCGCGGTCCACATTGAGCATGCTGTCGATGCGTTCAGGATGCTGATTGAGCGCGTCGATGAGCTCGAGCAAATGGCCCCAGCCGTGATCGCTCTGGATGGAATAGATGCCGTAGTAGGATGCGCTGTCGGTGCCGGGCGCATCGCTGAGGCTGCAGTTCTCGCCGCTCAGGTCAACGGTTGGCGGATTGCCCTTGAAGAAGCTGCCATCGCGCGTGGCGAAATGCGCTTGCACGAAATCCTTGCTCACGTCCTCCACCACATTGTAAAGCCCTTGCAGCGTGTCGTTCACCCAAACATTGGCATAGGCAGCGCGCGATGCGGGCATGTACTCCCGGGCGATCTCGTACGTGAGCACCTCGCGCAGGAAGCTCGGATCCTGGAAAACGTTGCTGAGCTTGATCTTATTGAAGCCCTGATAGGACTGCCCGGCACGCACGGCATTCAGGTCGATGTTGAAGGGATTCTTGATTCGCCCAGTGCTGAAGGAACTATAGCCCTTGAATCGCACCGCCACATCGCGCAGAAGGGTGCCATCTATCTCGATGTCGCCGATCAGGCGTCCATTGTCGCCTTGGATGTAGAGCGCTTCTAATTGAGTGCGCCAATCAGCCTGTGCGAAACTGATCCGGATCTCGCGCACGTTTCCGAGGTCGAAAAGCGGCGATTGCGGCCGTGCATGGAGCGTGTCCGCAATCGCGAATGCCGAGAGCAGTATCCGCTGCAGCATCAATGCGCCACCACCAGCTTGCGCGTTTGCTTCTCACCGGTGCTATGCTCAAGCACCACGTTGTACACGCCATCGGGCAGATCACCCACGGCAATGGTCCAGCCGGGCAATTCGCGCTTCACGGCGCGACCACTGGCGTCATGCACCGCGAAGACGCGTAGGGTCTCTACGTTCACACCCACCAGGCTGACTTGCTCTTGCGCAGGATTGGGGTACATGCTGAATGCCGCGAGTTCCTCCTCATTGGGCACATCGGTGGTGATTCCGCACGGATCGTTGAGCAGGTTGATGATGCCCGGATGGTCACAGGTGTAACGGAAGGCCTTCTGCGGCCCTGCGTTGTACTGCCAAACCAACTGACCATTGCTGTTCACCTCGTACATGTATTGGCCGGACATGGCGCAGAACACATTGCCATTGGGCATGATCTCGGCCGCGCTCTGCCCACTCGCGTAGGCCAGGCAGGTGTGGCGCCAATCATGGATGGTCGGCCCCCAAACGGTTCCTGGTGTCCATGGATAGGTGTACTCCGTGCGCGTGGGATTGATGGCATCGACCGTGGAGCTGTTGTTGCCCCCGCCGTTGTTGTTCACGAACATGAGCCATCCAGCCATGGCGCCCTCTTTCACCCACTTCACATCATGCACCGCTGCCGGGATGCGCTGCGTGCCAGCCCCACCGTAGTTGGCCGGCTTCCCCCACCGGAAGAGGAAATCGCCGCCACGACCCGCGTTCCCGCCGACATGGCCCGCGGCTTCAGCCGTTGTGGTGCTGTGGTCGATGATGAAGACCTCGCTCAGGTAACGCGCGCTGAAGGCGATCTGATCCAACTCTGCATTGTAGTCGATGCCGTTCTCATGGAACCAGTCTATCGCGTTGCCGAACCCGCCGCCGGAGACCGCCACATTGATGTTCATGCGGTGCGGATTGTCCGCGATGGGCATGTAATTGGGCTTGGTCGCATCCACGTATTGGATGAAGCGGTCCTGCATCTCCCACTGCCACACCACCTGCGCCGTGGTGCCCGTGGGCTGTATCTCAATGATCCGACCGGGATACTTCGCGGACGATCCCGTGTACCCGAGGGCCTGCAGCTGTGCTAGCGTCCTCTTCACATAAGCCAGCAACAGCACATTGCCGTTCGGCATCAGGCAGATATCGTGGTGCGTCACATAATCTGCAGTGGAGTACACGAACTCCCACACCACCTGCCCTTGGGGATTCAGCTCCTGCACCTTGCCGCTCACTGCAGCCGTATTGATCTGGTTGCCGGTGTTCACTGCCGTTCGCACGATGTTGCCATTGGGCTTCATCGCCATGGAGTAACTGTAATTGGTGGGGCAGGTCCACGTGTAGGCGATGTTCTGCTGCGCATTGATCAGCCGGGCCGTTGTGCTGTTGGCCGAATTGTAAAGCGCATAACCGTCGAAGGCCTGACCATTAGCGCTACGGCACAAGCCTATGGCCAGCATGGCCATCAGGCCATGGGAAAAGCGGAATTGCATGCGTGTGGGAATGGGTTTGGTTACAACACTGAGGTCCGCAAGGGTAACGGATGCTTCATGCTGGCTTCAGGCAAATTTGACATGCGGATAGACATGGCCTAATCCCCTTGGTTTAACTGCTCCAAGCTGACGACGAGCGGGTTTCGACAAGCGACGGGACTGGATCGGCCAATTCCAGCTGTCGCTCTACTGAGCAGAAGATGCCGGACCCAAAGGAATCCGAGCAATCACCGCGTAGGGTTCAGCGGGCAACAAGGATCGCTTCAAGAGCAGCAAATGCCCAACCGCATGCTCAGCCGCGTATGCGTGCGGCACCAACATGCTCCACGCCAGGTCGAACTGCGTCGGCTTCAATCCGGCGGCGATGGTCAGGTGCGGATGGTCCGTGACATGAAGGCCAGCCTGAATCCGGGGAATGGTGCAAGCTGCATGGGCAACCTTCCCGCGCAAAGAAGCGATGCACTGCTTCTCGGTCGGGTCGATATAGATCGTGCGCCGATCGGGGAAGTGCGTGATGCCTCGGTAGGAAAGACTGAATCCAGCCGATTGCTCCGCTGCAGCCGAAATCACAGCCACGAGTTCATCCTCCAAGCCATCGGCTGCATCGCTGAAGAACAAGGTGATGTGCGGCATCAGATTTCGTCCGCTGAACCCGCCGGTGCGCGCATGCAGCTGCTCGCGCATGGCCACTACAGTCGCGCTCACCTGGGGCGAAGGCGGTATCACCAGCAAATAACGATGCGTGGCAGCCATGCCTGCAAAGCAAGGCCATCGCCACCTTTGGCGCATGTGCTATGGCGTGAAGGCCCGGACGGAGATGTCGCTGCGGATCGCGAAGAGCCGCGGCAACACGGAAGCAGCGGAGAAGCTTGCCCGCTTGCTGGCCCCCTACCCCGAATTCGACCTTCACTACGGCAATGCCTTCACGCACCCCAAGCTCGTGGTGTACACCGATGCCGCGCCTCGCGACCCGCAGCTCTCGCTTTGGGGCCTGGTGCCCGCGTGGGTGAAGGACAGGGCACAGCGTAACCAATTGTGGAACCAGACGCTGAACGCACGCGGCGAGAGCATCTTTGAGAAGCCCGCGTTCCGAGAGGCTGCGAGGCATCGCCGCGCGATCGTGCATGTCGAAGGCTTCTACGAGCACCATCACTTCGGCAAGAAGACCTACCCCTACTTCATCCATCTGAAGGACCGCCCGCAATTCGCCTTGGCAGCGTTGTGGGAGGAATGGAAGGACAAGGACTCCGGCGAACTGCTGCACACCTTCTGCATCGTGACCACCAAGGGCAACGATCTACTGAAGCGCATCCACAACAACCCGAAGCTCGAAGAGCCGCGCATGCCGGTGATCCTCACCGAAACTGAAGAGGAGCTCTGGTTGGCACCGGTCAACAGTGCTTCGGATGAAGAAGCGATCAAGCAGCTGATCAAGCCTTACCCTGCCGAATCCATGGCCGCGCATCCGGTGAAAGCGCTTCTGGGAAAGGAAGGCGTGGGCAATGCGCCTGGTGCCAGCGAGCCCTGCGATTACCCGGAGCTGCTGCTCGCCGATCCGCTGGCATGATCAGCTTGCCAACCAATTGCTGATGATCCGCGCGCCTTGAGGCGTGAGAATGCTTTCCGGATGGAACTGCACGCCGCATGCGGGATAATGCTTGTGGCGTACGGCCATGACCACGCCATCGGCACTGGAGGCCGTGATGCTCAAGTCACCGGGCATGGCATCGCGATCTGCTGCCCAGCTGTGGTAGAGCGCGGCATCGAATGGTGAAGGAAGGCCTGCAAAGAGCGGATCTATGGGCAATGCTGGGATGCACGGCACCGCGACACCATGCCTTACCTGGCCTTGATTATACAGTCTCCCGCCGCATGCTTCAACCAGCGCCTGCATGCCCAGGCATATGCCCAAGAGGGGGTGCGTGGGCAGGAAAGCCCGAATGACCTCCATGGTGATGCCGGCCTCTTTCGGCAAGCCCGGTCCCGGTGATACCACGATCCGATCGAAGGCAGCAGCCTCAGTGACTGTGATGGCATCGTTGCGCGCCACGGCCACCTCGGCATGCTGCGCCAGCAATTGGTGCAGGTTCCATGTGAAGGAATCGTAGTTGTCGAGGAGAAGGATGCGCATCCTGGAGGCCTTCCCGGCTAACCCGGTGCCAACGTACAGCCCCGAACGGCATAGTTGCGCGGCCTTCAACCACGAAGCGTTGACGATGGCTCCCCATGGGCACAACACCGCTGGTTCGTCGCGCGTATCATTGGCAGATGCCGACGCACCCATGACCGCCCGCCTGACCATTCGCACCTGGTGGCGCCGAGTGCTCTACTTCTTCCCCTTCCAGCTGCTGCTGCTGCATGTGAAGAAGAACCACTTGCTTCTGCTGGCATGGCTGGTGCTCTTCGCGTATGTGACTGAGAGCCTCGGTGTGAAGTACGGCGTGCCCTACCTCTTTCTTTTCCCGGAGTACTTCGGCCGGGTCGATTTCTTCTCGCACTTGATCACCGGCTTCGCGCTGGGCGGCTTCATCACGGCCTTCAACCTCTACAGCTACGCGATGCACGGGTACCGCTTCCCCTTCATCGCGACCATTGCCCGGCCATTCCTCAAGTTCAATGTGAACAACGCAGTGATCCCGGCGCTCTTCGTGCTCACTTACCTGTGGTGCGCCGCACGCTTCCAGTACACCCAAGAACTGGTACCGGCACCGCGCATCGCCCTGCATCTAGCGGGCTTGCTTGTGGGCATCCTGGGGTTCCTAGGGCTGGCGTTGGTCTATTTCACGCGCACCAACACCGATATCGTTAAGCTCCTGGGAAAGCCCGCCGAGGAGTATCGCCCAGAAGAGCCGCTCATGGATATCCTGGGGCCGCAGCACGATGCACCTCCGCAACGCCCGAGTGAGCGCCGCAAAGCCATGCGCTGGTTACGCCGACAGCAGCGCACGGAGAAGTGGCGCGTGGAGACCTATCTGACGCCGCGGCTGCGCATCATGCTCGCACGCAGCAGCGCGCATTACGACAAGGAACTGCTGCGCGATGTGCTCTGGCAGAACCACATCAACGGCTCCATCTTCGAGGTGGTGCTGGTGCTCACCTTCATCCTGCTCGGCGCCTTCAGCGATGTGGCGCTCTTCGCCATACCGGCAGGGGCAAGCGCCTTCCTGCTCTTCACCATCGTGCTCATGCTCGTGAGCGCCTTGTTCAGCTGGCTGCAAGGCTGGACAGGGACCCTGATCATCTTGCTGGTGGTCTGCCTCAACTTGCTCAGCCAGCGCACAGAGCGCTTCCTCTACGACACGCACGCCTATGGATTGGACTATGGCCCGCCTCCTGTTCCTTACACCCGCAGCATGCTAGCCTCCATGGCCAACGATACCGCCGCAGCTGCACGCGATGCGCGCGCCATGCTGGCCACCTTGGAGGATTGGAGAGCAGCCAATGCGGCCTTTGCTGACAGTGCTGGAAAACCGAAGCTGGTAGTGATCAACAGCAGCGGCGGCGGCCTTCGCAGCATGGTCTGGAGCTATCGTTGCCTGCAACTGGCCGATAGCCTGGTGGGAGGCGACCTCATGCGGCGCACCGCGCTGATGACCGGCTCTTCGGGCGGGGTGATCGGCGCTACTTACTACCGCCAGAGCTATCTGCTCGATCAGAAGCAAGGAACCAACGATCGCTTCAGCCATGATGTCTTGAGCGAGCTCAGCGGTGACATGCTCAATCCGGTGGCCTTCAGCTTCGTCACCAACGACATGTTCATCCGCTACCGCAGCGTGCGCGATGGTGATCGGCGCTACACCCTCGACCGGGCCACGGCCTTCGAGCGCCGACTGAACACCATCACCCGCGGTCTGCTCGATGTGCGCTTGGGCGATATGGCCACAGCGGAACGTGAGGCACGAGTGCCCATGCTGGCCCTGAGCCCCACCAGCATCAACGATGGACGCCGCGTAGTCATCGCCGCGCATCCATCAGCATACCTCACGGCCATCACGCCCACCGCCCGCATGAATCTCGAGAGCCAGGCCGAGGCCATTGAATTCCGCAGGCTCTTCGCAGCCCACGGGCCAGATAGCCTTAAGCTCTCCAGCGCGCTGCGGATGAGCGCGAGTTTCCCGTACATCACCCCTGTGACCACCTTGCCCAGTGAGCCGCCCATGCGCGTGATGGATGCCGGTGTTCGCGACAACTACGGATACCGCATCACCATTGCCTGGCTTTCCACCTTCCGTGCGTGGATCGCCGAGAACACCAGCGGCGTAGTGGTGCTGCAGCTGCGCGATACGCAGAAGCAAATGGAGATTTCGCCTAGCAGCGGCTCACTGATCGGTCGCGTGTTCGATCCCGTGGGCAGCGTGTACGACAACTTCGTGCGCGTGCAGGACCAAGACTACGACCTCATGCTGCGCCTCTTCGAGCCAGCTGGCAATGTGCCGCTGGAGTTGATCGATGTGCAGCTTTGGCATGATGCCGAGGAGCGAATCTCCTTGAGCTGGCATTTAACCCGTGTTGAGCGCGAGCGCGTGCTGCGATCGGTGCATGGACCCGCCAATACCGCCGCATTCGCACGGTTGAAGGAGCTGCTCAGCCCTGGCGATGCCAGCGTACAAGGCCGTTGAGCGGGTCGCGCTCTACCGCCCTCAGTTCCATGCCATGCTCCAGCAGACGGTCGGCGAGCCATTCCCGGAAGACCCATGCAATGGACCCGGTTGCGCGCACACGGATGCGCTCCTCCATCGAATGGAAGGGCTTGAATGCCTCAATGAGCGCCTCGAAACGCGAATTCACGAGTTCGCGCACATATGGCTCTTCGATAAGATGGGCCAATCGACCCGTATATGCGGCTAGCGCCTTCGACGGGAAGGGCGAACGGTAAACGTCATCGATGACGGCGGTAAGTGATGGTCCCTGCGCACCGAATATGGCCTCGGACACCTGCTCAGGCATTCGCCCATAGAAGGCATCCTGCAAGAGCACGCGACCGATATCGGCACCGCTGCCCTCATCGCCTAGCACATAACCGAGCGATGGGAAGCGCTGATGCAGCGTTGAACCATCCCACCAGCCTACGCTGCAACCAGTGCCCAGCACCATGACCGCCGCCCCAAAGGCCACGAGCCGCCCCCTCCAGATCGGTTCGCACTTCAATGACCGCGCTTGGCCAAATAGGCCTTAGCGCAGCCATCATCAGGCCCGCACGCTCCGCCGTACCGCACCCCGCGCCATAGACCATGACTTCCTTCGCCTCGAATGCCGCCGGCAAACGCCCTTTCAGGTACTCGCTCACACCCTGTGCGAAACGTTCCGCATCGCCGCTCACCGGATTGAAGCCTGGCATGCTCTCACCTGGCAAGGGGAGCACCGCATCGGAACCATTGTGGCGAAGAAGCGCCCAACGCGAAGAGCTTCCACCGATCTCTGCTATGAGCGAACCCATGCCGCTAAGTTGGCCATCAGACTCCTTCGTTGAATAGGAAATGGTTGGGGCTGGCCATCCCGTTCTTCACCGCGTATAGCACAACGGCTGCAGTGCTGTTAACGCCCAGCTTCTGCATGATGTTCTTGCGATGCGTCACCACGGTATGCGAGCTCAGATGCAACTGTTCGGCGATCCGCGTATACGATTTGCCTTCTGCGATCAATCCAATGATCTCGCACTCCCGCTCACTCAGGACCACCGGCGCACAGGTAAGCGGCTCTGCAACGAAACGCTCTGCGTCGTGGCCGGCGCGTCGCAGGGTCTCCAGCACCTTCCCGCAGAAGAAGCGCTGGCCCTGTGCGGTGCACGCCACAGCATCCCGGATCTCTTGCAGGCCGCAGTCCTTCTTCACATAACTGGTAGCTCCTGCCTTCACAGCATTCATGAGCACCAGGGGCGACGGCTCGTGGGTGATGGCCACGAATCGGGTCCGCGGTGAGCGCTTCACGCCATCACGGATATCGCGCGCGGCGAACCCCTCCGACGTGTGGTCGATCAGCACAACGTCTGGGCGATAACGAATCAACAGTGCCCTCATGGCGATTGGATCGCGCGCGGTTGCCACGAGTTCGGTGCCGGGCGCAGCCTCAAAGACACAGCGCAAGCCCGCAAGCGCCAATTCGCCATGGTCTGCTACAAGCAATTTCACCCGCCTCATCGCTTCTTTGGAATCAATCCAGATAGTGCGCGAAGCTAGGTGCGTGGCACGCGCTTGCAAGCCAACGATATGCACAGTTGTTAGTTGGCCCCGCGTTCCATCACGCGATAGGTGGCTCCATCCTCGCTCACGCGCGTATCGGGGAATATGGGCAAGGCCTCTTGAAGAAGTTCATCGGCCGATTTATACCGGGAGCTGAAATGCCCCAGCAGTAATTGGCCCACACCTGCATCACGTGCAAGCGTTGCTGCCTCAGCGGCTGTGCTGTGCATGGTCTCTTTGGCTCGTTTGGCCAAGTGGCGGGTAAAGGTGGCCTCGTGATACAAGAGGTCAACCTCAGCCAAGAAGGGCAGCAGCTCTGGGGCATACGCTGTGTCTGAGCAGTAAGCGTATCGGCGCGGTCGGGGTGGCTCGTGCGTGAGCATCGCATTCAAGAACCTCGATCCATCGGGCAAGTGCAGGTCCTCTCCAGCCTTCACACGATTGCGCATGAAGGTGGGAATCTGGTGGATCACCTCCTGACGCAAAGGACGTTGCGCTGGGCTCTCCCGAAAAACAAATCCCGTGCAAGGGATGCGGTGTCGAAGCACGAGGGCATTCACGGTCACATGAACGTCTGACCAGATCACTTCACCGCTCCTTGGCTCTATCGGCTGAAACACCAACGGATAGCGCAAGTAGGTCTGCGAGGCGCGCAATTGCAGATCGATGATCTCCTTGAGCATCGGAGGGCCATGCACATGCAGTTTCTGGGTGCGGCCCATGAGGTGCATGCTACTGATCAGGCCCATGAGGCCGAGATAGTGATCGCCATGCAGGTGACTGATGAAGATGTGCCCGATCCGATTGAACGGTGCACCTGCTGCCCTCAGCCGCTCTTGGGTGCCCTCGCCGCAATCGATCAAATAATGCGCACCATGCACGACGAGCAACTGGGCCGTCGGATACCGTCCGCGCGCTGGAAGGGCAGCCCCAGTGCCCAGCGTGGTCAGATCGAACTGGCGATGAGCCATGGAAAGGAAGAAGGCCCCGCTTTGGGGCCTTCCGGAAATACTATTCAGAAGATGAACTCATCGGCTCACCATCATCCTACCGGTGAAGCTGCTGCGGCCGCTCTCGACCTTGTAGAGGTAAACGCCCTCGGGCAAGCTGCCTGCCTCGAATGCAATCCGATTCACGCCCGCTTTACCCATGGTACGATAGTTCCAAAGCTCTTCACCGAGCAAGGTGAACACCTTGATCCGCGCCTCTGTCGAACGATCGAGCGCGAATTCAATCACAGTGCGGGTGCTGAAAGGGTTCGGAGCGTTGCGCACGCCACTGACGGTTGCGAATGCAAGCTCGGAAACGTTGCTATCATCCTCTTCGATGATGATCCGATAACCCGTAAAGGAGATTGGATATGGGACTGCCGACCCGAAGAGCGTGAAATAGCCCGTCACGTTGAGGCTAAGCGGGAAATCGCCGGCTTCGGTGGGGATGCCCTGAATCACCCCGCATCCAAGAACCGAGGTCAGGTAGGTGCATGGGGCCGGCGTTTGCGAAGCACACGCCACCGTGAGTCCGGGAGGCAAGCCAGTAACGCCATCAAAAGCGATGCTGTCAATCGTTACCGCCGGAAAGGTTGGGTCAATGTCCTGCGCATTCATCGGCACGATCAGGTTGAGGTCCTGGCTGTACGGAATGCCGACGATCCCATTCATGAAATTCTCCGTGGTGTCGGGCCATACGCCATACACGCTGTCGGCGTAGAGCGGATTAGGGACGCAGGGCTGCGCGATGGCAGCCGCACTGATGCACGCGAACGAAAGAGCGAGTATGATGTGTCTCATGCGGTTATTGTTCCTTGTTCACGTCCTTCTCAATCTCCTCCATGTATAGGAGGTCAACGGCCTCAGCGGCAGTTGGGTTTACCGAGAGCACGCTCTCGAGCTGCGAGATCTGCACGAGTTTCTGAACCGGCTCTTGCAGTCCGCACACGACCAAGCCACCGTTCACGCTCTTGCACAGGCGATTCGCCACGAGCAGGGCGCTGAGGCCCGATGAATCACAGTACCGGGTGGCGGTAAGGTCGATGACCACATTGCGCACGCCTGTCTTGTTGAGGTAAACGAGCTCGCTCTTCAGTTCCGGGGCGCAGGTGGTATCCAGCTTATCCACGTTGCTGGTCACGAGCGTATAACGCCCTTTGTCCTCGATGTTGAAGTTCATGGTCAGATGGTCTCCGGCCAAATATAGGGAGCGGCATTCGGCCGGGTGCTCAATCGGCCTCCTTCCACTTTCAAACAACCGCGCGTGTGATTCGGGCAGCGAGCAGGTACAGCACCGCCATGCGAATGGCAACGCCGTTCTCCACTTGGCCGAGGATGATGCTGTTCGCATGATCCGCCACTTCGGAGGTCACCTCTACACCGCGGTTGATGGGGCCGGGGTGCATGATCACGACCTCCTTGCCGATGCGGCGATAACGCTCAAGATCAAGACCATAGAGCGTGGCATATTCCCGCAGGCTCGGGAAACTCGCAATGCCGTCTCCGCCCTGCCGCTCCAGTTGTATCCGGAGCATGTTGGCCACATCGCACCAATGCAGGGCCTTGTCCAGGTCGTCTTCTACGCGCACCCCTAGAGACGCGACATGGCGCGGCATGAGGGTGCGCGGACCACAGAGCATCACCTCGGCGCCGAGGCGCTTCAGGCAATAGATGTTGCTGAGTGCAACACGGCTATGCAGGATATCGCCCACGATGAGCACTTTCACGCCTTTCACCCTGCCCAGCTTCTCACGGATACTGTAGGCGTCGAGCAAGGCTTGGGTAGGATGCTCGTGCGTGCCATCGCCGGCATTCACGATGCATGCTTGGGCATGACGGGCCAAGAAGGTGGCTGCACCGGGATCGGGGTGCCGCATGACCACCATGTCCACTTTCATCGCCAAGATGTTGTTCACCGTGTCGATGAGTGTCTCACCCTTGCTAACACTGCTTCCGCTGCTGCTGAAATTGACCACATCGGCACTAAGGCGCTTCTCTGCCAACTCAAAGCTCACCCGGGTACGCGTGCTGCTCTCGAAGAAAAGGTTGGCGATGGTGATATCACGCAATGAAGGCACTTTCTTGATCGGCCGGCCGAGCACCTCCTTGAAGCCATCGGCAGTGCGGAAAATGAGCTCGATATCAGCTGTCGAGAGGTCCTTGATCCCGAGGAGATGGTCAACGCTGAGCATCTCGCTCCCTTGGGTCATGGGTTTCGTGGACGTTGGGCTCATTTATCTGCGAGGGATCCCGTTGCGATGGTTGAGCCGGCATCGGAATCAGAGGTGTGCAACAGGACCTTGTCTTGTCCTTCGCTCTCTTTCCAAGCAACGGTCACCCGCTGATCGCCGATGCTATCGACCCATTTTCCTACATAGTCCGGCTGAATGGGCAGTTCACGGCTGAAGCGCCGATCGATGAGCACGAGCAAGCTCACGCTGGCGGGGCGACCAAATGCCAGCAGCGCATCGAGTCCCGCCCGGATCGTGCGACCGGTGTAGAGGACATCATCAACCAGCACTACCCGCCTGCCATCGAGGTCGAAGGCGATGTCAGTGGAATTCGGTGTTGGGAGCGAGCCACGCGTCCTGAAATCGTCACGGTGGAAGGTGATATCGAGCTCTCCGTAAACCAAGAGGTCCTTGCCGAGAATGGACCTCAGCTCTGCCCGCAGCCTTCTGGCTAAGAGCACGCCTCGGGGCTGCAATCCGATTAGCGCCACGCCATCAAGGTCGCCTAGGTCCTCAATCAGCTGGTGGCAAAGGCGGGTGACGGTGAGGCCGAAAGCCTTGCTCGCTAAGAGTGTTGCCGGCCGCATGGGTGGCCGAAGATAGAAGGCGGCGTCCGCGCACGGCGCATTCAACCGCAGATGGCGGATCGCCCAGCTCTTCCTCAGGAGAGCAATCGCTGGCGCAGCGCGAACTCAAGCTGCTTGTTGGCCTCGATGAGCCGATTGGTCTGGGCAACGCGCTCCTCTTCGGCCCGAATGGCGGAATGCGCATCGTTCACGGCAACCACCAGCTGATCCTTTACCCAAGGCTTGGCGAAGTATTTCGTGACACCGCCATTGTTGACGGCATCAATGATGGCCTCCAGATCCGCATAAGCCGTGATGATCATCCGCCTGGTCTGCGGGAAGCGCTCCTTGACCAGCGTGAGCAGCTCACTACCCGTGGTGCGTGGCATGCGCTGGTCAGCAATCACGACATGTATCCGACTGGTAGTCAAATGCATCCAGGCCTGTTGAAGGTCGGCGGCCAAAAGCACAACCATGTCATGCCGGAAGGCGGCTTGAAACGCTTGCCGATTTCCAGCATCGTCGTCAACAAAGAGCACAACTGGCTTTTCCAGAGGCTGCTTCACTTGGGCCAAGGCATTCATCGCGGGCGATTTGTGCACCTCATACGCAGGTTCGGAACACATGTTCGTCGAAAGAGAATGTTGATAAGTTGTTCATAACTCAACCTTGACTAGATTCGCCCCCACTCGGACATCTTGGCTTTCACTCTCCTGACCTCTCCTTGATGAACACATGGCTCGAAGCGCTCGGCGGCGCTTCAGCAGCGGACCGGGAATCGTACCGGCCCGTGATCTTCCGGCCCTCGGACCCCAGTGACCGGTCCAGGCTGGAGGCCCTGCTGAAGCATAACCGCTGCATCACCCTGCACGACCAGCTGCATGCACAGCTGCGCGAGCTGGTGAAGGCGATGCAGCCCTCCGTGAGGTGGGAATCAGAAGCACTCGACGAGGCTGCCATCGCCCACTTGAAAGGCCAGGACCCATCGCTCTATGGCACTTGGGTCCACTTCCCTTGGTCGAATCGTTTGGTTCACCTGTTGGATGAGGCGGAATTCGCATTGGTTCGAACCGACCGCAATCGGAATAAGATCACCCGCGAGGAACAGGCCTTACTGGCCTCCAAGCGCATCGGCATCATCGGCCTCAGTGTTGGCAACAGCGCGGCATTGGCACTGGCACTGGAACGCGGCTTCGGTGAGCTTCGATTGGCTGATTTCGACACGCTAGACTTGAGCAACCTCAACCGAATCCGCAGCGGGGTCCACCATTTAGGCGTGAATAAGGTGGTGAACACCGCCCGAGAGATCGCCGAGATTGACCCCTACCTGAAGGTGACGGCTTTCACGGAAGGCATTCAAGATAACAACCTGGAGGCCTTCCTGACAGAAGGGGGCAAGCTTGATCTATTGATTGAGGAGTGTGACAGCGTTGCGGTGAAGATCTCGGCACGATTGGCGGCCAAGGCCCATCGCATCCCAGTGATCATGGATACCAGTGACCGCGGGCTGATCGATGTGGAGCGATTCGACCTGGAACCGGACCGGCCGATACTGCATGGGCTGGTGGAGGGAGAGCACGGCCTTGGTGCACTGAATGATTCGAATCCTGGATTGCGCATGGCAATCGCGCTCCGGATAGTTCCATTGGAACAAATGAGCTCACAGATGCGCGATTCACTCCCATTAATCGGCAAGGAGCTCAGCACATGGCCACAACTTGGATCGGAGGTACTCCACGGGGGGGCCGCAGCCAGCTATATCGGGCGCAAACTCCTTCTGGGTGCAGGCATTAATTCCGGTCGCCAGCACTTCGACCTTGACGATTGGGCGCCCACCTCGGAAACCACGAAATCCTGAAGCAGCCATGGAATCGATAACGGTGAAGGCATTCAGCGCACCAGACGAACCAGCGCTTTGCGAAACGTTCATCACTGAGCATCGCGCCGTGCTGGCCGACTTTGGCATTCCGGAGGGAGTAGCCAAGAACAACTCGTGGCGAGATGACCCCTTCTGCTTTGTCATCGTGGTGCTGCACCCAGAACTGGGCATGGTAGGAGGGCTTCGGCTCCAAATGGACAACGGTCAGCGACGGCTGCCCATGGAGGAAGCGATTATCAGCATGGACCCGCGCATCACAATTGAGCTTGATCGTCTGCGTGAGTTCGGCAATGGCGAGGTATGCGGCCTTTGGAGCGCGAATAGATACCCCAATAAGGGGGTCGCGACCTTGATCAGCACAGCAGTAACCGCGATAAGCACGTTCGTTGACGCTGGG
>DAORNP010000041.1:1763-2462 GCA_035441065.1 Flavobacteriales bacterium | reverse complement strand
TACCCGGAAGTACCCTGCGCGCAATGGGTTCGTCGAGTTGAGCACGGTTGGCGATAATGGCGTTTTCCAGTACCCCACGCCACGGATACGATCAATGGCTATGGTCAATCCAGACACCCTTCTGCTGCCTCATTGCGACAAAGACCAGCGGAATGCGCTCTACAGCCTGCGCCTGAGGCCACTGCAGACGCGTATTGAGACCCCGGCCTCCGTTCCCGTTGAGGTGCACTTCGACTTGCGGGTGGGGCGTGCCGCACTTCAATCGGAAACCTACACCGCAATCGCTGACGAACGCATGCGGTGGGCAAGCTGAAGGGCAACATCCAAGCCCCATCCACCGTAGGAGCGCCGCAATGACGCGCGCGACCAACCACATCATTCTCGTCCTCTTCCTTACCCTCACTGCCGCCACCGCCGCAGCAGAAGATGCAACGCTGAATGGGAGGCCAATCGGCCGGGCCATGTCAATGCTGGCCGATTGCAGCCTCATCCTGGATGAGCGAATGGCTGCAAGCTCCACTTCGTTCGAGCCGCTGCAACAGGATGTGCCAAACCTCGGCATTGGCCCCTGCGCCTATTGGCTTCGTTTCAGGTTGACACCAACAAGCGGCTTACTCTCAATGGTGCTGCAGATGCCGCATCCTGAGATTGATGAGCTTGACGTGTACAGGATATCCGGGGCGGAGATCGCGCACATTG
>DAORNP010000041.1:0-1726 GCA_035441065.1 Flavobacteriales bacterium | reverse complement strand
CCGAAGCATTGATTCCTGGTGGTCGCCACGTGGTGCTCGAAATGCCCATCGCTCAAGATGAATCAACCGAGATCCTCCTCCGCGTCAGGAGCAAGAAGCAATTGCAGGTGCCAGTCCTGCTTCACCGCTCCGAAGACTACCCGCAGCGTGCCTCAGAATCCGCATGGCACTCGGGCATATACATCGGCGTCATGCTCGTGCTTGCGCTGTACAACTTCTTCCTCCTGCTCTCGACGAGGGACAAGAGCTACGCCTATTATGTGCTCTATCTCGTCGCCGTGTTCCTTGCGCAGATGGCTTTCTCGGGCATTGGCCCGAACAATCTGTGGCCGAATGTGCCTTTCCTCGTGGATCGCGCCTCCCTTCTGCTGACGCTGCTCACTGCAGTGCTTGCAACGGAATTCATCAAGCGTTTCATTGACACTGCTTCGCTGACGCCCAGATTGCACAAGGGAACCCGGTTGTTCTACGCCGTATTCGCCGTAGCCACCGCCCTGTACTTCCTACCGTGGCCTTGGGCGGGGTATCAACTTGCTCAAGCTGTATCCGGCATCTATGCCTTCTACGTTCTGGCAATTGCATTCACGGCATGGCGCAAAGGCTCCCGGCAGAGCGGCTTCCTTCTCGTTGCGTGGAGCCTGTTTCTGGTTGGCACTATTGTGTTCGTACTGAAGGATGCCGGACTTCTTCCATACAACGCCCTAACGGTGAACATGATGCCCATAGGCTCCGCGCTGGAAGGCATCCTGCTCTCCTTCGCCCTAGCCGACCGCATCAATATCCTGCGGCGGGACAAGGAGCGCTCGCAGGCGGAAGCACTGGCCATGGCTCAGGAGAATGAGCGCTTGATCCGTGAGCAGAACCAGGAACTGGAGCACAAGGTCAAAGAGCGCACCGCCGCCCTTCAAGAGAGCAACGACACGCTCAAGCGCACGCAAGTGCAACTTGTGCAGAGCGAGAAGATGGCCTCCATCGGTCAGCTCACCGCAGGCATCGCGCACGAGATCAACAATCCGGTCAATTTCATCACCAGCAACATCGGCCCGCTGCAACGCAATCTGGGAGAGGTGGTGGATACGATCAATGCCTACCGTAGGGCAGCCACCAGTGAAGAATTGGCCCGGATACGTGCCGAAGAGGAGCGGTCAGGCATGAAGGAGAACATTGAGGAGCTCGATGACATCATTGCCAGCATCAACGAGGGCGCTCAGCGCACCGCCGAAATCGTGCGCGGACTGCGCAACTTCTCGCGACTGGACGAGGGTGACCTCAAGGAGGCCGATCTGAATGATGGGCTGCGCAGCACCCTTACAGTGCTTGCCCCTCAATACCGGGGCAGTGTGGACCTGACGCTCGATCTGGGCAAGCTGCCCAAGGTGGAGTGCTTCCCGGGCAAGATCAACCAGGTGTTCATGAACGTGATGAACAATGCGGCACAGGCCACCTTGGCACGCGCTGATGGGCGGCCGAGGACAGTGACGGCGTGCACTGTCGCCGCCGATGATTCGGTCATCGTGCGCATCACCGATACCGGGGTGGGCATGACCGACGATGTGAAAGCACGGATCTTCGATCCATTCTTCACCACCAAACCAGTGGGCGAGGGCACAGGCCTGGGCCTGGCCATCGTGTACGGCATCATCCTGGAGCACGGGGGCAACATCACTGCGGAAAGCCTGCCCGGGGAAGGCACCACCTTCACCATCACCTTGCCGTTGCGACAGGC
>DAORNP010000040.1:25078-25741 GCA_035441065.1 Flavobacteriales bacterium | reverse complement strand
ACGCTCGTTGGTGATGCTGCGCACGGCGCGCGTGAGCGGCAGCCCGGCCAATTCATCAGCCAGCGCATCGAAGCGCGCGAGGAAGGCGCTGTCGAAGACCGAGGGCTCATGCGCCGCGCCGATGAGCAGGTAGTCATCATCGCCGCCGAAGCGATCACGGAAGGCGAGGTAGCGGTCGAGCTCCGGATCGTTGGTCGGGAAGAAACGCTCGAAATCGTGGTCGAGGCGCACGTGCCGCAGCGGCAGGCCCAGCGCAACGGTGGCTACGGCCAAGGCCAGCAATGCGAAGCGCGCATGGCGCTGCGTGAGCCATCGCTCAATGCTTCGGATGCGCGTTTCCATCAACACGGGCCGGTCGATCGCGGCGGGCAAAGGTGCGGCATGAGGGGGCAGGGCACGGGTAGTTTTGCGCGCGATGCCCATCACTCCCTGGCGCTTGGCGCTCGCTTTCGTGGCAACGCTCACGGCAGCGCAACTGTTCCCG
Source organism: Flavobacteriales bacterium (assembly GCA_035441065.1). GTDB lineage: Bacteria > Bacteroidota > Bacteroidia > Flavobacteriales_F > PHOS-HE28 > PHOS-HE28. The sequence goes on along the minus strand of DAORNP010000040.1, from coordinate 25,257 downwards.
GCGCCCATCGCATTGCCCTTCGGCAAACGCCTCCAGAAGGCCTTCGCGGCACTGGAGATGCACGACTATTTCCTGGCGCGTAAACTCTTCCGGCAGGAAGCCAAGCGGCATCCGGCTGCTGCGTGGTACGGTCTCAGCGTGATCAGCGGCCGCGCCAATAATCCCTTCCATGACGAGGA
>DAORNP010000040.1:17244-25068 GCA_035441065.1 Flavobacteriales bacterium | reverse complement strand
CACGGCAATTTGTGCCTGCAAGTTAGGTAAGCTAAGGAGCGCGCGCGCGTGGCCAAGGTGGGCGTGAATCACGCCGTGATCGAGGAGCAGAAGACGCACGCGTTCCGGTTGGGGTGGGAGCGGGCCAAGGGCGCCAACACGCTGGCCGCTTACGAGCGCTACATCAACTCATACACGCAAAGCCCCTTCATCGCGGAGGCCACCGCAGTGCGCGATCATCTCGCCTTCCAAGCGGCGCGTGAAACGAACACGGCGCAGGCCTACAGCGAATTCCTCAATCGTTATCCGAGATCCCGTGAAGTGTACGAGGCGCGCAGCCGCTACAACGAAGCCGTGTACCGCGAGCGCACCGTTGACCGCGACCTCGCCAGCTTCCAAGCCTTCATCCGCGAGCATCCCGATAATCCATGGGTGCAGCAAGCGCAGGACGAGGTGTACCGCTTGAGCACGCCGGGGCGCACCATCGCCGAATACGCGGCATTCATCCGTGCCAATCCGCGCAACCGAAGGGTCGAAGAAGCGTGGCGCGCCATCTACGAGCAATACACGCGCGATCTCAGCACCGACGCCATCACGCGATTCCTGCAGGAATATCCCGAGTACCCTTTTGTCGAGGAGCTCGCTGTCGATTACAAGACCGCCAGCCTCTTCCTGCTGCCCTTCCGTCGCGACAGCCTATGGGGCTACCTCGATGCCGATGGCAACGAGCGCATCAAGGCTGAATTCGAGTGGGCCGAGCCCTTCATGGGCGCGCAAGCCCTGGTGGGCCGTGCCGGAAGGGTGGGTTCCATCAATCGGAGCGGGCGTGTTGTTGTGCCGATTGAGTACGACGAGGTCTCGGATCCCGTAGAGGGCACGAGCACCGTTGAGCGAAACGGCCGCGTAGGCGCTGTTGACCGCAACGGCAATCTGGTGGTGCCCATGACCTTCGAGGATGTGGGCGAATTCAGCCAGGGGCTGGCCTATGCGAGGCGCGATGGCCTCTACGGCTACATCAATCCGCGCGGCGAAGTGGTGATCCCATTCACCCACGCGTCGGCCGGGACTTTCCGCCATGGCCTGGCGGTGGTGGAGCAGGAGAGTGGCTTCGGGGTGATCGATATCCAAGGCAATGTGGTGGTTCCTGCGGAATACGATTGGGTGGAAGGCTTCGAGAGCACCGTGAGCCGCGTGCGCAAGGACGGCAAGTCGGGCCTCTTGAGTCCATTCGGCGATCTGGTGGTGCCCCTGCGCTTCGATCACATCGGCCCCTTCCGGGACGGGCTCGCGCTGGCCGTGGAAGGCAGGCGTTGCGGCTACCTCTCACAAACCGGCAGCGTGCAGATTCCCATCGAATACGAGGCACCGGACGATGTGGCCAGCTGGGGCGATTTCACCAACGGATTTGCCGAAGTGCAGAGCGCAGGCAAGCGCTGCCTCATCAATTCGGGCAACGAGCGCGTGGTGCCTTGCGTGTTCTCCGATATCGGGCCCGCTACAGGCGCATTGATACCCGTGCGGAAGAAGGGCAAATGGGGCTATGCCGATCGGCGCGGCAATGTGCTCTTCGACAATCGCTACGATCAAGCGGGTGAATTGATCGGTGGAATAGCGCGCGTTCGGCAAGGCGCGCTCTTCGGCCTGATCGATAGCACAGGCAAAGAGATCGCGGCCCCTCGATACAAGCAGCTCGCGCCAGCGGAGTTCGGCTTCTGGCAGGCCACCGACGATTCGGGCACCGGACTGATTGATGCACGCGGCAAGGTGGTGCTGGCCACGCGTTACGATGCCGTGAAGCTCATGCGTGCCGACATCGCACGGGTGGAGCGCGACGAGCACATCGGCTACGTGCGCCTGAGCGATGGCCGTGCGATCTGGAAGGAGGAAGGGTTCGAGCTTCCTTAGTGCCAGCTGTTCAGCGAAGCACGTTCACGTGCCCCATGAGCTCTTCCGCCTTGGCGCCATCCCCGGCACGTGCGCGGTACCTGATCTTCCAGATGTAAACGCCATCGGGAACCGGTTGCCCGCCTGCCGTGCAGTCCCACGCCTGATCGGGGTGATCGAAGGTGGCGATGCGCTCGCCCCAGCGGTTGAAGATGTCCAGGGTGAAGTCGCGCAACGGACCGAAGTACGACACGCGGAAGTCGTCGTTCTTCCCGTCCTCGTTCGGTGTAACGGTGTTCGGCACATACATGATGGGGCCGCAGATGCCTTCCACCACACGGATGCTCGCTTCGGCATCGATGCATTCACCAGTGACATGCACCGTGTACGTGCCTGCTGACATGACCTGAATGGATGAAGCGGCGCTGCCCGTGCTCCAGAGGTGCGTGGCAGATGGCAGGCCGGTATTCAGGAAGAGCGGCGCATCGGGGCAGTAGGTGCTATCGGTGCCGAGGGAGATCGAGTCGATGAAGTCAAGCACGGTCACTTGCACATTGTCGGAGGCCGAGCAGCCCATGAGCGAAAGCGTGACCGCGTAGTTGCCGCTGCTGCTCACGGTGATCGTGTCCGCAGTGCTTCCGTTGCTCCACAGCGCAGTGGCTGCATTCGGCAGCACGGAAAGTTGAATGCTATCGCCTTCGCAGATCGTGACCGGATCGCCCAACTCCGGTGCAACGAGCGGAACCACCGCCACGACCACGGTATCCGTTGCGATGCATACCGCCTGCGTCACATTCACCCAATAGGTTCCTGCCGTGCTCACATTGATGGTGGCTGCAGAGGCTCCGGTGCTCCATTGGTATTGCCCAGCCAAGGCGGCTGTGAGCGCAACGGTTTCCCCGGGGCAGAGCAACTGATCGGCGCCGAGATCGAGCCCGGCCTCATCGAAGACCGCCACGGTGATCGTATCGCTGGCCGTGCAGCCGTTCAGGTTCACGGTAACATTGTAATTGCCCGCCGCATTCACCGTGATGCTTGGCGTGATCGCGCCCGTGCTCCAGCTGTACGCGGCATTGGGTTGCGCAACGGAGAGCATGAGGCTCGCGCCAGCGCAAATGGTGGTGTCGCCGCCCAGGTTGGCCGTTGGTGAAGGTAGTTGGATCACATTCGCGGCATCGTCGGCCGAGCAGCCCGTTACGGTCACCGTAACGCTCACCGGGCCTTCCCCAACGGTGCTGAACGTGGCGCCGGTGCTGCCGTCCTGCCAGAGGTAGCTCGCGTTCGGTGTGGTCGCATCGAAGGTGGCCTGTGAGCCGGGACATATGGATTGATCGGGGCCGATGTCGAACACGGGCAATGGCAGGAAGGCAACAGTGACCTCGTCGCTCGCAGAGCAATTGCCAACGGTGGCCGTAACGCTGAACACGCCGCCGGTGATCACATCGATGGTGGGCGTGGCGGCTCCCGTGCTCCATGCGTACGTCGCGTTCGGCAGGGTGGCATTGAGCGTGACCGTTTCGCCTTCACATGCTGCGATCGTCCCGCCCAGGTCGATGGCGCCCGGATCGAGAACGACAACCGCGATCGTATCCGAGCCGATGCAAGCGCCCTGCGTGATCTGCACCCAGTAGGTGCCCGTGGTGCTCACGGTGATCGAACTCGCATTGCTTCCCGTGCTCCATGCGTAAGCCCCTGGTGCTACACCGGGATCCAGTGTCACCTGTTCGCCCGCGCACAGGCTCACATCGCTCCCCAGATCGAAGGGCTGTGGTGTGGTGAACACCACGTTGATGCCGTCCGAAGCGGTGCAGCCATTGAGGTCTACCACCACATCGTAGGTGCCCGAGGCCGTAACCGTGAGGGTGGCGGAGGTCTCGCCGGTGCTCCACGCGTAGCTCGCCCCGGGCCAAGTGGCATCGAGCAGCAGCGTTTCACCATCACAGAGCTGCGCATCGGCAGGCAATTGCACTTGCGGCATGGCTTGCACCAACACGTTCACCGTATCGCTCACGCTGCAAAGGCCCTGTGTTGCCTGCACCCAATACGTGCCCGTGGCGCCAACGGTGATGGAGGCGCTTCCTGCGCCGGTGCTCCACAGATAGCTCGCTCCGGGCAGTGCGGCAGCGAGCACCACGGTTTCACCCGCGCAGAGCACGAGATCAGGACCAAGGTCCAGCGCATCGGGTGTGGCTTCCACAATGCTGATCTCATCCGTGTAGGTGCAACCAGCCAGGTTGGTCAAGGTGACACTGTAGGTGCCGCCTTGCGATACCGTGATGGAAGAAGTGACCTCACCCGTGCTCCATTGATAGCTCGCGCCGGCCAACGAGGCGTCCAGGGTGATGGCATCGCCCGTGCACAGCGTTTGATCCGGGCCCAGGTCAATGATCGGCAATGGCAGCGCCGTCACTTGCACGGCATCGTTCACGGAGCACGTGCCCTGTGTCACGGTAACGCTGTAGTTGCCGGTGTTCGCAACGGTGATGGTGGGCGTGATGGCGCCTGTGCTCCACAAGTAGGCCGTTGCACCCGCTGTGGTGGCATCGAGCACGAGATCGTCGCCTTGGCAGATCACGGCATCGGGGCCGAGGTCAACCGGTACAGGTGCTTGCACGGCAACGCTCACCGCATCGGTGGCCACGCATCCGTTCGCATCGGTGAGTTGCACGCTGATCACGCCAGCGGTTTGCGCAGTGTAGGTCGATGCCGTGCTGCCATCGTTCCACAGGTAGCTGGCGCCTGGCTGTGCCACATTCAGCAGCACCTGATCGCCGGGACATAGGGTGAGGTCGGCGCCGAGGTCCACTTGCGCCGCCGGGTAAGTGCCAATGGTGATCGCATCGTTGGCGCTGCAACCGTTGGCCGTCACGGTCACATCGTAGCTGCCCGGCCCCACCGAGATGCTTGCGGTATTCGCGCCGGTGCTCCAGGCATAGGAGCCGCCAGCGACGGCCGCATTCAAGGTGGCGTTCACTCCGGGGCAAAGGCTGAAATCGGGCCCGAGGTCCACAACGGGCAGCGCCGTAACCGCGAGCAGCACGGTATCGCGAACAGAGCAGCCATTGGTGGTGACATCGAGCCAGTAGGTGCCTGCGTTGCCGGTGGTAATCGAGTTTGCAGCGGCACCGGTGCTCCACAGGTAAGTGGCGCCGACCACGTTCGCGCTGAATGTGGCGGTATTGCCGGCACAGATGGTCTGGTCGGGGCCGAGTGTGAATGCAGGGAGCGTATGGTTGAAGAACTCCATGGCATCGGTGGTGGTGCAACCGTTCACGGTGACCTGCACGGAGTAGACGCCCGGTGCGCTCACGTCGATGGATGAAGTACTTGCCCCGGTGCTCCACGCATAGGTGGCGCCCGCAACGAAGGCGTTGAGCGTGACATCAGTCCCAGGACACACGGTCTGGTCGGGCCCGAGGTCAACCACAGGAAGCGGCGTAACCACCAGGTTCATGGTATCCGAAGCGCTGCAGTTGTTCAACGTCACGGTCACCGAGTACGAGCCCGATGCGGTAGCGGTGAGCGTTGGGTCCGTGGTACCATCGTTCCAGAGGTAGGTGGCGCCGGGCACCGTGGCGTCGAGCACTACTTGCTCACCCGCGCAGATCTGTTGGTCAGGACCCAGCTCGAAAACCGGATAGGGGTTGTAGTCAACCACCACCTCGTCGTATGCCGAGCAGCCATTTACCGTTACGGTCACGCCATAAGTGCCATCGGCATTCACGCCATGGGTGGCGCCGCTGCTGCCGTCCATCCAACTGTAGGTGGCGCCTGGCGTTGTGGCATCGAGCACGGTGACATCGCCGGTGCAGAGCTGCAGGTCGGGGCCGAGGTCGAATACCGGGATAGGGTTGTAAGCCACGTTGATCGCATCGGTTGCCGAGCAGTTGTTCGCTGTTACCGTGACGCTGTAGTTGCCCGCGCTGCTCACGGTGTAGGTGGGATCGGAGCTGCCATCCTGCCAATCGTAGCTGCCGCCGGGTACGGTCGCGTCCAGCACCAGGGTCTCGCCGTCGCACAAGGTGGTGTTGGGGCCGAGGTCGAAATCAGGCAAAGGCGTCACGAAGACCTCGATATCATCACTCAGGGTAACCGTGGCGCTGATGCTCACATCATCGAAGCCGAGGTCGTTGCCGATGCCATGGCCACTGCTGATCTGCACGCAGAAATCGGCGAAGAAGACGCCTGGCGGAGCCGTCCAGGTGGTGCTGAATTGCTGCCACAGGCCCTGCTGATTGGGCAGTTGAAGGTCATCGCCGGTCCAGACATTATTGACGAAGACGGCCAGCAGGGGCGGACCTTGCGTGGCCAGCGATGCAGCGCGGAAGCTGATGGTATAGGTTTGTCCGGGGCACACCGGATGGGTCTGACACCAGAAACGGAAGCCCGAATGCATCCATCCCGCGTTCACCATCAGGAAGGGGCCGTTGCCGGTGCCTTGCCATTGGTTGTGCAGAATGTTGGCATTGCTGCCGATCCAGTAATTTCCGTCGGTGGTGAGCGGCAACATGTAGTTGAACATGCTGGTGAAGCCGGTGTTCCCGCTGCTGAAATTCGGATTCACGGCCAGGTTGCCGGTGGGGTAGCTCACCGTGCAGGTGTACACACCCGCTGCCCCCACAGTGATGTTCTGCGAGTTGGCACCATTGCTCCAGCTGTAGTTCGGGAAGCCGGGCGGGCCATCGAGCTGCACGGTTTCGCCTTGGCAAATGGTCTCGTCGGGACCTAAGGCGATGGAGCAGGCCGGAGGCTGAGCCAAGAGCTGGCCCACCATGCAGTACATTGCAAAGGAGAAGGTTATCCTGCTGAACATCCGGCGATTCGGGCCCGCGGCCGCAGGCAAAGGTCGGGCCGCTGGAGCAACTGTCAATAAGGCTAGGCTGGTGGGTATCAACGGGCGATGAACACCCGATTGACGCCTTCGAGCCTCAATTCGTCCACTGAGCCGAAGACCTTCTTCAAGTTGGCCAGCACCCGATCGCAACGCGCCCCGCTCTCAGCGTCATAATCCACCGTGTTGAAGCACAAGGTGCCGTCGCAACGATCGCGCAGGGCGTGGGCGAATCCGGCGGTATCCACTCCGGGGGCGAGGTCCAGGTCATCGAACAGGTCAACCAGCACGAGGCCGAAACGCTGCTTCATGGCGTGCACGTGCACGATGGCATCGCCTTCGATCACGGTGAGCGCTGGCCACTCGTCCAGGCCGAAATGCCGCCTCGCAACGGAGATCATGGCCGGGTCGATCTCCACGGCGGTGATGGGGCAGGCCAGGCCCAGTTCGCGGCGCAGGATGCGGGGCACGCTGCCACCACCGAGACCGAGCAGCAGCACCTCGGAAGGCGGCGATCGCTTCAGCCCGATTCCTGCGAAAACGCGCCGCCATACCCGATGCAGGCTGCCGAACGATTGATTGCCTTGCGCGCTGTTAAGCACAAGGTCGCCCTCTTCGTATCGCACTTCCATCTCGCCATGCACACTTGTGAAACGCTCCACCGGCATGGGCCAGAATCGGCTCATCAAGCGCTTGATGATCATCGCGCAAAGGTGCGCCACCATCTTTGCCCTCCCGCAGATCGGGATGAATCACATGCGCCACCTGCTCATCACCGTCCTCTTTGCCTTGGCTTCATCCTTCGCGCTTGGGCAAACCGTCCATGACTACGCATCGATTGAGTTCTCGCCTGGCATCCGCAAGCTCGGGGTCTTCGGTACTGGCATCCCCGCCAAGGTCATCGACTTGAAAGCGGTGAACATGAGCAAGCGCGACCTCGACATCAACAATTTCTTCCAAGAGGTGCAGGAACTTGAAAAGCAAGGTTGGGAGGTGACCGGCCAGGATGTGGTGGCGCTGGACAAGGGCGTACACATGTACGTGTGGACCTTGCGGCGGCTGAAGGTGGTCACCCCCTGACGTGGGCCTAAATCGCTGAAAGGCAATTAGTTATTACCCCCCCCCCCCCC
>DAORNP010000040.1:16479-17234 GCA_035441065.1 Flavobacteriales bacterium | reverse complement strand
AAGAGGCTCCTCGTTCTTGGGCTTGTGCTTCCTCTTGCGGGCGAGCTTCGCGGTGAGCGCTTCCAAATAGAGTTCGAAGCCACGACGTAAAGTGCGTTGCTCGGTCTTGGTCAGGTCGTGCTTCTTTTTGCCCACCGGCTTTACTTCCTGGTCGATGTGAACGATGCGCAAGGCACCATCGGCCTGCACTTCCAGTGCAACACCGCCGATGATGTGGGCACGAACTTCTGGAGCCGGAATATTACGAACGAGCTCAATGACGCGGATGAGACCATCCGCCAGAACCAAGGCCGCTTCGCGCGCTCGGCGGATAACGTGTTCGACCAAGAGGCCAATCGCGTGGATTTCAAGAACACGAACATGCCGTCCAGCCCGATCTCGTACTACTACGCACCTCCTGATGTGCCCTATCGCCCGGTCTATGTGACCATCAACGGCGTATCGGCCACCAGCAGCGTGAACAACTCCGACGTACTGCGTCCCGAAGGCAATTGCAACAGCAGGCGGCTGCCCATCGGCACCTATCCGGACGAGGTGAAGCGCTTGCAGCTCGAAGGCCAGTTGCAGAACGAGAAGCTGGCTTATGCCGCACAGCGCTACCTCTTCGGTCAGCTGCTCGATGGCGGCAGCACCGACGAGGTGCTCACCGAGATCATGGATGCATGGCCGCAGGATGCATGGGACCTGCGCGTCTACCTGCTGAGCAAGAGCCCTTACCTGAGCGTGGATGCGCTGAAGCAGGCCGTGGAGAAGCC
>DAORNP010000040.1:15423-16440 GCA_035441065.1 Flavobacteriales bacterium | reverse complement strand
AAGGCCGAAATCTGCATCGCTAACCCAGAGGCCACGCGCACAGAAGGCTTCCTGAAATGGCTGGAGCTGGAATGCACGCAACCGGTGAGCGTGACACTGATTGATGCCATCATAGCCAGTTGGTATAGCAAGACCTTCCGCTCGGTGCTGGAGGCCAACATGGCCCACCACCACGGCGAGATGACCCAGGCCGGGATGCAACTGGTGGAGTACTTCGGCCTGGATGAGGAGCAGGAGCACCTCGAGGAAGTGCGCGCCGTTTGGCAGCAGATCCGCACCACCGCCGGTCGCTACGCCGAGGCCATCGCGCTGATGCAGGTTGGCGATTACATCAATGCCAGGGTCGTGGTGGAGCTCATCCCGGAGGAGCATGCGCTCAAGAGCAAGGAGCAGAGCGAACGCCTGCGCATGCTGGGCCTGATCGACCTGCTGGAGTCCGTGCATGCCGACGGCCGCGATGACGGCGAGTTGAGCCCGGCCGAGCAAGCCCAACTGCTGACCCTGGTGAACGAGCAATACGACCGGCCCGCCACCTGGGCCATGAACCTGCTCTGCTTCCATTACGGCATCTGCCGCGCCCCGCTCACCGGCGGCAGCGAGGACGAAGGCCCCAAGGCGCGCAAACTGCCCAACCAAGCGGCTGCCGAGAAGGTGATTTTCTCGCTGGCGCCCAACCCCGCGCGCAACTGGACCTCGGTGTTTCAAGCATTTGATGGCGAAGGCGAGGTGCTGCTGCGCGATGCACTTGGCCGGATCGTGCTCCGCCAACGTGTGGTTGCCAACGGCCTGGATCAAGTCTTCGACCTGCGTGGCCTTGGTGCCGGGCAATACACTGTGGAGCTGCATCGCAACGGCCTTACCTTGGATGCGCAGAAACTCAGCGTGGAGTGAGCGCGAACGGAATGAAGCGGACGATACCCAGCACGGCTGCCGGCTTGGTGGCCGTGCTGGGCATTGCCCAGCAGCCTTTCGATTTGGACACGGGCTTCAGAACTACTATCCAAAGCCAGTCTGTCT
>DAORNP010000040.1:12647-15413 GCA_035441065.1 Flavobacteriales bacterium | reverse complement strand
ACGATGCTCTGCCGCTATCGGATGGCAGAGTGCTGATTTCGGGTCAATTCAAGTTCCCGGGCGATGCGGTATGGCGGTATGGTGCGCGCTTGCTTCCAGATGGCAGCGTTGACCCATCCTTTCCCATGTATCCGTCAATGGGCGGTCGAATCACGCCTTGGCAGGACAAGCTTTATGTTGGACTAAGCCAAACCGTGCGAAGATTATTCGAGAACGGGACCATTGACCCCGCATTCCAGCACCTCAACTCCAACGCCCCGCTCTTCTCCTCGCTCCAGGGCGGCGACTACCATGTGTACCCCGATGGCCGCATCGTGATCAGCGGGGCGCACACCATGAACGACCCGGAGCACGGATTCGTGGGCCTGTACAACCTGATCTGGTTCACCAACACGGGCCAGTTGGACACCACCAAGCACCACCGGCAATGCGACGAGGTGCTCTACGAGTTCGAGGAGCAGCCGGATGGCAAGTTCCTGTGCACCGGCACTATGACCGAGTACGAAGGGCAGCCAGTGGGGCGCGTGTTCCGGATACATTCCGATGGTGAGCTGGACACTTCCTTCAGCACAGATTTGCAGCCTTGGGGCGGTGCATACGTCTTTCAGACACTTGCGGATGGCAGGATACTCGCCGGCGGCTTCTTCAAGCTTCCCGGATCCGAGGACATTTTTAGCCTGCTGCGCTTCATGCCGGATGGAGCGCTCGATCCCACATTCAACCTGCTCGATTTCGGTGTTGCCTTCAATCCACAATCCGACTTGCCCAACGTGAGGGACATACACTTGCTAGGTGACGGCCGCATGGTTGTAACAGGGTGGTTCGACCGCATCAACGGTGAGGTACGCGGTGGTATTGCTATGCTGACTGAGGATGGGGAGTTGCTGCCCAATGTGTTCGAGGGCGATGGCTGTGGTATGTACAACTACAACGGCACACTGTACCTAGTGGTGGTTGGTTTAGCCCCAAGTCCAGATGGCAATTACTACATCTGGGGCGCCTACCACGGCTACGATGATGGCACCACCAACGACCCTACGCAACGCTTCGTGAGCCGGTTGTACGGGCTGAACGTGGGCCTGCGCGAGCAAGCGCTTGCGCCCTTGCAGTTACAGCCCAACCCTACCTATGGGCCGCTAACCGTATTGTTGCCGCAGAGCGCGCAAGCGCAGCACGCCGAGGTGCTCGATGCACATGGCCGCATGGTGTGGAGCAAGTCGCTGGGCGCGGCCAGCGAGCAAGTGCAATTGGAGCTCTCGGCACTGAGCGAGGGCGCTTACCTGCTGCGGCTGCGCATGAAGGATGGCGGCGTGAGAAGCGGGCGGTTCGTCATCATGAGGTGATGGGGCAAGTGCAGCACGCGCCCATTTTCGTCCATACGCGTCCATTTGAGCCGAATATGAACCACCACACCGAAATGACCCAGGCCGCCAATCTCTGGCTGGAGGAACTCAGCAAGGACAGCATCTACGACCCGCTTGACTGCCTGCGCTTGGTGTGGCAGAAGTTGCTCAGCCAAGGGGCACGTGATATCGAGGCGACGCCCCATTGCACCCAACCGCCTATTTCGTAGCCTTGTGGCATGAGCGAAGTGGCCACTTACCAATTGCTCGATGGACGTATCTGCTCCGATGCGCTGAAGCAGCGGATCGCGCTGGAAGCTGCGGAAGTGCTGGCCAAGCGCGGGCACGCACCGCACCTGGCAGCGGTGCTCGTGGGCGATGATGGCGCGAGCCGCACCTATGTGGAAGCGAAGGTGAAGGCCTGCGAAACCGTGGGCTTCCGCAGCTCACTGATCCGCCTGCCCGCCACCATCACACAGGCCGAGCTCATCGCGCAGGTGCGAGCACTCAATGCCGACGTTGATCTCGACGGCTTCATCGTGCAACTGCCCTTGCCCAAGCACCTCGATGCCGATGCGGTCACCTTGGCCATTGATCCGCGCAAGGATGTCGATGGCTTCCACCCGGTGAGCCTGGGCAACATGGTGCTGGGGCACGATGGCTTCCTGCCCGCCACGCCCAGCGGCATTGTTGAGCTGCTGCGCCATTACGGCATCCCCACGGCCGGCAAGCATTGCGTAGTGGTCGGTCGCAGCAACATCGTGGGCACGCCCATGAGCATCCTCATGAGCCGCAACAGCGACCCCGGCAATTGCACGGTGACGCTCGCGCACAGCCGCACACGCGACCTTGGCGCAGTGACGCGCGATGCGGACATTCTCATTGTGGCGGCGGGAAAGCCTGGCCTCATCGGGGCTGATATGGTGAAGGAAGGAACCGTGGTAGTCGATGTGGGCATCCATCGGATCGACGACCCCTCGCGAAAGAGCGGGTTCCGCTTGGAAGGTGACGTGCGGTTCGGCGAAGTGGCGCCCAAATGCGCGTGGATCACCCCAGTGCCCGGCGGCGTAGGTCCCATGACCATTGCCAGCCTGCTGCTCAACACGCTCAAGGCGGCATCGCGCTGAAGCCTGGCCATTGCACCGGAAAGGCCCGTCCGGTACATTCGCCGCCATGCGCAGGCATCTTTGGAAAGTCGTGGCCGTCTTGGCCATCGTGGTGGCCATAGCCGGATACTTCCGTTACTGGTGGGTGTTCGGCACTGGCGTGAAGGCAGGCGAGCTCAACTACGTGGTGCACAAAGGCGTGCTGTTCAAGACCTACGAAGGGAAGATGATCCAAACCGGGATCCGGAGCCAGGCGGGCAGCTTGCAGAGCTTCGAGTTCCTGTTCTCGGTTGAGAGCGATGCCGTGGCGCAGGAAC
>DAORNP010000040.1:12285-12535 GCA_035441065.1 Flavobacteriales bacterium | reverse complement strand
CTGAGCCATTCATCCACCACCACCAGCGCTTGAGCACCTCCGGATACCACGAACCGACACGGCCGAGGGAGCGGAGCCGCTCCAGCTTGCGGCACCGTTCGCGCGGCCGCGCGAAGCGCAAGGAGCGTGAGCAAGGTTCGGCGCTGCATTGGTTCCGGCACGACCTGCGCGAAGCTGCCCAGCGCTACTCGAAGCAGACCTCCACCACCCACAAGCGCTTCGCCGCGCTGTTGATTCTTATCGGCGCCGG
>DAORNP010000040.1:6312-12256 GCA_035441065.1 Flavobacteriales bacterium | reverse complement strand
GAGCCCGTGACCATCCCGGAGTCGAACATGTACGTGACCTACGCGACGCAATCGTTCGCTGGCATCCTCACCGATTTCAGCCTGCCATCGAACCATGTGCTGCACACCCTGCTGGTGAAGATCACCACCGGGATCTTCGGCTTGAGCACCCTCACCATGCGGCTGCCGGCCTTCTTCGCTGGCGTGCTCGCCCTGCCCTTGTTCTACATGCTCACGCGCAGCCTCTTCAACCGCTACATCGCACTGATGGCCTTGGCCATGGTGGCCGCATGCCCGCCGCTGATCGAGGTGAGCGCCTTGGCCTTAGGCTACAGCCTGAGCTGGTGCGCCTTGCTCGCCGCGCTGCTGGTGGCGCGGCACCTGGTGCGCGAGAACAACCCATGGAGCGCAGGCATCATGGGTTTCTGCCTCGCCCTGGGCATGTGGAGCGTCACCACTTCGGTGTTCGCTGCGGCCACGGCCTTCCTGTGGGTGCTCTTCACCCTCATGGGCAAGTACCAGCGGTCGCTCAATGAGCGCATGACCATGCTCGGCCTCGCTGTTGTGGTGTTCCTGCTGGCCACGGTTCTGTTCTACCTGCCGGTGGTGATCCAGCATGGCGTCGATGGCCTCTTCTTTCACGCGAGCGAAGGGGAGAAGTCGTGGAAGACCTTCAGCGGCGGATATGCCGAGCGGGTCATGGACTTCTGGATGTTCGCCGCCGATCCCTCCTACGATTGGGTGATCGTGCTGGGCTTATGCGGCATGATGCAGGCCTCGTATGTCTCCGGCAAGTTCAGGGCGATCATGTTCGCGCTGCTGCTCGGTGCCGTGCCGCTGGCCATCGCGCTGCAAGAAGATGGTGGTCCGTATATCTGGTCCTATGCGCTCTTCTTCTTCTGCTTGGGCGCGTCCATCGCGCTGTTCTACCTCCTGAAGCTCATCCAGGAGAAACTCGTGAAGGGCATGGGCAAGCGGAGCCGTACCGCATGGGCCTCCGTGGCGCTGGTGGCCATCTACGCATCAGGGCTGGGCGTTGCCAAAGGGCGCATGGGCCACCAATCGGAGACCAGGCCGGGCGCTGCATTGCTCATAGCCAGCCTGAAACCCGATGACCGGATCTGCTTCGATACGCGCTGGGAGCGGCTGGTAAGCTTCGAGCTGCTGGTGCAAGGCATGACCAAGGAGCGATTGAAGCAGGTGAGCACCTACAAGGGCGAAATGCCGGGCGGGGCCACGCTGTGGCTGGCGCTGGGCAAGCGGGGAGGGCCCACGCCGAAGGAGGCCATCATGCGATGCGGCATGTCCGCCGATGGCTTCTCCGAGCCCGAGCATTACAAGGAGTGGCCGCGATTGGAGATATTCGCGGCCCGAAAGCGCTGACACGCTCGTTTTCTGGACTCTCCTGGTTGAGCCACCCTCAACCAACATCGCTTCAACCTGCACGCTCAACCTGCACTGATATGTCCGAAGAAGGCCGCCAGATAATCTTCAATATGGTGAAGGTGGGGAAGACCCTGCCCTCCGGCAAGAAAATCCTCAACGACATCTACCTCGGCTTCTACTATGGAGCCAAGATCGGCGTGCTCGGTCTCAACGGATCGGGCAAGTCCACGCTGATGCGCATCATCGCCGGCAAGGACAAGAACTACGATGGCGACATCCACCTCACGCCCGGCTACTCCATCGGCCACTTGGAGCAGGAGCCCGAGCTCGACGAGAGCAAGACCGTGATCGAGATCGTTCGCGAGGGCGTGCAGCCCATCATGGACCTGCTGAAGGAGTATGAGGAGGTGAACAACAAGTTCGCCGACGAGGATGTCCTGAACGATCCGGACAAGATGGACAAGCTCATCGCGCGCCAGGGCGTCCTGCAGGACAAGATCGAGGCGAGCGATGCGTGGAACATCGACCAGAAGCTCGAAGTGGCCATGGATGCCTTGCGCTGCCCCGATGCCGACCAGCCCATCAAGGTGCTCTCCGGTGGTGAGCGTCGCCGCGTTGCGCTATGCCGCCTGCTCCTGCAGCAGCCCGACATTCTTCTCCTTGACGAACCCACCAACCACCTCGACGCCGAGAGCGTGGCGTGGCTAGAGCTGCACCTGCAGCAGTATAAGGGCACCGTCATCGCCATCACCCACGATCGCTACTTCCTCGACAACGTGGCGGGCTGGATCCTCGAGCTCGATCGCGGCGAAGGCATCCCGTACAAGGGCAACTACACCACGTGGCTGGAGCAGAAGACAACTCGACTCGCGCAGGAAGAGAAGCAGGAGAGCAAGCGCCAGCGCGTGCTGAAGCAGGAGCTCGAGTGGGTGCGCAGCAATGCCAGCGCACGACGCACCAAGAGCAAGGCCCGCCTGCAGAACTATGAGAAGATGCAGGGCGAGAGCGTGAAGGAGAAGGAGGCCAAGCTCGAGATCTTCATCCCCAACGGACCTCGCTTGGGCGATAAGGTGATCGAGTTCAAGAACGTGAGCAAGGGCTATGGTGACCGCCTGCTGATCGATAACCTCAGCTTCGCGTTGCCCCCGGCGGGCATCGTGGGCATCATCGGCCCAAACGGTGCCGGTAAGACCACGCTTTTCCGCATGGCCATGGGCCTGGAGAAGCCCGATAGCGGCACCATCACCATCGGAGAGACCGTACAGATGGCCTATGTGGACCAGAGCCACAAGGACCTCATCGCCGACAAGACGGTGTACGAGGTGCTCAGCGGCGGATTGGAGAACATCACCTTCGGCAACGTGGTGATGAACACGCGCGCCTACCTCTCCCGCTTCAATTTCAGCGGCACCGATCAGAACAAGAAGGTGGGCATGCTCTCGGGTGGTGAGCGCAATCGCTTGCACCTCGCCATGACGGTGAAACAGAGCAGCAACGTGCTCCTGCTTGACGAACCGACCAACGACCTCGACGTGAACACGCTGCGCGCGCTGGAGGAAGCCATCCAGGACTACTCCGGTTGCGCTGTCATCATCAGCCACGATCGCTGGTTCCTCGATCGCGTGTGCACGCACATCCTTGCCTTCGAGGGCGATAGCCAGGTGTACTGGTTCGAGGGCGGTTTCTCCGACTACGAGGAGAACAGGAAGAAGCGCCTCGGCGGCGATCTCGTGCCGCACTGGATCAAGTACAGGAAGTTGGTGCGGGGTTAGGACAAGGATTCGCAGCGTGCGGTTGACGCGGTCTGGGAAGTGCCGTCAGCAGCGCGCAGCTTTTATTGCCAAGGTCCGGTCCAATCATCCGGGATGCGCACCACTTGGCGTGGCCGATTCCACCCTGTACTCCTGGATGCCGAAATGATCGAGGATCGATTGCAGGCGCACGGCCTGTGATGCGTCGATGCGCTGCATCCATTTCGTGGCTTGCGCGCTGGGGTCGCTGAGGCGTTCCTGGTGGAAGTCGGTCGCGCTTGAGCGATTGATCCGGACGTGATCGATCCACGGTGCCGGGTCCACTCGCCATGCTTCACCGATGCGCTCCAAGCTGGTGATGGGGTCGTGCAGCAGGTCCTCGTAATGCACCACCAGCCAATCGCTGCCGTGGCGCGGATGGCGCAAGGTGGCCTGGTTGTTCAGGCACCAGAGCGCCAGGCTTCGCTCCAGGCCAGGTGGCAAGGAGCTGAGGTAGTCGGCGTGCGCGATGAACCGTTCGTTGAAGAGCTGGTCGGGCACCCGAAATGCGGCAGCGCGGTGCTCGGCATTTGGGAAGGCCTTCAGTTGCGAGAGCACGGTGGGCACCGGATGACGCAGCAACAGGATGGGCTTGCGCGCGAAGGTGATGCGCGCGGTCATCCATGGGAGCAGCAGGTTGGCGCGCACGAACTTGGTGAGCAGGCGCTCGGCCCCCACGGCATGTTCGGTTGAGCAATAGCGGAGCGTCCATTCATTGGTGCGCTTTCCGCTGAGCAGGTCGCGCATCAATGCGATGCGTTCCGGGTCCGTGTCGCTTTCCGGGATGAAGGGCCTTCTGCCCCAGTGCATCGCTTCAGGCACCATGCCCAGTTGGTGGTGCAACGGCTCCCAATTCATGGCGGTGCCCGGCCACGCGCAAAGCGTCTCGGCCAACCAGGTGGTGCCCCCGCGCGGGTCGCCGGTCACGATCAGCGCATCCTCCGCGCGGAATCCCTTCGCCCTGAGCATGGCGCTCCGCTCGCGCGTGCTCCGCGCAGCGCCTGCGCGCCGCTGCCATTCACGCCACGCCCGCTTGATCGGGTCGAGCATCGATCAGCTCTCCACGGCCCAGCCGTAGAGCGGCTTCAGGCGCATCATGCCGCCCACGTAGAACTTCACGCGATCGAGCTCGCCCGCATCACCGTTGCTGCGCAGGGCGGTGTCGATCATCTCCACGATCTTCTTGCAGTCCACCTCAACCAGGCCGCGCGTGGTGATTGCGGCCGTGCCGATGCGGATGCCGCTGGTCACGAATGGGCTCTTGTCGTCGAAGGGCACCATGTTCTTGTTCACGGTGATGTGCGCCAAGCCCAGCAGCCGCTCGGCCTCTTTGCCCGTGAGTCCCTTGTTGCGCAGGTCGATCAGCATGCAGTGGTTGTCGGTGCCGCCGCTCACGATGTGGTAGCCCTTATCCACGAAGGCCTGCGCCATGGCCGCCGCATTGGCGATTACTTGTTTGCCATAGATCGCAAAGTCGGGGCTGAGCGCTTCGCCGAAGGCAACCGCTTTGGCTGCGATCACATGCTCCAGCGGACCGCCCTGCGTGCCGGGGAAGACCGCGCCATCGAGCACGGCGCTCATCATGCGCGGCTCGCCCTTCGGTGTGGTTAGGCCCCATGGATTCTCGAAGTCGCGGCCCATCATGATCAGGCCGCCGCGCGGACCGCGCAGGGTCTTGTGCGTGGTGGTGGTCACCACATGGCAGTGGGGCAGGGGATCGTTGAGCAATTTGGCGGCGATGAGGCCGGCGGGATGGCTCACATCGGCCAGCAGGATGGCGCCCACCTCATCGGCAATGGCCCTGAAGGCGGCATAGTCCCAATCGCGGCTGTATGCGCTGGCCCCGCAGATGATGAGCTTCGGTTTCTCACGCATCGCGGTCTCGCGCACCGTGTTCATGTCCACACGGCCGGTTGCCTTATCAACGCCATAGAACGTGGGGCGATACAGCTTGCCGCTGAAGTTCACCGGGCTGCCATGGGTGAGGTGGCCGCCATGGCTCAGGTCGAAGCCGAGGATGGTGTCGCCGGGCTTCAAGCAAGCCAGCATCACGGCTGCATTGGCCTGCGCGCCGCTGTGGGGCTGCACATTGGCCCATGCTGCGCCGAATAGCCGCTTCACACGCTCAATGGCGAGGTTCTCCACCTGGTCAACGAATTCGCAACCGCCGTAATAGCGTTTGCCGGGCAGGCCTTCGGCGTACTTGTTCGTGAGCACGCTGCCCTGGGCCTCGAGCACCTGGTCGCTCACGTAATTCTCGCTCGCGATCAGCTCCAGGCCCATGGTCTGGCGCCAGCGCTCCTTCTCAATCAGTTCGAAAACGATTTGGTCGCGTTCCATGTGTTGCGGTGGTTATGCGGTGGTGGGGGAGTCGAAGGCGCGCAGGTAATCGGGGAAGAGCTGGTAGAAGAACCGCTCGCGGTGGCGCACCTCCTGCATCATTTCGGGCGTGAAGTAACGCGCTTGAGAGCGATCCGTGCGGTTCACGCGCTCCTTCTGGTTGATGAAGCGGAGGCTCTCCCGCGTGTATCCCTGGCCGAGCAGGAAGGCGCGCAGCTGCTCGTTGAGGCGCTCGGTCCGGAGGAACTGGATCCGCGGGAAATGCACGCGCCATTCACGGCGCAGATCCATGCCTTCGTGCAAGGCCAGAGCGGTGCGCACCGGATCATAGGCGAACATGCGGATGAACTGCACGGTGAGCGGCCCCACCTCGGAGCGCATGCCCGGCGGGACCGACGCCTGATAGCCCACGCCCATGTGCAGGTCGAAGTACTCGGCGAAGCTGAGTT
>DAORNP010000040.1:5954-6302 GCA_035441065.1 Flavobacteriales bacterium | reverse complement strand
CGGATAGGCTGCGTGCACCGCATCGAGCCCTGCCAGTGCCTTCGCCCAGGCCTTGAATTCGTACAGCGAGACGATCCGTGCCATGGGCTCGCGGACCACGGTCACGATGGCCTTGTTGCGGTGCTCCAACGGGATCTGGGAGTACGCGCCATGCGCCACCTCTTTCGCTCGCGCGGCCTGTTCGGCGTTGAAGAGATTGGGCCTCACCAGCACGTCCTTCAGCATGCGCTGAGGCGCTCCCAGCCGCCAGGCGATGCGTTGCCGCAGCGACGGGGGATGATGGAAATGCGCCTGTTTCACCACTTGCCGTGCGAAGCTGCTCCCGGTCTTGGGGAAGTTCAGCATCAC
>DAORNP010000040.1:5696-5919 GCA_035441065.1 Flavobacteriales bacterium | reverse complement strand
GCGAGGCGCTAGTCTGCATCCGGGTCAACAGGCCATCAATGCTGCACCAGGAAGGCGAATGATCGCAGCGCCCCGTTGTGCTCAACCAGCAGACGGTAGGCCCCCGATTGAAGGTCAAGCGTACCCACCGAGAGCGCGGTGCCGCCTTGTGAATTCATGCTGCGCACCATTCGGCCCGTGGCATCAACGATGCGCAGGTTGAGCAGCCCGCTGGGCAGGCCAT
>DAORNP010000040.1:5047-5534 GCA_035441065.1 Flavobacteriales bacterium | reverse complement strand
GGTCGGCGTGAAATAGGTGCTGAAGGTGAAGAGCTGCTGTTGGCCGGGATTGATCGCAGGACCGGTGTAGGCTTGCGTGACCACGTTTCCATTGCCGAAGCGGTAGTGGACATTCAGGCTGCTCACGGCCTGGTTGCCATAGTTGCGCACCCAAGGGCGGATCGCGGTCTGCCCGCCAATGGCCTGGCCATCGGCCAGGTTGAAGAAGCCGTTGCAGCCCACATCGAAGATGGGCACTTGCGCCAGCCGCAAGCCGATGAAGAAGTCCTGGATGGTGCGGTCGCGGTATTCGGCCCACACGCCATCGATCACCTCGTAGCTGCGCAGCGAGAAGGGCGGATTGGCATCGACGCCGATGTTGATGTTGGCGCCGAGCATGTACCATTCCACATACACGCCGCCGCTGGTGATGGTGATGGGGGAGCTGAGCGGGATGACCTGGTCACCGGCCACGGCTTGCGCGGGGCTGATGTACACCGAGTCGAGC
>DAORNP010000040.1:2527-5029 GCA_035441065.1 Flavobacteriales bacterium | reverse complement strand
CACACCATCATCGTCGTACACCTTCATCGTGTAGCCGGCCAGGCCGGTATTGCTCACGATGCGCACGGTGGTATGCGTGGCATAGGCTGGGTAGTAGGGCGGGATGAAGTGCATGCCAACGCCACCGTTGCCGCCGTTCCACGAAATGCCGACCCCATTATCGGTTGTGCCGTGGAATCGGAGGTCGTGCGTGGCGGTTGTGGTATCCACCACCACGATCTCCTGGACATTCTGGTTGTTGGTGGTGACCAGTTCGCCTGAGATTCCCGTGATGGAGGTCTGGAAACGGTAGGTGCCAGCAGGGTTCGGTGTCCAGGTGGGTGCGAAGGGCACGGTCTGGTCCAGGCCGGGATTGATGTTGGCGATGGCTTGCGTGGCCGTGATGATCGTGGCGCCGCCTGCGTTGAGCAGCGACCCGGTGAAGTTGAATGCCCCGGTAGGCGTGTTACCGATGTTGAGCACGTTCGCCAGCATCTGGTACTGGGCGCCGTTGCGCGAGCGGAAGATGCCGCCGGTGGTGGGATTGCCGTTCCAGGCGGGCGTGGCATCGAGGATGGCCAAGGTGCTGTTGGGCGGCATGTAGTACCGGATGGCGATGCCCGTGACCGGATAGACGTTGGAGCTGTGCTGCAGGCCGATGGAGCCGGCCACGCTCTCGATCCCAAGCTTGAGGTCGTTGTTCTGGGTGAGCCCGGTCTGCGTGAGGTACTGCACGGTGATGGAGCTATCAAGCTTGTCCAGGATGATCTGGAAGGTGTTGCTGCCCGTGTAGGTGGGGGCGAGCGGCGACCAGAAGGGCACGTCGATCCAGGAGACGATGGTCTGGTTGCCGAGGTCGAGGTAGTAGCAGCGCCCGGGATTGCCGGCGCCGAGGAAATTCATGTCGCTGGCCATGCCTGCGACATAATCGTTCACGCCGCCGCTGGTGGGGATCATCGGGAAGGGCGATGCGATGTTGCCGCCATTGAAGGCGATGTAGCCGTTGCTGCCGATCCAGATATTCTTGCGGGCGTACCAGTAGAAGGGCATGTCCGTATCCATCACGAATGGCCCCACCACATTGTCGTCGCCGAGGCCCATCACCATCTGGCCAGTTGTGGTGATGTCGATCCAACCGAATACGGGGCCGTCGGGCTCGTTGCTGTCCTTCCAGATGTAGCCGTAGGCATCGGGACCGCCTTGCGCTGCGAAGAGGGGCGCGCAGAGAAGGGCCGAGAAGAGAAGCGCGGAAATGTGTTTCATGTCGATGGGGTTTGGTGATGGCCCCGCCAAGATAGGCGGCGATCCTCCTTGCGCAGGGTCAGTTCGCCAAGGAGCTTTCGCCCCAGTACCAGCAGCGCTCCGGATGCGCCGAGGGTGAATCCAAGGGCACGCGCAGCACCCACCGCGCGTTCGGCCGATCCGAATCGCGGCGATCCACTTGGCGGATGGCCTCCAAGAGGCCCAGCATCAAGCTCAACAAGAGCGGTCGCAGCACGGTGCCCATGCTCAAAGCGCTTTCGCCTTCTCCCAATACGCATCCATTTCCGCCAAGCTCATCGCGCCCATCTGCTTCCCATCCTTGCGGCTCTCGCGCTCCAGGAACTGGAAGCGCCGGATGAATTTGCGGTTGGTGCGCTCCAGCGCCTCATCAGGGTCCACGCCGAGGAAGCGGGCGTAGTTCACCACGCTGAAGAGCACATCGCCCACTTCGTCCGCTTGCTTGTTACTGCCCGCATCCACTTCGGCCTTCAGTTCACGCAGCTCCTCGTGCACTTTCTCCCACACCTGCTCCTTGTGCTCCCAATCGAAACCCACGCCGCGCGCCTTATCCTGTATGCGGATGGCCTTCACCAGGCTGGGCAGTCCTTTGGGAACGCCTTCGAGCACGCTGGGCTCCGCTGTTGCGCCTTCGCCTTTCTCCTGAAGCTTGATGCGTTCCCAGTTCGCCTTCACCTCTTCCTCGTCCTTCACCTTCACATCGCTATAGATGTGCGGGTGGCGGCGGATGAGCTTCTCGCAGATGCTGTTGAGTACGTCGGTGATGTCGAAGGCTTCCTTCTCCTTGCCGATGCGCGCATAGAAGGCGATGTGCAGGATCAGGTCACCCAACTCCTTCTTCACGCCATCAAGGTCGCCTTCGAGGATGGCATCGCCCAGTTCGTAGGTTTCCTCGATTGTGAGTGGGCGCAGCGTCTCCAGGGTCTGCTTCTTGTCCCACGGGCATTGCTCGCGCAATTCGTCCATGATCTTCAACAGGCGGAGGAAGGCTTCAGCGCGTGGATCCATGGGGCGAAGGTCGGAAGCGGCTATCTTGCTGCCATGCGCATCCTTCTGTCGGTTCTCGTTTGTTTGATCAGCACCCTGGTCCGCGCCCAACCTGATGTCGTGGTGTACGGGGTGGTGAAGGACATGGGCACCCGTGAACGCCTCGCAGGAATCACCGCCGTGGCCAACGACCTGCCCGCGGTTTTTATCAGCCAGAACGAGAAGCAGCAGCAGCAGCGCATCAACAGCACCCTG
>DAORNP010000040.1:2153-2459 GCA_035441065.1 Flavobacteriales bacterium | reverse complement strand
GATCCTCCTGTTGCTCAACGGTCCATCGGACGAGGAGTGGGTGGGCGGCTACGGGATGAATGTGGACATGACCATGATCAAGCCGAAGCAGGGCGTTGACTATTCGGTGCTCGATGAGCCCTTCGGCATTTGCCGCTACAACAGCGAAACGGGCAACTTCGAGTGGGACCTGGCCTACACGGAAAAAATGCGCGAGCGGCAGATGGCCTTGCTGAACGCGCACAGGGCCCCCTGAGCTATCGCTCGATCACACGGAACTCCACCCGGCGGTTGATGGCACGGTTGGCCTCGTTGGTGTTGGGCTGC
>DAORNP010000040.1:0-2019 GCA_035441065.1 Flavobacteriales bacterium | reverse complement strand
GTGGCCCTCGATCTCCACGCGCAGGTATGGGAAGTCGGTCATAAGGTCAACGAGCTTTTCCAGTTCCTTCTCGTAGCCGGGCAGCAGTTCGGCCTTGTCGAACTCGAACTGCACATTGTCGAGGCGCACGCGGGTGCCCACGGCAGGCTCCACTTGGTGGATATCGACCGCAGTGCTGCTCACGTGATCGGGCACCACGGGACGCGGCGGCTGGGGCAGGCTCTGCTTCGGCTTCGGGGTGAGCGCTGTTCCTGGCGGCGCCACGCGCACGCTCACATCGTCGATGAAGTAGTAAGCGCCGCGCTCGCCCTGCGGCTGGCGCTCATGCAAGGTGGCATCGTCGCCATAGAAGTTGCCGATGATCACGAAGCGCTCGGTGCCATCGGCATCGAACACGCCGCGCACCTTGTGCCAGCCGCCCTTGATCACTTTCTCCTCGTTCACTGTAGGAGTGATGTGCAGTGGCAAACGGTCGCGCGTGGCGATGGGCGCATCGGTGAATAGCAGGCCCACGTTATTGCTGGCGTCGTTGCTCTTCACCGCGCGCAATGCCCAGCATTCGGCGATGTAGCGCACGCCGGCCTGCAGAGGCTCGGTCAATTCGGCTTGCACGTACTCATGCCAGAAGGTGGGCGTGTTGCCTTTCCCATAGGTCTTGATGCCCACCATGCCTTGCCCGCTGTGCGTGCTCTGCTTGCCACCGCTGTGCTGCTTGGGGTGCGCCCAGCACTCTGGGTCGAGGGTGGTGCTGAAATGGTCAGGCGTGGTCTGCGTGGGCGAGCTCCATCCGATGACGTTGGCGGCGAACTTGGCGGGATCGGTGGTCCACACGCAGGAGGCCTTGGTGATCTCCTCGAAGCCCGGATTGGGCACCAGGTTGGGCATGGTGTCGTTGAGCACGGCGCGCTGGAAGGCGTTCTGCGCGGAAGCCGCGCCCACGAACGCACAGCACAGCAATGAGGAGGCGATCCGGACCATGCGGCGAAACTACCCGGCCCAGCAGGGTGGCGTGGGCGCTTGGCGGTCCGCTTAATGAACGATTGGTTGTGGAGTGGGCCGATTGCCGCTCTCGTCAATCATGCGCCGCTCGTGGATCGCAGCTGTGACCGTCGGTTCGCCCCGGTACTTTCGGGCCGTCGCGCATTCACATATCCGATGATCGAGCTCAAAGGCATCCGCAAGGCCTACCGCATGGGGGCCAACATCCTTCCGGTGCTCAAGGGCATCGACCTCAAGGTGGGCAGCGGCGAGCTGGTGAGCATCATGGGTGCCAGCGGAAGCGGCAAGAGCACCCTGCTCAACATCATCGGCATCCTCGACAACTATGATTCGGGCGAGTACCTCCTTGACGGCATGCTCATCAAAGGGCAGAGCGAGACCGAGAACGCACTGCTCCGCTCGAAGTACATCGGCTTCGTGTTCCAGAGCTTCAATCTGATCGGCTTCAAGAACGCCATGGAGAACGTGGCTTTGCCGTTGTACTACCAAGGCGTGGCGCGCCGCAAGCGGAATGATCTGGCGCTGGCCATGCTCGAGAAGGTGGGCCTGAAGGACTGGGCCAGGCACATGCCCAACGAGATGAGCGGCGGGCAGAAGCAGCGCGTGGCCATCGCGCGCGCGCTCATCAGCAGCCCCAAGATCATCCTGGCCGATGAGCCCACCGGCGCATTGGACAGCAAGACCAGCCAGGAGGTGATGGACCTGCTCACCAGCGTGAACAAGGATCTGGGCCTCACCGTGGTGATCGTGACGCACGAACGAGAGGTGGCGGCCGCGACGCAGCGCGTTATCTACCTGCGCGATGGCTTGATTGAGAACGCTTACATGGATCCGGCAACACTTATGGAGCATGTGCGATAGAATGGGCCGCAGGGGCGCCGAGGCGCAGGGCATGGCCCTTTATTCCGGCTGGTGCGTGGCACTCTTCTCCCAACTCGGGGGGCAAGAGCGAGTCCGGTCCGAATCGGTTTTCTCCGCGTCCCTGCGCCTCTACGGCCAACCCCTGCATGCTCATGTTCG
>DAORNP010000039.1:24679-26062 GCA_035441065.1 Flavobacteriales bacterium | reverse complement strand
CTACCTGATGAAGCAGGTGTTCGAAGGCGCGCAGCCCACGCGCGCCACCCAGCTCGAGGCCATCGGCGATTCGATCAGCGCAATGCTTGAACGCGCGCGATTCACGGAGCGCAGCGGCTTCAGGGTGAACGGTCTCTCGGGACTGGCGCACGTGAGCTCGAGCGGTGTGGTTGTCGAAGGCATGGATCTACGAACGCCGAGGAGTCGCGCGCGCGGTGAGCTGAAGCTCTTGAGCACGGGTTGGGCCGATTTCAGCGATTTCACGACGCAGGTGCAGATGCGCGCCGACCTCGATAGCTCGCGCGTGGACATGGCGGATATCGCCTGGTTCGCGCCGGAGCTCGAGGGCATCCGCTTCCCGATGAACGTGAGCGGCCGTGTGCGGGGCACCGTGAGCGAGCTCAAGGGCCGAGATCTGCGCATCGGGTTCGGCAAGGGGTCTTGGTTCCATGGCGATGCAGACTTGAGCGGGCTGCCCTCCATCGCCGAGACCTTCATGCTCATCGACGTTGAGGATATGCATGCCGCCGCCGCCGACCTCAAGCGCATACCCATTCCGCCATTCACCAGCGGTGCCCTGCTCGAATTACCGTCCGAAGCCGATCTGCTCGGCGACATCGATCTGCGCGGGCGCTTCACGGGCTTCCTACGCTCATTCACTGCCACGGGACGTGCAAGCACCGCGCTCGGGGTGTTGCGCACGGATATCTCATACCACCGCGACACGCTCACGCAGCAAGCCATGATCAATGGCCGCGCAGCTACCGAAGGCTTCCGTCTAGGCCCGCTCTTGGGAACCAGCATCATTGGCCCACTCACCGCGAACGTGCGGCTCAAGGCGAAGGGCCGCAAACTGCGCGACATGGAGGTGGACCTGGAAGGCGACTTCCCGCTCTTCACGATCAACAACCGCACGATTGGCGGCATCCGTGCGAAAGGCCACTTGGCGCGTAACCTCTTCAATGGCCATCTCGAGGCCGATGACCCCGACCTGCACCTGGTCTTCAGCGGTCTCGCCGACTTCCGCGAACAGTGGCCGCAAGTGGATTTCACGGCCAAATTGCACAATGCTGACCTGTACCATCTCGGCTTCGTGGAGTCCAAGGGCTACAGCTCGCTCAGCCTCGATGCGGCGATGCGTGGCAGGCTCTCGCCCGACAGCCTCTCCGGCGACCTGCGCTTCACCGGCATCTCTTATTGCCATGGCGAAGAGGACTACGAACTGGGCGACCTGCACCTGAGCAGCGGCCGACGCGGCGGAGAGAACCTCCTGCAGCTCAATGCCACCTTCGCGCAAGCCGAAGTGATCGGGGAGTTCCTCCCGACCAAATTACCAGAGGCCCTTGGCCATGTGCTGCGCAGTGTGTTCCCCGCGCTGCTGGG
>DAORNP010000039.1:24354-24597 GCA_035441065.1 Flavobacteriales bacterium | reverse complement strand
CCGGTGCCCGCATCGCTCCAGGGGCCACCTTCAGCGGCAACTTCGATACGCGCACATTCGACCTGGGCTTCCACAGCGTGATTCCGCGAGCGAGCTATGGAAGCATCCGGTTCGATTCACTTGAATTGATGGCCGACAAGGCCTTGGATCTGCTGGCCTTCTCGGTATTGAGCACGAAGCAGCACTTCGGCGATAGCCTATGGTTCAGCGGCACGGGCATCAGGGGCAAGGCATACCAGGATG
>DAORNP010000039.1:22809-24229 GCA_035441065.1 Flavobacteriales bacterium | reverse complement strand
GGAGAATGGGCGAATGCCCGGCGCGCGGGCATCCGCATCGATTCCTCCACGGTGCGCATCCACGACCTCGAAATGCGCAATGGAAGCCAACGGGTTGTGCTGAACGGGACCATCGCCAGCGATAAGGAGCAGGCTCTCGCCTTCGTGCTCGATTCCTTGGAGCTATCCAATTTCGCTCCGCTGATCGATGGTCCGCCCATCAATGGCAGGCTCAGTGCCGATGGCCGCCTCTTCGACCTGTACGGCACGCCCTACGCCGTGAGCGCGGCCCGCGTGGACAGCATGCGCGTGGGCAGGACTCCTGTTGGCGATGTGGCCCTCGCGGTCTCCTGGCTCGAAGGCGATGGTGCTCTGGACCTCAATGGCCGCATTGAGCGCGGTGCCATCAAGGCGCTCGACTTCACTGGTCGTGTGGGCTTGCGCGACGGAGGAGCGCTCGATATGCGCGCCATGTTCGACCGCTTCGACCTCGGCTTGGCCAATCCGTACATGCCCGAGGGCATCAGCCAACTGGGTGGCCATGCCACCGGCGAAGTGGCCGTTACTGGAAGCATAGCGCATCCGGACCTCAAAGGCACCATCGACCTATCGGGAGCCACGCTGCGCATCGATTACCTGAACACGCGCTACACCGGTGACGCGCGCGTGCGCATCGGTGATGAGCTCTTCGCTGTCGATCGAGCGGTGATGCGTGATGATGAGGGCCATTTGGCACGGGTGGGCGCCACCGTGGCCCACAGCGCGCTGAGCAATTGGAGCTACGACATCTGGGGTACCCTTGATCGCGTGCAAGTGCTCAACACCACGGTGGCCATGAACAGCTTGTACTACGGGAGGGCCTACGCCACAGGCGATTTCAGCGTGAGCGGCTCGCGCGGCTCACTCGAGGTGAATGTGCAGGCCGCCACCGCGCCGGGCACCGACATCCACTTGCCCGTGGGCGGAAGCGTGGAAGTATCTCCGATCTCCTTCGTCCATTTCGGACCGATTGATACCACCGGAGCGGATACCGATGTGGACCTTACCGGCGTATCGCTCACCATGGAGGTCACCGTGACGCCCGACGCGAACTTCGAGCTGATCTTCGATCCCACGGTTGGCGACATCATGAGCGGCAGAGGCGCTGGCATGGTGGAGCTGGGCATCACGCCGCGTGGCGACTTGAGCATGAACGGCCAGGTCACCATCACCGAGGGCGACTACCTTTTCACCTTGCGGAACGTGGTGAACAAGCGCTTCGCCGTGCAGCCGGGCGGACGCATCACGTGGTATGGCGATCCCTTCGACGCGCAGCTGGACCTGCAGGCCATCTACCGCTTGAAAGCGCCGCTATACGATGTGATCCCGCCGGGCGAGCGCAACGACAGCCACAGGCAACGCGTGCCGGTTGAGGTGGTGATGACGCTCCGCGAGAAAATGT
>DAORNP010000039.1:18405-22776 GCA_035441065.1 Flavobacteriales bacterium | reverse complement strand
AGGTGGATGAAGGCCTGAAGGCGCAGGTGGCCAGCGTGCTGAGCACGGATCAGGAGATGAGCCGCCAGGTGTTCGCGCTGATCGTGCTGAACCGGTTCCTTGAGCCGCCCATGTACGCAGGGGCTGGTGCTACGGCCACTGGCACAACCGCAGGCAATACCGCCGGCACCACGGCGAGTGAACTCCTCAGCAATCAGGTGAGCAATTGGCTCAGCGGCCTGAGCAACGATTTCGACCTGGGCTTCAAGTACCGCCCCGGCGATGCCATCACGCAGGATGAGCTGGAGGTGGCCTTCAGCAAGCAGTTCTTCAACGAGCGCCTCTTCTTCAGCACGAACGTTGGCGTGCATTACGGTGCCACCAACACCAATGCGAGCAGCTCCCTCATCGGTGATTTCCAGCTCGAATACCTGATCACGCGTGAGGGCCGCTTCAGGGCGAGGGCGTTCTCGCTCACCAACGACCGCAACCTCATCCAGGCCGATCAGGCCCCGACCACCCAAGGTGCGGGACTGGTGCTGCGACGCGATTTCGATACGCTTGGCGACCTGTTCCGGAAGAACAAGAAGCCTTGAGCCGGGTCACTTCAGCTTGAGGCTGTGCCCGAGCTTCTCCTTCTTGGTGCGGAGGTAGCGCTCGTTGTGCGGGTTCGCAGCGATCTCGATCGCCACGTTCTCCACGATCTCCAAGCCGTAGCCGATAAGGCCGGTGCGCTTGCGCGGGTTGTTGGTGAGCAGCCGCATCTTGCGTACGCCGAGGTCGTGCAGGATCTGCGCGCCCACGCCGTAATCGCGCGCGTCCATGTCGAAGCCGAGCATGGTGTTGGCCTCCACGGTATC
Source organism: Flavobacteriales bacterium (assembly GCA_035441065.1). GTDB lineage: Bacteria > Bacteroidota > Bacteroidia > Flavobacteriales_F > PHOS-HE28 > PHOS-HE28. The sequence goes on along the minus strand of DAORNP010000039.1, from coordinate 21,937 downwards.
AGCTCCTTGCTCTTGCAGCTTGTAGGCCTTCAGCTTGTTCAAGAGGCCGATGCCGCGGCCTTCCTGCTGCATGTAAAGCACAACGCCGCGCCCTTCGCGCTCCACCATTTCCATGGCGCGATGCAGCTGGGGCCCGCAATCGCACCGGCAACTGCCGAAGATGTCGCCCGTGACGCACGAGGAGTGCACGCGCACCAGCACGGGTTCATCGGGCTTCCATTCGCCCTTCACCAAAGCCAGGTGCTCCTCGCCCGTGGTCATCTGCTTGTAAGCGATGAGTTGGAAGTCGCCATGCGTGGTTGGCAGATGCACATCCACCTGCCGCTCCACGAGCCGCTCGGTGCGCATGCGGTAGGCCACAAGGTCCTCGATGCTGATGAGCTTCAGGTCGAAGCGCTTCGCTATCTCAATGAGTTCGGGGAGCCGGGCCATGGTGCCATCCTCATTGAGGATCTCCACGATGAGGCCAGCTGGCTCGAAGCCGGCCATGCGCGCGAGATCGACTGCGGCTTCGGTATGTCCGGTACGTCGCAGCACGCCACCCTTTCGCGCTTTCAGGGGAAAGATGTGGCCTGGCCGCGCGAAATCGTGCGCCTGCATGGCGGGGTCGATCAGCGCGAGCATGGTCTTGCTGCGATCGCTGGCGCTGATGCCGGTGGTTGTGCCATGGCCCTTGAGGTCAACGCTCACGGTGAAGGGCGTCTCGTGCAGCGCGGTGTTGTCGCGCACCATCAGGTCGAGGCCGAGCTCGTCACAGCGTTCTTCGGTAAGGGGAGCGCAGATGAGGCCTCGCCCATGCGTGGCCATGAAATTGATCATGGCCGGGGTGGAGTTGCGCGCAGCGGTGACGAAATCGCCTTCGTTCTCGCGGTCCTCGTCGTCAACCACGATCACGGCTTTCCCGGCGCGCAGTTCTGCGATGGCCTCTTCGATGGAGTCGAACACGTGGCTCATGGGCAGCAAAGGTGTGGCAATGGAGTGGGGAGCGGCTCAACCTTCGGCACGAAGCGCAGCCATCTTGAGCACGGCTACGGCGCAATCCACGCCCTTGTTGCCATGCCTTCCGCCGCTGCGGTCGTGCGCTTGCTGGAGATTGTCGTCGGTGAGCACGCCGAAGATCACCGGCACATTGTACTTGAGGCCCACGGCCATGATGCCCTGCGTGGTGCCCTGGCACACGTAATCGAAATGCGGCGTTTCGCCACGGACGATACTGCCCAGGCAGATCACGCCGTTCAGGTTACCGCGTTCGAGCAGGAATTGCGCGCCCGATGCCAACTCGAAGCTGCCCGGCACCCAGCGCTCCACGATATCGGCTTCGGCCACGCCATGCTTCAGGAGCGTTTCCCGCGCGCCCTTGCGCAGGGCATCGGTAATCCCGTGGTTCCATTCGCTCACCACCAACGCGAAGCGACGACCGGCGCCACTGGGGACGCCGGCCGGATCGTAGTGAGAAAGGTTCTTGTCGGCGGTGCTCATCGGCCTGTTTCAGAAGGGCTGCTGATGCATCCAGCACTATTCCGGGGGGCCTTGCCCTCAGACTATCCGCCCATGGCCTCGGCGAGCCCGGCATGCTTGCGCGCCTGACTGGCCTCGTTGCTGGTGGGGAACTCCTGCGCGATGCGCTCGAAAGCCTTGCGTGCGTCTTTCCAGTTGCCGGCCTGTTGGTGCAGGATGCCGGCTTTCATCAGGTACATCGGGGTGGTGAATTCGCTCTTCACCATGCCAGCGGCTTTCTCAAAGAGTTTCACGGCTTCCGTTTCGCGGCCCAGTTCCACCAAGGCATCGCCCTGATTGCCAACGGCCATTACCCGCAGCACATCGTCGTCGAGGTCGGCTTGCTTGTAGTGGTCGAGGGCCAATTGGTATTCGCCCTGCTGCATGTAGATGGCGCCCAAGTAGTAGTGGGCCAGTTTGCCGCTGGGGGTCCAGCTGTAATCGTCTGCGATGCTGAGGAAGCCCGGGTAGATCTCATCGCCGTTGAGGGCCTTGTTCAGCGAGTCGATCTCGAAATAGTACTGGGCCTTCCAGATCACTTCGGCTGCTTCATTCGACTTCTTGTCGAGGTAGCCCAGCTTCACGCCCAGGATCACCGCCACAGCGGCCACCAGACCGATGGCTCCGTACATGATTGGCTTCTTGTTCTTCTCAAGGAATAACTCAGTGCGGGTGTACACCACGCCGAGGTCGATGTCTTGATTCGCAGCGGCTTCGTTCGTCTTCTTGCTCATGGCATTCAAGGCCTCGCGGATTGGGATTGCTTTCCGCTAGCGGGGCGCAAATGTAGGATTCTGAGGCACTTGCGAAAGACATCCCGACAGTGCGGCGGTCAGGGCAGGGAATGGATGCCAGAACCGCATGGCCGTGGTCCGGCACGAACCTACATTCGCCGCCCATTCAAGCCCCATGCGCATCACCAAGAACTCCGTGGTCTCTTTCCATTACACCCTGAACGATGGCGATGGCCGCCTGCTGGATACCAGCGCTGGCCGTGATGCCTTCGCATACATCCACGGAGGCGGCATGATCGTGCCGGGACTGGAGGAAGAAATGGAGGGGAAGGCCGCGGGCGACAGCCTGAAGGTGCAAGTGGAGCCAGCCAAGGGTTATGGCGAATTGGACCCCAGCCTGATGCAGCGCGTCCCCGTGGAGAAATTCGGCGACCAGACCGTGGAGGAGGGCATGCAGTTCCAGACCCCTGACCATCGCGTATGGAGCGTGGTGGAGGTGAAGGATGGCGATGTGGTGCTCAACGGAAATCATCCGCTGGCCGGTGTTACGCTGCACTTCAGCGTGGAGGTGACCGACGTGCGCGAGGCCACGGCCGAGGAATTGGCCCACGGCCATGTGCATGGGCCCGGCGGGCATCATCATTGATCCATGTTCTGCTCCCCTGCGTGCTCACTTCGCCCTTGGGCGGCTGCCGCATGGCTGGTTGGTGCTGCGGCGTTGCAGGCCCAGAAGCCATTCACGCACAACGACACCACGTTCCTGCTGCGCGATTTCAGGGAGGGCTACCACGCAGTCTTCCTGAGCAACGATTCGGTCTGGCGCGCCCGCGTGGCCAGCGACCCCGGCGATATGGCGCAGCACAAGCATGTGCGCCTGCAAGCCAAGGCACTGGATGAATTGCGCGTGCGGCCGGCGGCGCTCCCTGCGAACCCGGAACTTGAGCGCAAGGACCGCATCGGCGTGAAGCGCTGGAATGGCGACTGGTACCTGTATGCCCCGAGCGATTGGATCAACCACCGGCAATTGCAGGTAAGCGGGGCATGGATGGTGACCAACGAGACCGGCGGGCCGCTGGCGCACGCGATTGTTGAGCGCCCAGAACCCAGTGATGGCGAGGACATCCGGCTGCGCTGCGTAAGCCTGGTGAGCCATGCCATGGATCCCAAGCAGGATACCGTCGAGGTGCGCGCCTGGCGGATCGATGCGGAGCGGGGGGTCGAGCTGTGGGAGTTCTGCGATGCACATGGCGATTGCACCTACGACCTATTGGCGCCGCTTGGATCCGCTGGCCAGTTGCCCG
>DAORNP010000039.1:15660-18390 GCA_035441065.1 Flavobacteriales bacterium | reverse complement strand
CCCGCGAGTTCGTCTTTGAGGAGCCGAGCCGGTCCCTGCTGCAGCGGTAGCAGAACGGGCAACCGGCTTTCTTCGCGGCCCCCATGCTTTTCAATTCGCTGGCCTTCGCCTTCTTCCTGCCCGTGGTGTTCGCCCTGTATTGGTGGGTGTTCCGCGAGCGCCGGTTGCAGAATGGCTTCCTGCTGTTGGCGAGCTGGGCCTTCTATGCGTGGTGGGACTGGCGTTTCCTCGGGCTCCTCTTGTTCAGCACCATCACGGATTACCTCATCGGGCAACGGCTGCATACGTGCGATGAAGGCCGTAAGCGCAAGGCGTGGCTGACATTGAGCATCGGCATCAACATCGGCCTGCTGTGCGCCTTCAAGTACCTGGGCTTCTTCGTGGAGAGCGCCGCTGATCTGCTGCGCAGCATGGGTATGGACCCGCATGTGCCCGTGCTCCGGATCGCTCTGCCAGTGGGTATCAGCTTCTACACGTTCCAAACGCTGAGCTACACCATCGACATCTACCGGAAGCAGTACACCCCAACGCGCGACCCCATCGCGTTCGCGGCCTTCGTGGCCTTTTTCCCGCAGCTGGTTGCAGGTCCAATAGAGCGCGCTCGCGACCTCTTGCCGCAATTCGAGGACCGGCGCACCTTCGAGCCGCAGCTCGCCGCCGATGGACTGCGCCAGATGCTCTGGGGCTTCTTCAAGAAGCTGGCCGTGGCCGATCCCTTGGGCAATCTGGCCGATAGGGTCTTCAGCATGGACCCGCACTCAACGGGCGGCGTCATGCTGTTCTTGGGCGCCCTCTGCTTCGCCTTCCAGATCTATGGCGACTTCAGCGGATACAGCGATATCGCCATCGGGTGCGCCCGGCTCTTCGGTTTCCGGCTGAGCAGGAACTTCAACTACCCGTATTTCAGCCGGAGCATCGGCGAGTTCTGGCGGCGCTGGCACATGTCGTTGAGCGGTTGGCTTCGCGATTACGTGTACATGCCGCTGGGGGGGGCGCGCACCAAAGCAGGCAGGCTCCGCAACATATTGATCACCTTCGGGGTGAGCGGGCTATGGCACGGCGCTAATTGGACCTTCATCGGTTGGGGCCTTCTGCATGGCGCGTACTACACGCCCGAGGTACTGGCCAAGCGGCGGGAGCGTCAACGATCGGAGCCTACGTGGCGCGACATCCCGCGCATGATGACGGTCTTCCTGGCCGTGCTTGCTGCGTGGGTCGTGTTCAGGGCCCCATCGCTCGAGGTCGCCGCATCGCATCTGTACCATATCGCAGCCAATGCCACACTGCGCAAGCACGAGCTGCTCGATTGGCTGCAATGGGGCATCTGGTGGCCCACGCTGCTCATGCTCGCGGCGGAATGGCGCTCGCGGCGCGATCAGCACGGGCTCGCGCGCATGAGCCGCCATCGGGCCGTGCGCTGGGCCATCTACCTCTTCCTCGTCATCGCCATTGGGCTGCGTGTCCAACCTTTCATCGAGCATGCATTCATCTACTTCCGCTTCTAAGGCCGCGCGCTTCGCACTGCGCATGCTGCTCTTCGCAGGGCTTTTGCTTGCGCTGGTGCTGGCCGTGATGCAATGGGGCCCACCGGCTGCGCCATCGGATTACATGAGCAGCACCGTGCTGAAGAACGATCGCTTGCGCGCCATTGGCTCACCCAAGGCCGTGCTCGTAGGCGGGAGCAACTTGGCTTTTGGGGTGGACAGCGAACGGCTGGGGGCTGCTCTGTGCATGCCGGTGGCCAACATGGGGCTTTCGGCAGTCCTTGGCTTCCGATTCGTGGCGGAGGAGGCCTTGGCCGCAACAGGTGAGGGCGACCTGCTGATCGTTTGCCTGGAGCGCGGCACCTACCAGCTGCCTGACCCCATGCCCGATGCCCTGGCCACAGTGGTTGATTACCGGCCCGAAGCCATGGACCTGGTCCCGCTGCGCCAACGGCCGCGTTTGATGACGAGCTTGGGCGTGCAGCATCTGCAGAGCTTTCGCGACCAGGTGGAGCATTGGGTTCTCAAAGGCCGCGCACCCGGCTACAACGACCGCCTTTTCCTGCCCAACGGCGATGTGGTGAGCCACCTCGATGCGCCACAAATCAATCGGCCTGCGCCTCAGCTCGATGTTCACGATACGCTGATCATCGCGCCGGAATTCTGGACGCTTGCGCACCGATTCGTCGCACAAGCCGAATCCAAAGGAGCCGAGGTGGTCTTCGGTTTCGCTTCCATGGCCGATACCATCTTCAATCCAGCGGTGAATCAGCGGCTTAAGGAGGAGCTCCTGGCGCATGGGCTCCGTGTGCTCGGTACGCCGGAACGGTACGCCTTCGCCGATTCCCTCTTCTACGATAGTTGGTATCACCTGCGGGGCCGCGGCCGTGCCATGCGCACCCAGCGTATGCTGGAGGACCTGTGCGCTATGATGCCCGAGCGCTGCTGCGAAAAACGGTGATGGCCCGGCTCACTTCTCCGCGACCAGCACGAAGATGTCCTCGTTGTCGCGCTTCATGAGGTAGCGCTCACGAGCGAACTTCTCCAGCAGCTCCTTATCGCTGGCGATCTCGGCGAGCTGCTCCTTGGTGCGCGCGATCTCTCTTGTGTACCATTCGCGCTGATTGCGCATCTCGCTCAGCGCACGGTGGTTCTTCCACAAGGTCCAGAGGTCGTTGTCGGCGAACAGGGTCACCCACGCCAGCATCAGCGCTGCCACAGCGCCGTAGCGGTTGCGCAGGCGGGC
>DAORNP010000039.1:15104-15478 GCA_035441065.1 Flavobacteriales bacterium | reverse complement strand
CGATGCTCGCCTTGGCTCAGGGCCATGGGCAGGTTCCCGGTGGGCCGCGCCACAACTTCGAACCAAGGCGCTTCCGCAATCGCCTCACATCAGAACGCCATCAATAGGTTCCAATGGCTTGGGAACATCCGTATCCCCAAGCGCCTCCTTCAGGTCGATGGCGATGGTGGTGCAGATCGCATCCAAGGCCACGTCGGTGTGCCAGTTCTCGAAGGGGTTGCTCATCACCTTTCCGAAGAGGTAGAGCTGGTAGAAGATCCAGCCGATGATGACTGTTACCGGGATCACCAGCCAGGCATGGGTGTAGTCCTCGAAGGTGCGCACCACGCCGAAGGGGAAGAAGAGGATGAACACGTTGAGGAAAGCCTTGGTGT
>DAORNP010000039.1:12986-15079 GCA_035441065.1 Flavobacteriales bacterium | reverse complement strand
CTTCGGATGCGTTCGGCCATGCCTTGCAGGTCGGTCAATCGAGCAAGGGTGTTGTCCACCTGTGCATAAAGGATGCTGTCGATGGCGCCTTGATCGTGCAGTCCTTTGAGCACGGCGCCTTGCTGCAGGCCGAGGAACGTGACCTTGTTGGTCCTCGAACGCATCGCTGCGCACTGCTCCGGGGACAGATGAATCGCCACCTCGGTGTTCCATCGTTCTTCATCGCTGATGCGCCGCAGCTGCAAGCGCAGCGCGTTGATCCAGGCCAGATGCGTTCTCACCATGCCGCGCAAGGCTTCGCGCGTTTGGGAGGGCGGGTTCGCGGTCAGTGCCAGGCTCAGCACCTGGCGGGTGAGGGTGCGGCTGTCGTTCACTACGCCGCCCCAGATCTTCCGCGCCTCCCACCAGCGGTCGTATGCCGATGAGTTCTTGAAGCCGAGGATGATGGCCAGCGCGGTGCCCAGGATGGCGACCACGGTGATGGGCACCTCCAGCCAGGGCGCTATGGGCGAATGCACCAGTGCGAAGGCCGCGCTGGCGCAAATCGCGCTGTACAGCATGTTGCGCCAAGAGTAGCGTAGGGAGGTGGAGAGTCGGAGGTAGTCGCGGGTGATCATCGGCGCTTGGAAGGGGCCTCAATGTAGCCCCAGGCTCTCTTGCCCATACAGCCGATCGTCGGAGCGCCTCACAGTTCAACGGGCACAACTTCTTGTGGTCCGCGTCCGAACGGTGAAGGCGCGGCCTTTTCCTTCGCGCCATGCCCGTCTGGATTGTCCTGATCGTCATTGCCGCCTACTTCGGCCTGCTCTACGCCATCTCGGTCATCACCTCGCGCGGCGCGGGCAACAGCGCCTTCTTCCTGGGCGAGCGCAAGAGTCCGTGGTACATCATCGCCTTCGGCATGATCGGCGCCTCGCTCAGCGGCGTCACCTTCATCAGCGTGCCCGGCCTGGTGGGCAAGGATCAATGGAGCTACCTGCAGATGGTGCTCGGCTACCTGCCCGGATACGCGGTGATCGCTTTCGTGCTCATGCCGCTCTACTATCGGCTCGGCCTCACCAGCATATACGGCTACCTTGGCCAGCGCTTCGGGCGAAGCAGCTACCTCACCGGCGCCTGGTTCTTCCTGCTCAGCCGAAGCCTGGGATCCGCTGCGCGGCTCTATCTCGTGGCACTGGTGCTGCAATACCTCGTCTTCGATGCGTTGCACATGCCCTTCGTGCTCACGGTGGTGCTCACCATTGCGCTCATCTGGCTTTACACGCACAAGGGCGGCATGCGCACCATCATCTGGACGGACACCCTGCAGACGTTCTTCATGCTGCTCGCGGTGGGCATCACCGTTTGGCTCATCGGGGATAGGATGGGCTGGACAATCTGGGAGAGCATCGCCCAGGTGAAGGCCGATCCGCTCAGCCGCATCTTCTTCTTCGATGACCCCAAACCGGGCACATACTTCTGGAAGCAATTCCTGGGCGGCATGTTCATCGCCATCAGCATGACTGGCCTCGACCAGGACATGATGCAGAAGAACCTCAGCTGCCGCAGCATCGGTGATGCGCAGAAGAACATGGTCTCCTTCAGCCTCGTGCTGGTTGCCGTCAACCTGGTCTTCCTCACGCTGGGTGCCCTGCTCTTCATGTATGCGGAGCGCTTCGGCATCGCTCTTCCGGAGAAAGCCGATCAGATCTATCCCATGCTGGCCACACAGGGCTGGCTTCCGCTGATCGCGGGCCTGCTCTTCGTGCTCGGGCTCATCGCAGCTGCGTACAGCAGTGCCGATAGCGCCCTTACCGCCCTCACCACCAGCGTATGCGTGGATGTGCTCAGCATCGAGCAGCGTCCGGAGGCGGAGCGCGAGCCGCTGCGCAAGCGCGTCCACATCATCATGAGCGCGGTGATGGCCCTGCTCATCCTCGGCTTCTGGCTCCTGAACGACGATAGCGTGATCAAGACCATATTCAAGGTGGCGGGCTACACCTATGGCCCCTTGCTCGGTCTCTTCGCCTTCGGTATGATCACACGTGCTGCCGTGCGCGATGCGTTGGTGCCCCTGGTAGCGGTGCTCTCCCCGCTGATCACCTTTCTTCTCG
>DAORNP010000039.1:8249-12972 GCA_035441065.1 Flavobacteriales bacterium | reverse complement strand
CGGTACAGCGCTGAGCTCTTCGCCGGCTACAAGTTCGGCTTCGAGCTATTGCTCGTGAATGGCGCCATCACCTTCCTCGGCCTGGCATTGCTGCGGAACCGGAGCGCTATTCCTTCACCAAGCGCTGCGAGCTAACGCCGTCCTTGCCGCTTAAGCGAATCAGGTAAAGACCAGCGGGAAGCTCGGAAGTATCAAGGCTGAAGCGCTGCTGGGCGAAGGTGCGCTGCTTCAGCATTCTTCCACTCGCATCGTGCAACTCAAGCATGGCGGCGTCGGATGAGTTACGCGTGATGACCACCTCGCTGCTTGCAGGATTGGGTGCAACGGAGAAGGAGGTTGATTGCGGCATGTCCACGGAACTCGTCAACGAGCAGAACAGGGCGCGCATCCATGGCAGCATTTCCGCGAGCACGCTGACCGGGTCGTGCACGGTGTGCTCGTTCCCATTGTGAAGGTTGAACAGGTAGCGCTCGCTGGTGAAGCCCAAATGCTGCATGCGCTGGTCGATGCTGCACGAGCCATGCACCCATGGGAGCTGTTCCGAAAGGCCGAGGCCGAGATTCCAGTAGGGCCGTTGCACACCGCAGCCAACCACGGGATCGCCAGTTTGGTGATAGGAGTAGAGCGCTGCATCATCTGAGCTCACGATGTAGCTCGTATCGAGCATCGCCCCGAACAGGTTGATCACGCCGAGCAGGGAAGCATCTTGTCCATTGAGATGCAAGTCGCCATCCACCGGCCCGAGGTCGGGACGGGGATAGAAGTTGAAGAAGTGCTGCACCTGCCCGATGGCGCCGCAGCCCGCCGGCTTCTCCGCGGGTTGATCGAGATAGGCTGCGTGCAACGCGGTAACGGCACCGGCACTGGCACCGAGGGCGAGGACATTCGCTGTGCTCGTGCTGTCAAGCATGTGCCGGCCTTTCAGGAAACGGATCGCGCCCTTCGCATCCAGCATGGCCCGATATGCTGCTCTTCGGAATTCATTCGCGTCGTAGGCATAGGGTGCATCCAGGATCCCATTGCCATAGTAACCCAGCCGGTAACTGATGGTCGCAGCGGCATAGCCGCAGGAGGCGAGGTATGAACTCAGCCCATTCAGGTCGTTGCGATGCCCGTTCACGAAGCCGCCGCCATGGATCAGCACGACCAGAGGGCGCTCGGTCTGCGCATCGCCGATGGGCTTGTACAGGTTCATGCGCAGGCTGTCCAAGCCGCCGTTGAAGCGCTCCGCGTTCCCGTACCACAGGTTGCTGTCGACCCGCACGTCGAATTGAGGAGCGGTGAAGGGGATGCTGCAATCCTGGGCAGAGGTGCTTGCACACACGAGCATGACGAGGGGAAGCAGGCTGCGCATGTCTCAAAAGTAGGCGGTCAAGAACGGTTGTCACGAGGCCTCACTCCACTACGCCTTCGAGCACCAGCTCGAACTGGAAGGGAATGCCATCGGTCTCGATGTACACGATGCGGCGCAATGGACCTTCGGGTGCCCGCCCACTGAAGGTCACCTCCACCTCGACGCTCGCACCCGGGGCAATGGCTGCCGTGGGCAGTTCGGCCGTTGTGCAGCCGCAATCAGCCTCGCTCGTAACCAGTCGCATGGGCGTCGTGCCCGTGTTCACCAAGGTGTAAGGAACGCGCCGTTCCTCCCCCTGCCGGAGGGTGCCCAAGTTCTTCGCGATCCGCACGCCGACCTGCGTGGCCTCTCGCGACTCCATGCCAACGCCGACAATCTCGATGCGCCGTTCGCGCATGGCCTGCACGCTGTGAACGCTACTGCGGGTGTCGCGCAGGTCATCGCTCACGCCGGAGGCAGAGCGCTCTTCACCGAAAGGCAGCAGCTTCACATCGAGGGTGGCGCCATTGGCCGCCTTGCCGTCCAGGTAGGGCGCGAAACGACCTTCGGATACATCGCGCAGGTGATTGCGCAGGCTCTCGATGCGGCGCAGGCTCAGGTTGCGGTTGTAGTCGGTGCGCGCCAACGGGCTCGCGTGGCCGCGCACCTCCAGCGTGATGCTGCGCCCTTGCTCCAGCACGGGCCACAGCACGGATTCCAGTTCGGCCAGGTCGCGCCATCCGGCATCGACCTCATCGGTGTAGAAGCGCGCCACGCCCTCCCGATCGGCCGTTGCGCCCGCATATTCTCCGGCCAGGGTTTTGTAGCGCGTGTAGCAATCGTCATAGCGCTGCGCAGTGGTGGTGGCCCAACTGCGCGGCTCCGGGTCATCGTTGTGGAAGTAGAGCTTCACCGGGAAGGCGCGCGAGAAGGCCACGAGTTTCTCTTCTGGCGTGCGGGGTTCGGCGGATGGTTTCTCCTGCGCGATCACCGGCAAAGGGGGCGGTGGCGCAAGCGTGATGCGGTACAGGTCGTTGCAGCAGGTCTCGCCCTTGTTGGCGAATGAGCCTTTGCGGTTGCTGGTGATCCACAACTCGCGACGTGCTGGATAAGCAGCAGGGTAGAGGTCGTTTGCCGGGCTGTTGACGGGCACGCCCGCATTCACCGGCGTGCTGAAGACATCATCCTTCCATCGTGAACGGAAAATATCGTAGCCGCCGAGGCCGGGATGGAAATCACTGCTGAACCAGAGCGTGGCGCTCTCGGTCTCGAACCATGGGCTGCGCTCATGGCCTGGCGTATTCACGAATCGGTCGAGCGGCCACAGGTTGCGCACGCTGCCATCGTGGAACTCGGCCATCCACAGGTCGAAGCCGCCGACACCTCCCTGACGATCGGTTGCGAAGAGCAGCATCTCGCGCTCGTCCCACCACGCGAGCATGGGCTGCGTGCTGGTCGCCTCATCGCCGATGCCCGGCAGCACTTTCGATTCACCGATGCGGCCATCGCTCTCCACCGGCGCGATGCGGATGCGGCACATCGGATCGCAACGGGTGAATAGGAGCCAGCGGCCATCGCGGTTCCAGGTCACGTTGGCGTTCTCACCCGGACCGTTCACGGCTTCCGCCAACGGCATTGGTCCATTCTCGCCAACGCGCATCACCACGGTGCGATAAGCAGTTGTGTCCTCCACTTCGCCCTGCTTGTTCAATTTGCCGCGCAGGCTCGCGAAGTGCAGCGCAGAATCGGGGCCGATGCGCGCGCCGAATTCGCTGTCGTAGGTGTTCACTGGTTGAGGCAGATGCTCGATGCGCGCAGCACTGTCAGCGCGCAGGGTGGTCGCCAATCCGCAGCCTGCGAGGGCATTCTCGGCCCGCTGCGCCAGGACGCTCTGCTTGTCCTTCTCCTTCTGGAGCACTTTGCGCCAGGTCTGCGTGGCAGCGGCGTGGTCTCCCATGCACATCTGCATCTCGCCCAACCAGCGCAGGGCATCCTTGTAGGTGCGTCCCTGGTCCTTCTTATGCACGCGATCGTACAGTGGCGCGGCTCGGTCGTACTGATGGCTCAAACGGCATGCTTCGGCTTGTTTCCATTGAAGGCTCAAACGCCCGGCATCGATGGCCAAAGCGCTATCGTAGAACCGCGTGGCCCCGAAATGCTCGCCGCGCACCATGGCGGCATCGCCCCACTTGGTCCACTGATCGATGCTCTGGGCGTGCGATGCAACAGGGCAGCATGCCATGATCAGAACGATGCCCGCCACTGTGCGCACCAAGCGTGAACGATGGCTGCGTTGCATCATAGCTGCTCCGGGCATGCCTTGAATCGCACCGGGACCGGCGGGCGTTTCTTCCAGATGCGGATGGCGGTGAACTCGATGGCGCCGCGGTAACGGCTCGCCGGAACCAGGTCGCTGGTATTGATGTCGTAGCTCATGCCGAAGGTCCAATCGTCGCGCTCGAGGCCCGCGAAGATGAAGCCTGCGTCGCGCGCGCGCATGTGCAGGCCGGCAAGCAGCGCACGCCGAAGTCCGTAGCGCTCAAGCAAGATGTAGCGCGCGTTGGCGCCCAAGTCGAATTCGCGGAAAGTCCCCTGGGCCATCCAGCGCATCACCGGCAGGACGTCCCAATCGTCGTGGACCTTCAGGGAGGCCACGGCATGCACGTCGCCGCGTCGATCAAGGGGAATCGCTGGCTCGCCAAGGAAACCAACGCCGGGCCGCGTGATGTTGTACAAGCCGAATCCCGCTTGCAGCCATTGCCGCGGCGATTTCACGAAACGATAGACGAGGCCAGCGTGCAGATCCTCATGCGCAAGGCCGTACCGGGCGAAGTCCTCACCGTTGTCTAGCGCGGGGTCGTAGCTGAAGCCGTTGTACTGCGCATCGAAGCTGAGGCCGCTGTTGCTGATGGTGAGCGCGGTGATGCCGATCTGCGCACCCAGGGTGATGGTGTGCCGCTCCCGCTTGTCGATGGCTTCGGTGTAGCTGCCGCCCAAACTGAAATGGAACTGGTTCATGCGGCTGTCGCCCGCGCGGTCGTTGAAGAGCCATGCGCCCAGGCCCAGTCCTTTTACGCGGTTGAAGTTGCGCGCATCGCCACCCATGCCGAAGGTGCGGTAAGGGACCGTGACCGACCGCCATTGCTGGCGGAATACGCCGTGCGCGCGATAGTCCCCATCGAATTGCCCGATGCTGCCGGGGTTCAAGCCCATAGGCACGTTGAAGAACTGCGAGAAGTGGATGTCCTGCGCGAATGCCATCACCCGCATAGCCAGCACTGCACCAATGGCCGCCAGCCTCAAGCCACAAGCTCCTCTGGGCGCTGAGCAGCCCGTGGCTTGTGGCCTGAAGCGTGGGGATGGGTTCTCTCTCATCGCACCACGGTCACA
>DAORNP010000039.1:0-8168 GCA_035441065.1 Flavobacteriales bacterium | reverse complement strand
CGAGCATGCCCTTGTACTGTCCGTTCCAGCCGATCGTGGGGTCGGTGCTCTCGAAGACCTTCTCGCCCCAGCGGTCGAAGACCATGAATTCCATTCGTTCGATATGCCTGCCGCGCACGAAGAGCACGTCGTTCACACCATCGCCATTCGGGGTGAAGGTGTTGGGCACGAAGATGTCCGGCTCGTCGCAGATCAGCTCATGCACTTTCACGATGAGCGAGACCGGACGGGTACACACCCCATCGCTCACGGTCACGGTGAAGGTGGTGGTCTGATTCACTACGGCGGTGGGGTTGGCGATGGCTGGGTTGCTGACCAGGCTGGCGGGTTGCCATGAATAGGTGACGCCACTCGCTGGGGAGGCCGACAACTGAACGGTGGTGCCAGGCAGCACAATGGACTGATCGACACTTGCGCTCACTGCACTGCCGGATAATGGCGACACGCTCACCGACACGGTGCCGCTCCAAGAGCAACCGCTGGGCGCCGAAACGCTCACGCCATAGGCGGTCTGCTCCACGGGTGTCACCGTTGCTGTTGCTGTGCCCTGCCCGCTGACGATCTCATCCGCAGGAGACCAGATGATGGTCGAGCCCGCATCAGCGCCGGACAATTGCAGGGTGGCCGTATCGCCCGCGCAGATGCCTTGCTCCGCAGCAATGCCGATGGCGCCCAAGGACACGGTCACCGCAACGCTGTCGTGCGCGATGCAGATGGAGCCGCTGCTAACGCGCACGTGATAGGTGCCGCTGAGCGCCGGTGAAAGCAGGACCGTGCTATCGCTGAAGGAGGTGTTGAGCAGGTCGGTGAATTGCGGGTTGCTGCTCCAGTGCCAGGTGGTGGCAGTGCCGAAGCTGGTGGCCACAAGGGTGAACGAAGCAAGCGGGCCGCACACGAGCGTATCGTTCATGGCTTGCAAGAGCGGACCAGCAGGCGCGATGATGACGGTACGCGTGGCCACATCCTGCCCATTGCAGGTGGTGGGACTTGTGGCGGTAAGCGTCACGGTGTAAGTGCCAGGCTGCGCGTAGGTATGCGTGGGAGAAGCGGAGGTTGATGTTTGGCCATCGCCGAAGTTCCACACGTAGCCCGTGGCGCCGCTGCTCAAATTGGTGAAGGCCACGCTCAAGGGCGCGCACACGGTATCGGGCGCGGTGAAGGCTGCGATGGTGAGCGGCGCATCGAAATCGAACTTGAGCACGCCGTTGTTGCAGCCGCTGCTGTTGTTGGTAGCGCTCCACGCACCGGGCGTGGTGGGGAAATCATCGTTGTTCTGGCAGCCGGCGCACACGCTCTGATACACCCTTCCGCGTCGATCGAAGCGGCTGGTGCCGCCATCAACGTGCTCAGGGCTCTGCGGGCCTCCGTAATAGGTGCCGTAGGTCAGCGCCGTCATGTCGATGTCGAAGACCGCGAGGTAGAGATCATGGCCTGTGGTGGTGGGCTGATGGGCATCGGCTGTTACCGGCAGACCAGCTGTGGTGAGGTTGCCGCCGAGTCCGCCGCTGCTGCTGACCCAGCCGCTCGTGTAGATCTTGTCGCACACATCCACCAGGAAAGCGGTGGGGGAGATGTCGGGGGTTCCATCACCTGCGCCTACGCGCGAGCTCAGCAGCACGTTGCTGAGATCCGGATCGAACTTGGTGATGAATTGCCCGCCCGCTGGGATGTTGTAGGGCGCATTCTGGATGAGCTGGCCGGTGGGCGCATTCGTTTGGCCGAAAAGGAAGGCATTGCCGGCTTGGTCCAACTCGATGAAGTAGGCCTGGTCGTAGGTGCTGCTTCCCCAGTAGGTGAGCCGATCGAACGCGCTGCCATTGGCACTGAGCCGTGCCGCGAAGGCATCGGCCGCACCACCCGCATAGCTGCTCTGCACCGCGTCCGCGCTGGTGCTCAGGTTAGTGCTGCGCGTCCCGCCGCACACGTAGAGGCGGCCCTGAGCGTCCAGCTCGCCGTTGTAGCAGGCGTCGGACTCGCTTCCGCCGAAATACGTGGCATACTGCAATTGCGAGAGCTGCGGATTGAAGCGCGCGATGTATCCGTCGTGCGTTCCACCGCCGAACGCTGGCTGCGCGCTCCCTGCGGTCACAGGCATGTTCTGCGTTTGCGTGCAGCTCACGACCCATACGCGGCCCTGCGCATCCAGCAGCGCTTCGCCGCGCACCTCATCGGCGTAATTGAATTTCAGGCCCGTTGCGGTATTCAGTCCATCGTTCGCGGCACCGCCGAGATAGGTGCTGCCTACCAGTGCGCTGCCATCGGCGCTCAACCGCGCCACCACCATGTCCGATCCGTTGGGGTAGGAGATGCCGAGCCCCGCTGGCGTAACCGCGCTGCCGCCGCCGAAGCTGTTGTCGTAGCAGCCTGCGGTGGTGGGGAAGTTGTTCGAGCCCGTGGTGCCCAGGAGCACGAGTTGGCCATTGCCATCCACGAACAGGCTGTGCGGCATCTCGTCGCCGTTGCCGCCGAGGTAGGTGCTCCATACGAGGAAGGTGCCCGTAGTGTCGTACTTGGTAATGGCGATATCGGTGCCGCCGTTCTGCTGGCCTGCGCCGCCTGCCCATTGCGTCTGGTAAGCGCCCTGCGTAACGGGGAACTGATTGCCGAAGGCCGTGCTCCCCGCGTACAGGAAGCCGAACTGATCGAAGGTGGCGGTGTAGCCGAAGTTGTTGCTGAAGGAGCCGGAGTAGGTGGCGAAGCGCAAGGTGGGATCAATGACGAGCGCATGGGTACGATCGTAATCGCCCGGCTTGAAGCCGACGATGCCATCCTTCAGCGTGTAGCGGCAATGCACGGTGCGACGCACGCCGTTGATGTCTTGATAGGCCAAGGGGATGCGCTCGGTCAATCGACCCAAGGAGGTATGCACCACCAGCGCAGCGCCGCGCAGTTCCACCTTGTCAGCGCCGTCGAAGGCGATGCCGATGGCCGTTGGGTCCGCGCCTGGCGCCACCACCACATCGTACTTGGCACCAGCACGCGCCGCGCGGAACACGGCATCGCAACCCGGCGCGACTCCGGCGATCCGCGCTTCTGTGTATGCCTTCGCTGCTCCGGCCCAGCGCTTCGGGTCGTTGCCGATGAAGTAGCTGTGGTGACTGGGGAGTTGATGCACGGCGGAGGCTTGGGCATCGCGCGTCGCCGAGACGAACCGCATCCGCACGGCATGTCGACGTAGCACGGCCGATGGCTCCTTGCGGATGTCGCCATGCGCAGCGGCCAGCGTCTCGGCATCGTATAGGTCGAAGGTGACGCCGTTGTTCTCGATCCAAAGCACCACGCCATTCAATTCAGCCTGGAATGCTGCGCGCTCGTGCCACTGGCCCTTGTTCTCGACGAAGCGCGCCTGTGCGAAGCAAGCCGAGACCAGCAGGGTGGCGATGAGTGTTATCGATGCTCGGCGCATGCGCGGTTGTGCCCGGACGAAAGTAGGCTCGCTGAAGAGGACGCCTCTCAAGGGGCATCCGTGGCCTTAGCGCTTCGCACTGAACTCCACGCGCACGGCATCACCCTCGTGCAATCCCAAAAGCCGGGAGGCTCCGCCACCATTCCCGTCGCTGCCCTTGTTCACGGCGATCTCCAGATGCCCGCTGGCGTTGAAGAAGGCCAGGCATACGCCGTTGGAGACATCGCTGTAGGTCGTGTGGATCTTCGTGAGGTCGTTGGCGGTGCGGCCGAAGCGGATGCGGAACGATCGGCCGCTCACCATCTCATCGAAGAGCGAGCGCTTGATGTTGGTCATCACATTGCCGTAGTGGTCCACGTAAGTGGCACGTCCAACGATCGCATTCTCCTGGATGGATGGAGCGAAGCCGATGAGCTCGCGCAGGTTCGGCATGCGGCGGCCGATGGTCTCGGCAGTGCCGCCACGCGCCAAGTGGCAGGCCGCTTTCACGAATACCGAGCGCGTGGGGAAGGCCGCGTGATGGTCGTCGAGCTTCATGGTGAGCTCAAAGGCCTCGTAGGGTCGGCCCTCGAACACGAGCGGCAGGATCCCGTTGTCGGCAGTGATGAAATGATGGCCCTCGTGGCGCGCCACCACGTGCGCGGTGATGGCATCGGCCTCGGGATTCACGCCGATGATGTGGATGCTGCCGGCCGGGAAAGCAGGGAAGGCATTGCGCGCCACATGCGCCGCCATGGCCGTGTGGAAGGGCCTTACCTCGTGGGTGATGTCAACCACCAAGGCGCTCGGCTCCTGCTGCATGATCGCAGCCTTCACCACGGCCACGTAGTGGTCCTTGGTACCCATATCGGTCGTCAGGGTGATGATCGCCATCGCGCGTCTACCTTCGGGCGGTCAAAACTAGAGGGCTGCTGAACGCCATTCCCGGAAGTTCTCAACACACCACCGCTGACCATTGAGCGAGAAGCTGATCACCATCACGGGCGTTGATCCCGTGGACATCCTCGGAGCCAACGACGCCAACCTCCGCATCATCCGCAGCCTGTTCCCCAAGCTCAGCCTCGTGGCGCGCGGCGATACCCTGAAGGTGAGCGGCGCGCCCGACGACATCGCCCTGTTCGATGCGCGCTTCGCTGAATTGCTCGGGCATGTAACGCGGTACAACGAGCTGCCCCGCAAGGTGCTCGACGACATCATGGGCGGCGGCGATGCACCGCGCAGCACCGGCGAAGGGGAGGACGATGTGCTCGTGTTCGGCAACTCCGGCCTGCGCGTGAAGGCACGCACGCCAAACCAGCAACGCTTGGTGGAGGCCGTGCGAGACAGTGACATGGTCTTCGCCATCGGCCCGGCAGGTACGGGGAAGACCTACACTGCCGTTGCCCTTGCGGTGAAGGCACTGAAGGACCGGAACGTGCGGCGCATCATCCTCACGCGGCCGGCGGTGGAGGCAGGGGAGAACCTCGGTTTCCTTCCGGGCGATCTGCGCGAGAAGCTCGATCCCTACCTGCAGCCGCTCTACGATGCACTCAAGGACATGATCCCGGCCTCGCGCTTGAGCGAGTACCTGGAAGAAGGCGTGATCCAGATCGCTCCACTCGCCTTCATGCGCGGCCGAACGCTCGACAATGCCTTCGTGATCCTCGACGAGGCGCAGAACGCCACACTCCCGCAGATCAAAATGTTCCTGACGCGCATGGGGCGCAACGCCAAGTTCGTCATCACTGGCGATGTGACCCAGGTCGATCTCCCCGGTCACCAGCCGAGCGGCTTGATGCCCGCCGTGGAGATGCTCCGGCGCGTACCTGGCATCAGCGTGGTGGAACTCGATGAGAAGGACGTGATCCGCCACGAGCTCGTGATCCGCGTGCTGGGAGCCTTCAAGGAAAGAGAGCAAGGCGGCCAATCAACCAAGTAGCTTCAACCATGACCATCGAAAGCACGGGCACATTGGTCCGTTCCGATCTCCGGCACCCGCTCATCACCAAGGTCTATCGCGGCAAGGTGCGCGATGTGTACACTTTGGCCGATGGCCGCATCATCCTGGTGGCCAGTGACCGCATCAGCGCCTTCGATGTAGTGCTGCCGCGCGGCATTCCGCACAAGGGGCAGGTGCTCAGCCAGCTCAGCTGGTTCATGCTGAATGCCACGCGCCATGTTGCGCCCAACTGGGCCATCGCGCAGCCCGATCCCAACGTGGTGATCGGTCATGCCTGCGAGACGGTGAAAGTGGAGATGGTCGTGCGCGGCTATCTGGCCGGACATGCTTGGCGCACCTACGATGAAGGCAAGCGCACGCTTTGCGGAGCCGCATTGCCCGATGGCTTGAAGGAGGGCGATCGCCTGCCTGAACCGATCATCACGCCGAGCACCAAGGCCGATGAAGGGCACGATGAGGACATCACGCCTGAAGAGATCCTGTCGCGTGGGCTTTGCACCCAAGAGGAGTGGGATACCATGTGCCGCTACGCGCTCGCGCTCTTCGCGGAAGGCTCGCGCATGGCGCAGGAGCGGGGCCTCTTGCTGGTGGATACCAAGTACGAGTTCGGCCGCGCAGCGGATGGCCGCATCCTGCTGATCGATGAGGTGCATACGCCGGATAGCTCGCGTTACTTCTACGCCGAGGGCTATGCCGAGCGCCAAGCCAAGGGCGAACGCCAGAAGCAGCTCAGCAAGGAGTTCGTGCGCGAATGGCTCATCGCTGGCGGCTTCATGGGCAAAGAGGGCCAGCAAGTGCCTGCGATGGACGATGCCTTTGTGCAGAGCGTGACCGATCGCTACGTGGAACTCTATGAGCGCATCACCGGCGAGCACTTCCAAGTTGCGCCCACTGACGACATCAATGCACGCGTGCAAAACGCCGTGAATGCCTTCATCGGATAGGCCGCTCGGCATCCGCAGGCGCATTGCTTCGTCTTCACTCGCCATCTTCGCCCCGAATCATCCACATGCCAGTATCACTCGTTACCGGAGGCGCCGGCTTCATGGGCGCACATGTCGTGAAGGAGCTCCTCGCCATGGGCCACACCGTGGTGGCGCTCGACGACCTCAGCGGCGGCTTCGCTGATCAAGTCGATCCCCGCGCCGACTTCGTGAAAGGAAGCATCACCGACCACGAACTGATTGAGCGGCTCTTCGCTGAGCACCGCTTCGACTACGTGTACCACTTGGCCGCCTACGCAGCGGAAGGGCTCAGCCACTTCATTCGCCGCTTCAACTACACCAACAACCTCATCGGCAGCGTCAACCTGATCAATGCCAGCGTGCGGCATGGGGTGAAGTGCTTCGTGTTCACGAGCAGCATCGCCGTGTATGGCGCGCTTCCTCCGCCCATGCGCGAGGACATGGTGCCCAAGCCCGAGGATCCCTACGGCGTGGCCAAGTATGCGGTGGAGATGGACCTCTACGCCGCGCGCCACATGTTCGGGCTCGATTACGTGGTGTTCCGACCGCACAACGTTTACGGCGAGTACCAGAACCTCGGCGACCGCTACCGCAACGTGGTGGGCATCTTCATGAACCAGCTCATGCAAGGCCAGCCCATGACGGTGTTCGGCGATGGCGAGCAAAAGCGCGCCTTCACCTACATCGGCGACATCGCGCCCATCATCGCCGCTTCAGCCACCACACCGTCGGCCTTCGGCGAGGTTTTCAACGTGGGCGCCGATTCGCCCTACACCGTGAACGAACTCGCACGCCTGGTGCAGGACGCCATGGGGATGAAGGGGGAAGTGAAGCACTTAGAAGCCCGCAACGAAGTGGTTTTCGCCTTCAGTGATCACAGCAAGGTGGAGCGGGTCTTCGGGAAGCGCCGGGAGACCACCTTGGCCGAGGGCCTTGCGCGCATGGCCCCTTGGGCGAAAGCCACCGGCGCGCGCGCCAGCGGCCGCTTCAGCAACATCGAGATCGAGCAGAAGCTGCCGCCGAGTTGGAGGGAGGGCTGAAGAGCCGCTTCTATCTTCGGCCGCCTTCCAGATGCCCTCGATCCTCTTCGTTGCCACGCACCGCGCGGGCCGCAACCCCAGCCAGCGTTTCCGCTTCGAGCAGTACATGGATTGGCTCCAGGGCCAGGGCTGGCGTTGCGAGCTGAGCCACCTGGTGGAGGCCAGCGACGACGCCTTCCTCTACAAGCCGGGCCATTTCGCACAGAAGATCCGCTTCGTGGGCCGCTGCATCAGCAAGCGCCGCCGCGACCTTGCGCGTGCCAAGGACTTCGACATCGTATTCATATCGCGCGAGGCGCTGATGACGCGCAGTACATTCTTCGAGCGCGGCTTGCAGAAACGAGGCGCGAAGGTGGTCTTCGACTTCGACGACAGCGTGTGGCTGAGCAATGTGAGCGATGCCAATCGGCGCTGGAAATGGGTGAAGGACCCCGGAAAGACGAGCAAGCTCATCGCCCTCGCCGACCGAATCTTCGCGGGCAACGCCTCCCTGGCGGAATACGCCAAGCGCTTCAACAGCGCCGTGCACATCGTGCCCACCACCATCGACACCGACGAGTACACGCCGCGGGGTGCGCGCCCCGATGGCCCTGTGTGCATCGGCTGGAGTGGCAGCATCACCACCATCCAGCATTTCCAATACGCCATACCAGCGCTTAGCGCCATCCGGGAGCGCTACGGTGAGCGCGTCACCTTCCGTGTGATCGGCGATGGCGCCTTCCGGATGCCCGAGCTGGGCATCACCGGCCTGCCTTGGCGCAAGTACACCGAGCTGGACGACCTGCGCGCCATCGACATCGGCATCATGCCCTTACCCG
>DAORNP010000038.1:16236-26591 GCA_035441065.1 Flavobacteriales bacterium | reverse complement strand
CCATCAACGATGTGTTTGACGCGAGCTGCAACTGCATGGGCATCTTGCAGGACAGCGACGGCGATGGGTTGTGCGACACCATCGATCCATGCCCCTTCCTGGCCAACCTCGCGCCAGGCGATGCCTGCGACGATGGCAACCCGAACACGATCGACGATGTGGTGAACTCCAACTGCGCGTGCATGGGCGTCTCAGTCGACTGCACGACCAATGCTGGTTCCGACCAGGCTGTTTGCGGCTTGACAACAACACTTGAGGCCATTGGCGTTGGTTCCTGGAGTGGCCCACAAGGCATTTCCTTCACAAATAGCAACGATCCGCAGACATCGGTTATCGCGATGCAAACGGGCACTTTCGACCTGTACTGGGAAGTGCAGATCGGCACCTGCTTCGCCGTGGATACCGTGACAATCGAATTCCTCGGAAGCACGGATGCTGCATTCGCCTACGCACAGAGCGCATACTGCCACGGCGATGCTTCGCCATCTCCATGGATAGCGCAAGCCGGCGGCGTATTCACTGCCTTCCCGAATGGACTCCTGATCAACGGATCAACGGGCGAGATCAATGTGAACCAGAGCACTCCGGGGCAATACACCGTGAGCTATGCAATCGCCGGCGCGTGTCCGGCTGCTGAGACCCAAGTGATCTCCATCGCTGCCAATGCGGATGCGAGTTGGACAGTACCGAACGCACTGTGCGCTACAGCTGGCCTGCTGGAACTGCCCCCTTTGGTCACGGGCACCACCGGCGGCTCGTGGGCGGGCGCTGGAGTCAGCAACGGCTACTTCGACCCGGCTGCGGCTTCTGGATCCGTGAGCATCACCTACACGGCCACCATTGGCAGCTGCTCCGCCCAATCGACCCAGAGCATCACAGTGTTGCCCGCAGTGATTGCCGATGCTGGCCCCGATGTGGTGGTCTGCGGCCTGCGCGGCAACATGCAAGCTCCATTGGGAGGAACGCCAGGCTCTTGGACAGTGCCCTTCAGCATTGCGCCCAATGGAGCAACCAGCGACCCGCATCTCGCTGTGAGCGGAAGCACCTTTGGCTTGTATGCCATGATCTGGACCGTGAGCAACGGCGCATGCATGGCTGCGGACACCGCATGGCTCACGCTCATCGACCCAAGCCCGGCCATCTGGGTGAACGCTGGACCGGACCAGCAACTCGCGGTCGTTGATCACACCACGCTCATCGGCAGCGCGTCGCCTGGCACCACATTGAATTGGTGGGTGCTATCGGGATCCGGCTCAATCGACCAGCCTGGTGACAGCACCACGGCCATACACGACCTATCCATCGGAGCGAACACCATCGTGCTCGCTGCCACGCTGAATCAGTGCGCTTCAATAAACGACACTGTGATCATCCATGTTGACGACCTCTTCATCCCTGAAGGCTTCAGCCCGAATGGTGATGGCGTGAACGACCGGTGGGAGATCCGTGGTATCGAGGCTTACCCTGGCAGTGGCCTGCAGGTATTCAATCGGTGGGGCAAGCTGGTCTATGAGGCCGATGCCTATGCGAGCGAATGGGACGGTCGCTCCCGGAATGGCCAAAACCTTCCGGACGACACCTATTTCTACGTGCTTAACCTAACCGGCCGACGTTCGTACAACGGCCACGTCATCATCAAGCGGTGAGGTCACTACAAGCCATTCTTCCGATACTGGCGGTGGCCCTCGCAGTGGATTGCATGGGACAGCACACGCCTCTGACCAGCCAGTACCTCTTCAATGGGCTCGCCATCAATCCGGCCTACGCCGGGAGCAGGGATGTGCTCAGCGCTACGCTGACTCACCGACAGCAATGGGTAGGCTTCGACGGAGCACCGGTAACGCAGAACATGAGCGTGCATGCCCCTGTGAAACGCAGCAAGGTGGGCCTTGGCCTTATGGTGTTCAACGACCGCATCGGCGTGAGCAATGAGACGGGCATCCTGGCCAACTATGCCTACCGGATCAAGATGCCGAACAAGGGCAAGCTGGCCTTGGGTTTTGGTGCTGGCGTGAGCCTGTATCGCGCCAAGTGGAGCCAAGTGGCCACGCAGGACGGCAACGACCCGAGCTTCGCGGCCGATACGCGCGGGGCAGCGAGGCCGAATTTCAGCGCGGGCCTGCTCTATCACACCAAGAAGTGGTACGTGGGCGCTTCGGTGCCATTCATGCTCGCGCATCGCTATGATGTCGTGAACCGCACTTACCGCCTTTCCCAAGAACGCATCGACCTTGAGCCGATGATCACTGGCGGATATGTCTTTGCATTGAACGACGAGTTCAAGGTCAAGCCAACATCGCTCATTCGTTATCGGCTCTCCAGCGGCGTGCAGGGCGATGTGAGCGCCAATCTCATTTATCGCGACAAGGTCTGGCTGGGCGCGTCAGTGCGCACCGGCGATGCGATCATCGGCATGGTTGAGGTGCTGCCCACCCCGCAATGGCGAGTGGGCTATGCTTACGATGCGGGCTTCTCCCGGATCAACGCCTACCATCGAGGCTCCCATGAGCTGCTCATCCAGTACGAATTCGGCTACCGCATACGGGTCAGGGACCCGCGTTACTTCTAACCCCATGAAGCGCGCTCTCCCACTCCTCTTCATGGCCATCGCCGCACTCATCGGTCGTGCGCAGCAGATCCTGGAAGTGCATCCCGTAGGCATCAATCCCGCCGGCGAGGACTATGCGCCGGTTGTGCTCGACAGCGGGTTCGTGATGTGCAGCGTGCGCGACAATGCGGCGCTGATCGGCTTCGTCGATGCGGAAAGCGGCAAGGCCCTGAGCGACCTTTACTATGTCCCTTACGCGCAACGCAAAGCCAGCGCTCCCGTGCTCTTCAGCCAGAACCTATGCACTCCGGTGAACGAGGGGCCTGCGAGCTTCGCGGACCAAGGCCGCACCATCTGCTACACACGCAACCAGGTGCTGCCGAAGAGACTCTCGAACATGCGTGCTGCCAATGGCCAGCTCGGCTTGTTCTTCTCTCAGCTGGAGGCTGGCGCATGGAGCGCGCCGGCGCCTTTCCAGTACAATGAGCCGAAGAGCTCGAACATGCATCCGGCATTCTCGGCCGATGGCCATACCCTCGTCTTTGCCAGCGATCGGCCGGGCGGGTACGGTGGAATGGACCTCTATCGCAGTGAACGTACCCCTTCCGGATGGAGCGTTCCCGAGAACCTTGGACCTAACGTGAATAGCGCGTTCGACGAGGTCTATCCGCGGATACAGTCAGACGGCACATTGCATTACTCCAGCAACCGCGCTGGTGGCATGGGCGGACTCGACATCTATTTCGTTCGGCCCACGCCTAGCGGCTGGTCGCTGCCCGAAGCCATGCCAGCCCCCGTGAACAGCGCGAGTAATGACCATGGATACCATGAATTCCCCGCCGGATACCACGCGCTGATGGGTTCCGACCGGAATGGGACAGATGCCATCTTCCATGTGAAGCGCACCGTGCCCAAATTCACCGATTGCAATGCGCAGAAGCCGAATAATTATTGCTACTCGATGCGCAAGCGCTCGCACGCGGCAACCTCGGCAATTCCCGTGGATCACTATTGGGACATGGGCGATGGCACGCGGATCAAGGGCTACCAGGCACAGCATTGCTACGACAAGCCAGGCGCTTACCAAGTGCGCTCGCTGCTGGTTGACCGCAAGAGCGGCGACATCTTCCACGACCTGGGCACCCAGCAGATTCAAGTCTCCGATAAATCACAGGCTTGGGTGGCTGTGCAGGATACCGTACGCACGGGCCGCAGGGTTGAGCTCCATAGCGCGCTGAGCCATCTCCCGGGGCTTAATCCGGTTGAATACCAGTGGGACCTTGGCGACGGATCGCGCAACGAAGGAGCGCGCGTTGTGCATGCCTTCAAACAGGCTGGCGTGTACGAGGTGAAGCTGCATGTGATCGGTGCGCCCGATGCGCAAGGCGAGATCCCCAACCGATGCAACTCCCGCACGGTGGTGGTAATCGACCGTTTCAAGGACCATGAGGATGCCACGGTTGTTGCCGAGTACCAGGACGCCTTCGGCAAGACGCATTCCTTCGAGTATCAGGAACTGCCCTTCGATGAGGCAATGCTCAAGGGTGATGACAACGCCGATGTGCTCTTCAGCGTCCAGCTTTTCGCCAGCAAGGACCGGGTAGACCTGGATGATGCCCGTTTCGTGCAGGTGCGCAAATTCTATCGCGTGATCGAGCGCTTCGACCCGATCACTTCCACGTACACCTATTCGGTGGGTGAGACCAAGAGCGCAGAGGAGCTTTACCAGGTCTTCAGGAAAGTGAAGGAACTCCAGTTCCTCGATGCCGAGGTGTTCTCACTGCGCGAGGAGAAACTCCTTGATCTGAGCCAGCTGGACCTGACCAAATTGGAGGACCTCAACCACCGGAAGCTCCGTACCAGCGCCATTCACTTCGCTTTCAAGAGCGCCGCAATCGAAGAAGGCTCGCACGAGGTGCTTGGCCAAGTGGTGGGACTCATGCGCCAGCATCCCGAACTCCATCTGGTCATCGAGGCGCACACCGACGATATAGGCGGTCATCGCTACAACTACGACCTTTCCCAGAGCCGTGCGCGCTCCGTGCTTGACTACCTCGTGGAGGAAGGCGTACTCCCTGACCGCCTGGTACCCATTGGGCATGGTAAGAACCAGCCGATCGCCAGCAACAAGACCGAAGAGGGCCGCGCCATGAACCGGCGCGTGGAATTCCGCATGATCGTGCCGGGTTCGCAGCCCTTGCCTGCCAATGCCATCAGCGGCGCATCGCGCAGACCCGCTGGCAAGCGCTGAGCGCCTCATTGGGCGAGATACCTTCGCCGCCCATGTCGTTCCTGCATCCGGAGTTCCTATGGGCACTCACCGCCCTGAGCATCCCGGTCCTCATTCACCTCTTCCAGCTCAGGCGCTTCAAGCGGATCGATTTCCCGCATGTGCGCCTGCTGGCCGAGGTCACCAAGCAGACACGAGCGCGGCGGAAGGTGCAGCATTGGCTGGTGCTCATCGCGCGATGCATCGCCATTGCGGCGCTGGTGCTCGCCTTTGCGCAGCCCAGCCTTCCCGGCGGCGATGGCGCTCCCATTGGTGGCGAGCGTGCCATCTCCCTGTACATCGACGACAGCTACAGCATGGACGGCGAGAACCCGCAAGGGCGTCTGATCGATCAAGCGCGCAAGGGTGCCCAGGATATTGCGATGGCCCATGGCGTCACCGACCGTTTCCAGGTGCTCACGGGCAGGTTCGAGGCGCGCCAGCAGAGCCTGCAGACCCTGGATGAAGCGCTCATCGCTTCCGGTCAGGCGCAAGCAGGGCCTTGGACACGGAAGCTCTCCCGCGTGCTGGCAAGGCAGCGTGAGGCGCTCGCCGAGAGCAAAGCCGCGCGCAAGCGCGCGT
Organism: Flavobacteriales bacterium; assembly: GCA_035441065.1. Classification (GTDB taxonomy): domain Bacteria; phylum Bacteroidota; class Bacteroidia; order Flavobacteriales_F; family PHOS-HE28; genus PHOS-HE28. The sequence continues at coordinate 21,192 of DAORNP010000038.1, read as the reverse complement.
TCATCCTCACGGACCTGCAGCGGAGCATCACCGACGTGGAGGCTTGGCGCGACGATAGCACCACGCATACTGTGATCGTGCCCATCGCTTCCTCCGCAGCAGCTAACATTTCCCTCGACTCGGTGTGGTTCGGGTCGCCGGTGCGGCGGTTGGGCCAAACAGAGGAACTTCATGTCCGCATTACGAATCACGGGTCCGATGCGCGCAGCAGCGTGCCTGTGCGCTTGGCCATCGATGGTGAGCAACGCGGCTTGGTCACGATGAACGCAGGCCCCGGAGCAACGGTTGATACCGTGCTTCGCTTCAACAACGACGCACCCGGAGGGCACCGGTCCGAAGTCGCTTTGGCGGATCAACCCGTGACCTTTGATGACCGGCTCTACCTCGCCTACAGCACCATCGACCGGCTGCGTGTGATGTTGGTTAGCGGTGGCGATGCTGCGAGCGATCGTGCCATCAGCGCGGTATACGGCACCGACAGTGCTTACACGCTAACCGTGTCGGACCATCGGAGCCTGGAGATCGCCTCCATTGCCGGAAAGGACCTCCTCATCTTGAATGGCTTGCCGGCCATTGCCGGCGGCCTGGCCCAGGCGCTCGACGGCTTTGTGCGCGGTGGCGGCAGCTTGGCTGTTCTTCCCCCCAGCCAAGGAGACCCAGCGCTTTACAGCCCGCTCCTCTCCTCGGCTGGAGCCAGTGCCACAAGACTCGATACCGGTTTAGCCCGCGTTGACCGGATCGACCTTGACCAACCCTTTTATAAGGACATGTTCCAGACCATGCCTCAGCGGGTTGACCTGCCCGTTGCACGCGAGCGTTGGCACCTAGGTCCTGCTGCCGGAAGCGATGCCCTGCTGCGCACACAGGATGGGCTGCCTTACCTCACACGCACCCGGATCGGTGATGGTGCCATCTACCTGTTCGCCGCACCGCTTGCCGAACGCAGCGGCAGCCTAACCCGGCACGCGCTCTTTGCAGCCACTTTGCTTCGCATGGCCGAATTGGCCCGATCGTCGCCACCGCCCTATTCGGTGATCGGTGAGGAAGTGAGCCTGCCCGTGAACGGCATCTCGGTTGCCGGTGAAAAGCCACCGCGCCTCATGGGACCTTCTGGTATTGAATCGATCCCCGAGCTGCGGCGCTCCATGACGGGAGCAGCATTGGTGCTTCACGATGTGGACCTGCCGCCGGGTCATTATGCGCTGGTCTCCGCTGATGGCGACACCTTGGCCGGCTTTGCCATGAACCGATCGCGGCTCGAGAGCGACCTGCGGGCGTTTACCGTAAGCGAACTCCAATCGACCATTCAGCAGCAAGGACTCACCACCTTCAGCGTACTGGATCCCGGCGATGATCTTTCGCTACGTTTGGCCGAGCTCGGCGAGGGCAGCAAGCTCTGGAAATGGCTGATCCTGCTCGCCTTGCTGATGCTCGCATTGGAAACCATCCTGCTCAGATCACGCCGATGAACGAGTTGATCCTGCGTCGCGTAAATGTCGTAGACCCTGGTGGCCCCCATCACGGAACAGAGCAGGACATCCTGATTCGCGATGGCGTCATTGCCCGCATCGGTCAGCGACTGCCGAAAGGACAAGCCCGTGAGGTTCGGATCGAAGGGTTGCACATCAGTCCGGGATGGATCGATCTGCGCGCGCACTTCCGTGATCCGGGCCATGAATGGAAATGCGGCATCGCCAATGGTCTTGATGCCGCAGCCGCAGGGGGCTTCACCGCTGTTTGCGTGCTTCCTACCACCGAGCCGGCCACCGATGGCCGATCGGGCGTGGGCTACCTCTTGCGCAAGGCCGAAGGCCATGCTGTGAGACTCTTGCCATTGGGCGCACTCACCCAAGGCTGCGAGGGCAAACAGCTCGCAGAGATCGCCGACATGCGCACGGCGGGTGCGGTCGGGTTCACCGATGACCAGCGTCCCATCAGCAACTCGAGACTGATGAGCCTGGCGCTGCAGTACAGCGCTGGTCTACCCGGTGGTGCTCCTCCCATCATGGCCTTCGCACAGGACAAGCATCTGGCGGCGAATGGCCTCATGCACGAAGGCGTTATGAGCACGAGCCTGGGCATCCGTGGAATCCCCGCTGAAGCTGAAGCCATCCAATTAGCGCGCGACATCGCTTTGGCCGAATACGCCGGCGGTCATCTGCATGCAGCCACCGTGAGCACCTCGCAAGCCGTTGAATTGCTACGGCAAGCAAAGGCTCGGAAACTGCAAGTCACTGCATCGGTTGCCGCGCACCAACTGCTGCTCGACGATGCCTGCCTGCGCGGGTTCGACAGCCGTTACAAGGTGATGCCTCCGCTGCGCGACCGCTCCCATATCGATGCGCTGCGACAAGGCCTGAAGGACGGCACCATCGATGCGATCGTTAGCGATCACCGTCCCGAGGACCGCGAGCACAAGCAAGTGGAACTGGGGCAAGCGGCATTCGGTGCCATCGGCCTGGAAACCGCGTTCGCCGTGGCCAACACAGCGCTCAGGCCGACCATTTCGCTGCGCCGGATCATTGAGCGCTTCGTTGCCGGCCCGCGCGAAGTGCTCGGGCTGCCGATTGCGCACATCGCTGAAGATGCGGTGGCCGAGATCACGCTCTTCGACCCAGAAGCGGAATGGACGCCACAGGAGAGTGACCTCGTTAGTGTTGCTCGTAATTCTCCCTTCACGGGCATGAAGCTCTCCGGCAGGGCCATCGGCATCGTAGGCCAGGGCCAATTGCGCCTGGCGCCTGCCTTCACCGAAAAAGCTCAGTCGGCTTGAGTCAGCGAGCGGCTTCCGCTTCCTGATCCGCCCCCTCGTTCATCGCCTTGAATTTGGCGATGAGTTCCTCGTTCGTGAGGCCGAGGTTCTCGATCATGGCCCTGGCATCTCGGGCGAACGGATGGTCTGGGTACTCGTTGATCACCTGCTTGTAGATGCGCTCAGCCTCGCCATCCTGATCCAGGTCGTCATCGAGCGTGAGGGCCTTCATGTAAAGCACATCGACGCGACGGCGCCAGCTCTGGTAATTATGCGTGATGCGGTCGTAGAGCGCGATGGCCTGGTCGGGCTGGCGATTGCTCTTGTACATGCCAGCGGCGCGGAAGAGGTACTCGGGCGCCATGCTGTCGAGGGGATATGCCGCTGCGTAGGCCTTGTACACATCGACCATGCCCAATGCCGACCGTTCATCGAAGGCGCGATGCTCGAAGAGCGAGTCCTCTTTTGAACGGATGCGATCACGGGCCTCCAGCATCTTGGCATCGGCGGTTTCGGACTTGCCGCCGCCACAGGCTAGCAGCAGGCTTGAGCAAGCAATGACGAGTGCGGACTTCTTCATGTGGATGGCTATTTCACAGGGGTGAAGCGGAGCTTGTAACTGGCGTCTGTCTTGCCACGCGAGATGTCGCGGAGCTTGCCTTGCAGCAGGCGGCGGCGCAGCGCGGGCAGGTGATCAACGAAGAGCACGCCGTCGAGGTGGTCGTGCTCGTGCTGGATCACGCGGGCCGCGAATCCCTCGAAGGCCTCTTCGTGCTCCTTGAAGCTCTCGTCCTGATATTGCAGCACGATGCGCTCCTGGCGCTGCACGTTCTCCCGTATGCCGGGGATGCTCAAGCAACCTTCCTCGAAGGGCCACTCCTCCCCTTCCTCCTCGATGATGTACGGGTTGATGAAGACCTTCTTGAAGTCCTTCAGGTGCGCCTCCTCGGTGGGCTTGCCGTCCTCATCGGTGGCGAAGGGTGAAGCATCGACGATGAAGAGGCGGATGCTGTGGCCGACCTGGGGCGCTGCGAGGCCTACGCCATTGGCGGCGTACATGGTCTCGAACATGTCGGCGAGGAGCTGTTCCAAGCCAGGGTGGCCGGGCTTGATGTCCTCGGCCATTTTCTTCAATACAGGGTCGCCGTAAGCGCGGATGGGAAGGATCATGGGGCCGCGAAAATACACGGGGCGCGACGGGACGGCCCATCTTTGGCGCCCACATGCGACACCGCAAACCGAAAGAGACCATCATCTGGGAGAATGTGCCCATTACCGGCTCGGGAGCCAACGGCAAATCCTTGGCGAAAGTCGATGGCCTGGTGGTCTTCGTTACCGGTGCCGTGCCCGGCGACGTGGCCGACCTTCGGGTGCTGGCGAAGAAGAGCAACTACGCCGAGGCTAGGGCCATCCGCATCGCGGTGCCTTCGCCCGGCCGCGTTGCGGCCTTCTGCAAGCACTTCGGCACCTGTGGCGGCTGCAAATGGCAGGACCTCAGCTACCACAAGCAGATCGAGTACAAGCAGCAACAGGTCGTGGACAACCTGGTGCGCCTCGGCGGGTTGGAGTTGCCGGCCATCACGCCCATCATGCCATCGCCGCAGCTGACGCACTACCGCAACAAACTCGAGTTCACCTTCAGCAATAGCCGGTGGTTCACGAAAGAGGAGATTGGCGCGCAGGATGAGTTCACGGACCGCAACGCCCTCGGCTTCCACATCCCACAGCGCTTCGATCGCGTGCTCGACATCAGCGAGTGCCATCTGCAGCCCGCGCCGAGCGATGCCATCAGGGCTTTCGTCCGTGAGCATGCCAGGCACCATGGCCTCTCACACTATGATGTGCGCGCGCACCAAGGATTCTTGCGCAATCTGCTCATCCGCACCACCCTCACCGGCGAGTGCATGGTGCTCTTGTCATTCGGCCATGAGGATACCGAGCCGCGTGAGCGATTGCTCGACGCCCTGCTCCAGCATTTCCCGCAGCTCACATCTTTGCTGTGGACGATAAATCCGAAACGGAACGACACGATCTACGACCTCGACACGCACGTCTTCCATGGCCGCGACCACATCGTGGAGGAATTGCCCGATGGTCCGGGCGGCAAGCCCTTGCGCTTCCGCATCGGCCCCAAGACCTTCTTTCAGACCAACCCGCGGCAGACCATGGCCATGTATGGGCTCGTTCGCGACCTGGCAGGGCTG
>DAORNP010000038.1:7447-16184 GCA_035441065.1 Flavobacteriales bacterium | reverse complement strand
TCCAGTCGGGCAACGACGCATGCGTGGCCCTGGCCGAAGCCATCGCCGGCTCCGGCGTTGCCGATGCGCGCGTGAACGCCGAGGCGAATGGCATAGCGAACGTGAGTTTCGCAGCAGGCGACATGAAGAAGACCTTGAGTCCCGACTTCGTGCGCGAGCATGGCGTGCCCGATGTGGTGGTGACCGATCCGCCGCGCGCGGGCATGGATGAGCCGGTTGTGCGCCACCTGCTCGAATTGGCGCCGAAGCGCATCGTGTACGTGAGCTGCAATCCCGCCACGCAGGCGCGCGACCTTGCCATCCTCAAGGATCAGTACGTGATCGATTTCGTGCAACCGATCGACATGTTCCCGCATACCTACCACGTGGAGAACGTGGTGCGACTGGTGAAACGATGAACCTGGACCACGACTTCTGGCATCAGCGCTACGCCACCGGTGAAACGGGCTGGGACATAGGGGCGCCTTCGACTCCGTTGAAGGAGTACATCGATCAGCTCACCGACAAGGGTCTTCGAATCCTGATTCCCGGCGGCGGACGTGCGTGGGAGGCTGAGTATGCGCACCGCCTCGGCTTCGCGAACGTGTTCGTGATCGACCTCACCGATGCGCCCTTGCGCGATCTGCTCGGGCGATGCCCGTCATTCCCGCGCGAGCACTTCATCGTGGGCGACTTCTTCGCGCATCGGGAGCGCTACGACCTGATTCTGGAGCAGACCTTCTTCTGCGCGCTCGACCCGGCGCTGCGCGAACGCTATGTTGAGCACATGCACAAGGTCCTCAAGCCCGGAGGCAAACTCGTCGGTGTGCTCTTCAACGCTGAACTGAACGCCGACAAGCCTCCCTTCGGCGGATTCCGCGAGGACTACATGCCGTTGTTCCGGCGCTGGTTCCCCGATGTTCGGATGGAACCGTGCCGCAATTCCATTGCGCCGCGCGCGGGACGCGAATTGTGGCTGGAGGCTCAGCGTTCGGCTTCTGTTGATTGCTCGCTTCTCGATCGTTTCGAGGAGGCGGCTACGCTGAAAAGGCCGGTTACGCTTCATTTCAAGGATGGCACGACAAGAACCGATTGCATCACCGATGTTTTCGCACGTGACGGTGCGGACCATCTGCGCATGGTGGATGGCTCTGAGGTCCGCGCCGATTCGGTCGATCGCCTCGATTAGCCGTATCCGGCTTTCGGTGCAAATCACGATCTTCAGCCGCTGGCTGCATTGCACATGAAGAGCGCGCCCATCGAAGTGCAGGAATACCTGGAGACGCTGCCAGCCGAACGGCGCGAGCAATTGGGCGCGTTGCGGAGCCACATCCGTCATGTTTGGCCAGAGGCTGTCGAGGACTTCTCGTATCGCATGCCCACCTACAGGATAAATGGCAAACCGGCCTTCGCCATCGCTGGGCAGAAGAACAACGTGGTGCTGCACGTCATCGCTTTCGACCTGTTGCTGCCCTTCAGGCGGGAGATGATGCGGTTCGATTGCGGCCCAGCATGCATCCGTATCCGCGTGATGACACCGGCGCTATCGGAACTGATAGACCGCGTGATCAAGTACGTGGGCAGCCAGATCCACCTGAGCGAGCAGGCCCTCCGCCCCACGGCCAAGCTCAAACCGGTGCGCTTGGGCTGATGCGCTGCCGCTGGTCAATGGCCTGAAGCACGCAAGCCTATCGCGGCCTTGGTGCCCTCCGGTTACCTTGGCGCCCCTCGTCGCAGCCATAGCCAAGGCGAGCAAAGCATGAGCGAGCGCACACTGGTGCTGGACCACGAGCAAGTGCAGCGGAAACTGCGCCGTATAGCGCATCAGCTGCACGAAGAGCATCACACCGAGAAAGAGATCGTGCTGGTGGGCATCGTCCCGCGCGGCGCCACATTGGCCAAACGGCTGGCCACCCTGCTCGAAGGCATCGCGCCGTTCAAGATCCGTTTGGTGGAACTGAAGCTTGATAAGGACCACCCTTTGGAGCGGCCAGTCCAAATGAATGTTGAGGGCAAAGAGCTGAAAGGCCGCGCGGTGGTGCTCGTGGACGATGTGCTCATGAGCGGCCGCACCTTGATGCATGCCGCGAGCCATCTGGTTCAAGCACCGATCAAACGCCTCACCACAGTCATTCTCGTGGATCGCAGGCACCGCCTGTTCCCCATCCGCGCGGACATCGTCGGTCTCACCTTGAGCACCACCCTTCAAGAGCACATCAGCGTGGAGTTCGGCCGCAAGGACGCTGTTCACCTGCGCTGAGCGGAAACCTCGGCCTCGATGCGCGCGGCAACTTCATCAGGGGTGCCTGCGCCATCCACATGCACCTGCGCTTGGATGTATGCGCTCATCCGCGATTCCAGCAGGTCCACGACGCGCGCGCGCAGGGCGTCTCCTTTCAACCCGAAGAGCAAGGGCCTGTCGCCGCCAGCGCGTTCGATCCGCGGCATGAGAGCGTCGAGCGGGACATCGAGCCAGATAATCGTGCCAGCCCGCAGCATCTGATCCAAGTTGCCCGCTACGGTGGGCGTGCCGCCTCCTGTGGCGATCACCGCAGCCTCGCCTGACAGCAACTCGCGCAGCACCTCCGATTCGATTTTTCGGAAAGCCTCTTCACCTTCCCGCTGAACAAAGGGAAGCAATGGCCCCACGCGCGCCTCGATCACCCGGTCGAGGTCGATGAAAGGCATGCCCAGCCGCTGTGCAACAAGGCGCCCTACCGTGCTCTTGCCGCTGCACATGAAACCGATGAGGAGAAGGCGGTTCATGATCGGGGATCGTGCCATTCTTCGCGAATCCGCATTGGCATCGACCAAAGAAAGAACTTCGCCGCCACGCCATCGCCATGGGCAACGGCGCATACCCCATGAAGCTGATCGAAGCCAAGGACCCGAAGACCCTGCGAGACTGGATGCGCCTGCCCTGGAGCATCTACAAGGACGACTCGAACTGGATCCCGCACCTGAAGCAGGACATCGAGAAGGTCTTCGATCCGGAGCGGAACAAACTATTCAAGCCGGACAAGGACAGCGGAAAGCAGGCTGAGGTCATCCGCTGGGTACTGTACGATGATGCGGGCAAAGGCATCGGCCGTATCGCAGCCTTCATCAACCCGCGCACCGCTTGGACCGAGAAGCAGCCCACCGGGGGCATGGGCTTCTTCGAGTGCATCAACGATCAAGCTGCTGCCGACACGCTGTTTAAGGCTGCTGAACAGTGGCTCACCGCTCGTGGCATGCAAGCCATGGATGGCCCCATCAATCTGGGCGACCGCAACCAGTTCTGGGGCCTGCTCATCGAGAACTTCACCGATGCACCCATCTACGGCACCAATTACAATCCGCCCTATTACAAGGACCTGCTTGAGGCCTACGGCTTCCAGGTGTACTTCAAGCAGCTCTTCTTCAAGCGCTCGGTGAATGTTCCCGCGCAGCCCATCTTCCATCGGAAGTACAACCAGCTCAAGAACGACCCCGACATCCGCATCCACGATTGCACAGGCCGGAGCGTGCAACAGATCGCCGAGGATTTCTGCACCGTTTACAACGACGCCTGGGTGGACCATGACAACCACAAGGCCATGGAGCTCTCGTCGGCCCTGAAGATCGTGAAGGCCATGAAGCCCGTGATGGACCCGCGCTTGCTGATCTTCATCAGGCAGAAGGAGCGGCCCATTGCCATGTACATCAGCCTGCCCGAGCTGAACGAGATCTTCCGATACGTGAATGGCGACCTGAACTGGATCGGCAAACTGAAGTTCCTCTGGCACAAGAAGCGAGGGACCGTAAAGACCATGACAGGCATCGTATTCGGTGTGGCCAAGCCCTTTCAAGGCAAGGGCATGGAAGGCGCGCTCATCGTCTTCGCCGAGAAGACCTTGGTTCAAAAAGGATTATACCGCGACACTATCCTTACTTGGATCGGCGACTTCAACCCACGCATGATCAAGGTCTGCCAGAACCTCGATGCCGTGAACTACCGCACCTTGGCAACCTACCGGCTGCTCTTCGACCGTAGCCTGCCCTTCGAGCGGCACCCCATCATTGAAAAGAAGGAAAAATGATCCGTTTGGCAGCGTGCAACGGATCTCTACATTTGCCGCCCCTTGACGCGGGGACCTTCGGGAAATCGCGTCGGAGGACTCGGTAGCTCAGTTGGTAGAGCACAACACTTTTAATGTTGGGGTCCTGGGTTCGAGCCCCAGCCGAGTCACGAAATCCGAGCGCACCAGCCAGTGCGTTCGGTTTCTTTGAAATCCTGCCCAGGTGGCGAAATTGGTAGACGCACTACTTTGAGGTGGTAGCGCCCGAAAGGGTGTGCTGGTTCGAGTCCAGTCCTGGGCACCCTGAAGGCCCTGCGCAAGCGGGGCCTTCGGCGTTTCAGCCGTTCTGGACACTGACAGCAATCGCCCCCTGGATGGCTCCGGCTACTTTCGGCGGCCATGAGCGATGCCCCTCTCTCCCATCTCCTCGTCATCGAAACGGCCACTGTGCTAGCCGGCCCGGCAGTAGGCATGTTCTTCGCCGAGCTGGGCGCACGTGTAATCAAGGTGGAACCGCCGCTAGGCGATGTGACCCGCTCGTGGAAACTCCCGATCGAGGATGCCACCAGTCCCTTGAGCGCCTACTTCAGCAGCGTGAATCATGGAAAAGAGCATGTACGCCTGAACCTGAAGGATGCTAGCGATCGAGCACGTTTCGATGCGTTGCTGAGCGAGGCGGATGTGCTCATCACCAATCATATGAAGGAGGATTCGGATAAGCTCGGCCTCGACCACGAGCGCCTGCGCGGGTTGAATCCGAGGCTCATCCATGGGCACATCAAGGGCTTCGCCGATCAGCCCGGCAGACCCGCTTTCGATGTGGTGCTGCAGGCCGAGACGGGTTGGATCAGCATGACAGGTGCGGATGACGAACACTTGGCCAAATTGCCCGTGGCATTGATCGACGTACTGGCCGCACACCAGCTCAAGGAAGGGCTGCTCGTGGCGCTCTTGCAAATGGCCATGAATGGCCGGGGCGTGTATGTGGAAGTATCACTGGAAGAAGCCGCGCTCGCCGGGCTGATGAACCAAGCGAGCAACCACCTGATGACAGGCGCGGTGGCCAAACCGATGGGCACCTTGCATCCGAACATCGCACCCTATGGCGAGCTTTTCCCATGCTCCGATGGTGGCCGCATCATCCTGGCGGTTGGAAGCGATGCGCAGTTCACTGCGCTATGCCATGCACTTGGCGTTGATGCTACGGCACGCGATGAACGCTTCGCAAGCAACCGCGCACGCGTATTGAACCGCAGTGCCTTGGCCGATGCCTTGGCGTCTGCGTTCCAAGCGAGCCACCGCGATGAATTGCTCCCGCGCTTGATCGCTGCCGGAGTGCCAGCTGGCGCGGTGCGAAGCATCGATGAAGTGCTCGCCTCACCTGCTGCGCGGGCGCTCGTGCATGAATCGGTGATCGATGGCCTGCACACGCGCAGGCTCCGTGGCAACGCCTTCCGGATCAGCTATTGACCGGTCTTGCTGCTCTTCCGCAGGGCATCCTTGAGCATCGGGACCAACCGCTTGGCCTCATCGTCGGTCAGGCTCTTGCCGAAGGCCACCTTGGTGCCTTGGTGCGCGAAGCCCAAACGCTCGCCCCCCACGTTCCAGACGCTCTCGTTCCACTGCCATTTCCAAGAAGAGCGATCTATGGCCAAGAGGCCGAGTTGCTCGATGTTCTCAGCGAAGAAGGAGCGCGCGCGGCCGTAACCGAAGATGCTGTCCTTGATGGTGAGCTGGCCGTCCTTCACGCGCCACAGCTCGAAGCCCTTGAGGCGCCATAGCACGCCCTTGCCCACCTTCAGCATGAAATAGAGCCAGAAAGCCAGGAATGCCAGCAGGTACTGGCGCAACGGATCCCCCTCCGGAACCTGGTTGCGCTCCGCGATGATGAGCACGCCGCAAAGGAGCCAGGCCGCTGCCCAGATGAGGAGCATGATGCGCTTGGACTTGGTGGGGCGCGCACTGATCACCACGCTCCAACGGCCATCGCCGCGCTCAACGCTCACGCGGGAACTGAGGTACTCCATCACGCCTTCACTTGTTCGATTACTTGCGCGTAGAGCTGTTCGTAGCGCGGCAGGATCGCTTTCAGATCGAAGCGTGCCGCATCGCGCAAGGCGCCTGCCTGGTATGCCGCATGCACGGTGGAATCTTTGAGGATCGCAGCCGCGGCATCGGCGAAGGCGCGTTGATCGCCCACCGGACAAAGCAGACCGCTTGATCCGTGCATCACCACCTCGGGCAAGCCGCCGGCATCGCTGCACACCACGGGCACGCCGCAGGCCATGGCCTCCAGTGCCGCCAAGCCGAAGCTCTCGGTCTCACTCGGCAGCACGAACAGGTCGCAACTGGCTACTACTTCCTCGGGGCGGGTCATCTTGCCCAGGAAGTGGATCTGATCGCCGCAACCCTCACTGCGGCACTGGGTCTCGATCCGCTGGCGCTCGGGCCCATCACCGATGAGCAGCAGCCGCGCCGGCAACACCTGGCGCAAGAGCTTGAACATGCCCACCACATCATCCACGCGCTTCACAGCCCTGAAGTTGGAGACATGCACCAGCAGGTGCTCGCCCTTCGGCGCATGGCGGGCGCGAAGGCCCGGATCGTGCTGGTGCTTGTATTGGTCGAGGCAGACGAAGTTGGGAATGACCTGCACTTCGCGCTTCAGCGGGAAATGGGAGTAGGTATCGCGGCGCAGGCTATCGCTCACAGCGGTGACCGCATTGCTGCGCTCCATGCTGAAGGTGATCACCGGCTCGAAGCTGGGGTCGCGCCCTACCAAGGTGATGTCGGTGCCGTGCAAGGTGGTGATGAAGGGCACGCGGATGCCTTGCGCGTCGAGGATGCGTTGCGCCATCCAAGCGGCGCTGGCATGCGGTATGGCGTAATGCACGTGCATGAGGTCGAGCCCCTCATACTTGGCCACATCAACGAGCTTGCTGGTGAGCACGAGCTCATACGGTTGGTAATCGAAGAGCGGGTAATCGCTCACGCGCACCTCGTGGTAGAACACGTTGGGATGGTCGCGCAGTCGCACGGGCCGGTCATAGGTGATGAAATGGATGATGTGGCCCTTATCGGCCAGGGCCATGCCCAGCTCGGTGGCCACCACGCCGCTTCCACCGAAGGTGGGGTAACAGACAATGCCTATGCGCATGGTATGGATGAGGCGCGAAGATCGCTTGCAGCGCCATCCGCGCCTATACGATCTTCGCCGCCGTGCCCGAAGCCTTGAAGCGATTCTGGGAAGCGCCCTCCGCGAGCGCGTTGCGCTGGCTCACCCTGATCGCGTTGGCGCCGCGATTAGTGGCGGTGCTCTTCAGCCCCGGCTATTTCGCCCACGACGATCACTTCCTAGTGATCGAGGCGGCCGCCAGCTGGACCGCAGGCTACGATTACAACAACTGGCTGCCGTGGAACCAGGGCGATGCTCCCACGCCCACCGGGCACAGCTACTTCTATGTGGGCATCCATTTCATCCTCTTCACCACACTCAAGGCCATCGGAATCACCGACCCGCGCGTGCTGATGCTGGCGGTGCGACTGCTTCATGCGCTTTGGAGCCTGATCGTGGTGCGCACGGGCTACCGCATCGCTTTGCGGTTATCGGGACCAAGGGTGGCCTGGCAAGCGGGCCTCTTCCTGGCGCTCTTCTGTTTCATGCCCTTCCTCAGTGTGCGCAATCTGGTCGAGGTGGCGTGCATACCGCTGCTGATGCTCGGCAGCTTACGCTTGCTCGATGCGGATGAGGATCGCGCTTGGCGCACCGCGCTGATCGCGGGCCTATGGATCGGGATGGCCATGAATGTGCGCTTCCAGACCATCTTCTTCGCCGCAGGACCCGGCTTGGCTTTCCTGATCACCCGCCGGTGGAACCAGGCATTCGCGTATGGCATCGGAGTGGTAATTCCGATGGCGCTTATCCAAGGTGGCATCGATTACTTCCTCTGGGGCCGGCCGTGGGTCGAGGTCACGCAATACGTCCTGTACAATCTTGCGAACACCACTACCTATGGCGTGCTGCCGTGGTACAATTACCTGCTGCTTCTGGCGGGCCTGCTGCTGCCGCCGTTGAGTTTGGCCGTGCTCTTCGGATTCGCCCGACAGCCGAGACCCTTGCTGCTCTGGCTGCCCGTGCTGCTCTTCATCGCCATCCATTCCTATTTCCCCAACAAGCAGGAACGCTTCATGCTACCCATCGTGCCCTTGTTCTTTGTGCTGGGCTACATCGGATGGGAGCAATGGCGCCTTCGTTCCCAGTGGTGGCAGCAAAGGGCTGCGCTTTGGACCGGCGCACTGGCCTTCGTTTGGGCGCTGAACCTGATCCTGCTGCCCGTGCTGTGTACCACCTATGGCAAACGGAGCAGGGTGGAGTCCTTGTCCATGCTGCGTGATTTAGGCCCGGTATTGGGGCTCATCATCGAGGATTCCGTTGAGGGGGAAGCGCCGATGCCTCCTCTGTTCTATCTCGGCCAATGGAACATGACTGTGCTCCCTTGGACACAGCCCACGGCCGACCTGGATTCCGCGCTGGTGGCCAAGAATGATCGGCCGAGGCCCAACACCATCCTCTTCTTTGGCGAGGAGGGCCTGGAGGCGCGCAAGCAACGGATCGAAGCGGTCATGGGGTCCGTGGAGCTGATCGGCAGGGCAGAGCCCGGCTTCATGGACCGGCTGGTCCACTGGCTCAATCCAGTGAACCGGAACGAGACCATCGT
>DAORNP010000038.1:5698-7437 GCA_035441065.1 Flavobacteriales bacterium | reverse complement strand
ACGAGTTTCCGGTCAATAGCTTTGCGCCGCATTCCCCGCACCCATGCTAGAGCTCTCGCACCTCGACCCCGCGGTCCTGCTCACTTCGCACGGCCTCATCGCGCTGCTCACCCTCACCGCGCTGGAGATCGTGCTGGGCATCGACAACATCGTCTTCATCTCCATCATCAGCAATAGCCTTTCCACGAAGGCCGATCAGCGCAAGGCGCGGCAGCTAGGCCTGGCCCTGGCCATGATCACTCGTATTTTACTCCTGCTCTCCTTGAGCTGGGTGATGGGACTCGATCAGCCGTTCATCACCCTGTTCGAGCATCCGTTCAGTGGCCGCGACATCGTGCTGCTGCTGGGCGACAGTGGAGATCCGCTCCAAAGTCACCGGCAAGGATGAGGAGCACGCGCGCACCAAGGGGCACAAGGGGCTGCCCTCGGTGATCGCGCAGATCATCCTCATCGACCTCGTCTTCTCCCTCGATTCGGTGATCACGGCCGTGGGCATGAGCAATGAGATCATCATCATGGTTCTAGCCGTGGTCATCGCAGTGCTGGTGATGATGCTCGCCGCAGGTTCCATCAGCACCTTCGTGGAGAAGCACGCCACCGTGAAGGTGCTCGCATTGGCCTTCCTGGTCATGATCGGCGTGGCGCTGCTCATCGAGGGCATGGGCGAGCACATCAACAAGAACTACATCTACTTCGCCATGGCCTTCAGTGTGGCGGTGGAGATGCTGAATCTGCAAATGGCCCGCAAACGGTTGCTGAATCGCTGAAGTGCCCGTCAGCGACCCACGATCACGAACTCCGTGCGGCGGTTCTTGGCCCTGCCGTCGGGGGTATCGTTGCCCGCCACGGGCTTGGTGGGACCCAGCCCCTTGAAGCTGAGGCGCGGGGAAGCGATGCCCTTGCCTTGCAAATAGCCCATCACCGTGAACGCCCGGTCGTTGCTCAAGGCCATGTTGTCGGCGAGCTGGCCCACATTGTCGGTATGGCCCTCGATGCGGATCTTGATCGTGGGGTTCTCCTGCATGAAGGTGATAAGCTCATCGAGGATGTACTCGCTGCTCTTGGTGATCTCGGCGCTGTTGGTGGGGAACTTGATGTCGTTGACACGGTAGCTACGGTTCAGCTCGATCTTCTGAACGCTCATATCCACTTTGGCAACGCCTTGCCTTACGGTGTCCTCGATGGCGAAGCTGCGCGAATCGAACACGTGGCCTTCCTTCTTCACGGTGAGCGTCACATCGCTGCCGGGCTTCAGGCGCACCACGGTGGCGTAGCGGCCATCGATGCTATCGGCCTTGATCACCTCGATCTTGCGCGTATCCATGTACTTCACCTCAACGGTTGCGCCGCGCACCACCTGCCCCTTCTCGTCCTTCACTTCGCCCTTCACGATCAGCACTTCATCGGGACGCACATCGGTTGGTAACGGGAAGCGCATGACATCAAGCCCTCCCACCCCTTTATAGCGGCCGCTGGCGAAGTAGGCGGTGCGTCCGTCGGCGCTCACGATGAGGCCATGCTCGTCCTGGTCGGTATTGATGGGATGGCCGATGTTGCGTGGGGTGGTCCAAGAGCCATCGTCGTTGAGCTTGCTGAAGAAGATATCATAGCCACCGATGCCCCGATGCCCGCGTCCATCAGCCGTCGGCTTGGCGGCGAAATAGAGGGTTCGGCTGTCAGCGTGCATGAACGGCGCCTTCTCATCGCCTTCGGTATTAATGCCAGGCACAGGCTGCGCG
>DAORNP010000038.1:3912-5688 GCA_035441065.1 Flavobacteriales bacterium | reverse complement strand
CCGGTCTTTTCGCGCGTAGAGAAGTAGATATCGATGCCTTTGCTGCCCTCGCGGTTGGTGGCGAAATAGAGCGTGCGCCCATCGCCGCTGAGGCTAGGCTGGCTCTCCCAACTGCCAGGACCGTTCACGGCATCGCCAATCTCGTTCAGCCCGTCCCACTCGAATTCCTGCCCCCCGAAATCGAGGTTGAACTTGCTGTTGAAGTGCGAGCGATGAATGTCGCAGTTGCTGTAGCCCCGGCTGTCCCTTGGGCCGCAAACCGTGACGAACATCTCCTTGTTGTTGAGGCTGATGGTGACGCCGCCATAGCTATCGCCGGTATTGAAGGGCTCTGGCAGCACACGCCCACCATTGAACTCCTCCTGCGTCGATTTGCGCCGGGCCTCGATGAGCTCTTCCACATCGCGCCCAACGAAATCGCCCTTGGATTTCACCATGCGCTTCCGTGTGAAGAAGATCATCTCATTGTCCGGGGAGAGCATCGGCAGGTACTCATCATTCGGCGTACTCACATTCGGCAACGACACCGGATTGAGGTTGCCGGTATTGCGATAGAAGTCGGCGTAGAACTGCAGCTCCGGCATCATGGCCTCCACCTCCTTGTACTGCTTATCGTAGTTCTTGCTCACGCGCGCCGCATCGTCCGTGGGGAATCTCCGGAAAGCCTCCAGGTCCCGCGCGGCGCCTGCATGATCGCCTTCGGCATAGCGCATCATGCCCAAGGTGTAGGGCAGGTCGCTGTGGTAGTTGGGGCACTTGGCCTGAACGGCTTCGAAGTACTTGATGGCCGCATTGAAGCCCTTGCCTGATTCACGTGCGATGCGCGAAGCCGATAGACCCAATCGGTAGTTGCACTCCACGCATTCCGCATCGATCTCCAAGGTGCTCCTGAGCTTGGCATGGCGGTCCTTCGGGTCTTTCGCTTTGCTCGCCTCATCGAGCAGCTTCACGACCTTCTTGTCGGTCGGCATGGCGCACGGATCATCATCCTGTGCCTGCACCTGACCTGCAGCAGCCGCGCACGCGAAAACCAAGGCCCGACCTGAAAGCTTCAACCAGCACCTTATCAATCTCATTTCACGGTCGTATCCGTTTCCTCCGCCTTCTTCACCAGAGCATCGCCTTGTTTACGTGCGGCCTCCACGACGCCATCAGCCTTCTTATCCGCCTCGGCAATGGCGCGCTGCTCCACTTTGTCGGCTTCCTGCTTGGCCTTATCGGCTGCAAGCTTCGCTGCGGCCCTGGCCAGCGGGTTGGCCACCTTGGCCACTTCATCATCGGCGGCCTTGTACGCTTGAGCCTTCGCATTGGTGGCTTCACGACGTGCATCGGCTTTCATCTGATCGGCCTGCTTCTGCGCTTCAGCGATTAGCCGGTCGCGCTCGGCTTTGGCTTGTGCGATCAACTCTTCTTTCTTCTTGCCGATCTCCTCATTCAGCGTCTCCTTCACCTGGGTGACCACCGCATCCTTCACGCTGGTGGTGCCCCCGGCGAAGACGGGCTTCACCACAGGCTTGGTGATGGTGCCGGTGATCTTGATGGTCGCATCGAGTTCCTTCGGCACCTGGAAATCCGCGCCGATGGCAGCATTGGCCTTGCCGAGCAATCCGCCCACCGCCTGCGCTGCGCCGGAGCCGAACACATCGGTGGGGATCTTCGCCTTCATGTCATAGTCGATGTCCTGGTTGGCGAAGCCCGTACTGCCCTGCACCTCGCTCTGTACGCGGTCGATCTTCACCTTGAAGGGCTTCACGATCATGCGGCCATCCTTGAATT
>DAORNP010000038.1:0-3868 GCA_035441065.1 Flavobacteriales bacterium | reverse complement strand
TTCACCTTTAGCGCTTTGGCGAGATCAACCAAGGGCTGGAATCCATCGACCTGAACGTTGCGCGTCACAAGGGTCCCATCACCGGTGATGGAATTGAGGTCGGCCTCCATGCGCTCGTTGAGCCTTGCCTTCATCTCGAGCTTGGTGCTGAAGCTGCCCTTGCAGGTCTTGGCGATGGGCGCCACCTTCTGCACGAGATCCACATAGGTCACGGTCTGCTGGATGTCCAGATCCTTGATGTCATAACGGAAATCGATGCTTGGCGCCTTCACATCCTTGGCCTCGTAGCCGCCGGCCATGGTCACGCTGCCGTTGAACAGGTTGAAGAAGACATCCTTCAGATCCACGCGCTCATCATGCACGTGCATGCCTCCCCGCACGTTGGTGAGCTTCATCTGGTCGTAGATGACTTCGCCCACCTTCAGGCCCATGCGGAAATCGATGTTGCCGGGCACTTCGATCACGCTGAGCGCTGAGGTATCGGGTGCCGCCTGTCCTTCGGTCTGCGCAGGCTTGCTGGGCCCCATGAGCTCATTCAGGTCGAACTTGTCAGCGATCAGGTCGAAGCTGCCACTGAGGGTACTGTCGCGCAGCCACCATTGGATGTAATTATCCATGCGGCCCTTGGCTTGTATGCGGCTGCTGGCTACGCTTCCGTCGAAGGCGCTAAGCGAAAGGAATCGCGGGCTGAACTCGAACAGCAGGTTGGTGATGCCAACCGGGTAAGGCAGCGAATCAGAACGATAGGTCATGCCGGCAAGGGACATGCGGCCATCGGCCTGAAACTTCTCGTAGCGCTGGGCCTCCACATCGCTCATGGCGCCCTTCATGCGCACATCGGCGGTGAGCTTTCCTTGGAGCTCGTTCCCATCCATGGGCACCACCCGCTTCACGCTGGCGAGGTCGAGGTCGGCTTTCAGCTCGGCGTCCACATTGGGGTCGCTGATCGGCTTGGTCATGTGTAATCTGGCTTCCACAGGGTTGCCCGCCATCTTCATCGCGAAGCGCTTGAGGTCCACCACCGTTCCATCGAGGTCCTTGCCACCAGGGCTTGTCACCTTCAAGTCAACGTAGATGTCATCGACCGACGCGGGCAGGTCCGGGTACTTGAACCGACCGTTATCCACATCGACCACAAGACCGAAGCCGGGCATGCTCGTTTCACTCTGCGTGCCTTTCACGTAGCCGCTGAAGCCCGCCTTGCCGCTCATCTGCACGCCCTTGAGGTCGCTGGCGAAAGCGGCTGGCACCAGCGAGAGCAGGGTGCCGAAGTCGGTCTTCTTCGCGTTCCACGTGATGTCCATGTCGATGGGGTCGCCGGGCATGGCCACGTAGCCGTCGAAACCGAGGACCAGCTCGTTCACCGCTAATTCGTTCTCCTTGAAGGTGAACTTCATGTTCGGCATGTCCATGTCCAGGTCGGCCTTCATGTCGACCTTCACATTGCGCAGGTATTGCACGCCGTCGAAGACCACGTTCACGGTATCGGCTTGGGTGGTGGTCTTCAGGGTGAAGAGGTCCTGGGTGAAATCGCCGGTGCCTCTGTGGTCGAGGCCGAACAGGTCCATGTAATAGGGCAATGAGGCATCGTCGTAGATTACGCGGGCATCGTTGATCCAGTAGTCGCGCAGGCCGATGTCGAACTTCGAGGCCGCGGTGTCGGCGGGCGTCTCATCGGCCACCGCGCTGGTATCCGCCTTGGCAATGTCCCAGTTGGCGCGCCCATCCTCCAGCACCTTCACGTGGATGCGCGGCTTCTCCAATCCGATGCGCTTGATGTCTATTCGGTCGCCGAAGACGCTCTTGATATCGACCGTGGCGATGAGCTGACCGATGCGCGCGAGCTCGATGCCTTCGAAAGGCGCGGCGTTGATCACGCTCACGTCGTTGATCTCCACGGTGAGGTCCGGGAAGCTCTTGAGGATGGTGATGTCCCATTCGCCCCAATTCACGGTGGCGTTGAGGTTCTTGTTCACCTCTTCCTTCACCGCCGCTTCGATCTTGTCCTTGAAGAGGATGGGGATGAGCACCGCTGAGGCGATGAGCAGCACGAAGAGGATGACAACGGTGAGAATGATGCGCTTGAGCCACTTCTTCATGTGATGGACCTTTTGGATTCGCCCGCAAAGTTGGGGCGCCGCACACCCGATCCCGTGCCGGTGTTGGCACCTTGTGAACGCGCGATGTTCATGGCGCTCCCTACACTTGCTCCACCTTGGCCAGGAAGCCCAAGACCTATCGCTTCACTGCTCCGCTGGAGAAGATGAACGCGCAGATGGCCTTCATGTACGTGGAGGTGCCTATGGACGTGGAGCAGGAGTTCGGCACCCGGGGGCGCGTGCGAGTGCTCGGCACCGTGAACGGGGTGGCGGTGGATCGCGCTCTGATGCCGCAGAAGAGCGGGATTCACATCATCATCCTGGGTGGCGACATCCGCCGGGCGGCCAAGTTGAAACGCGTGGGTGACGCCGTAGCGGTGGAGTTCTGGAAGCACCCGAATCCGGACGAGTTGGAACTGCCCGAAGCGCTGGCCGAGACGCTCGACTTCCTCCCGGAGTTGAAGGCCGCATGGGACAAGCTCACGCCCGGCATGAAGCGCAGCATGTGCTACTGGGTCGGCAGCGCGAAGACGGAGCCCACCAAGGCCAAGCGAATCGCGGAATTGCTGCGGCGGTTCGAAGCAGGCAATTTCCAAGTGGGCAAGGGGCCGGAGGCGCCGAAACCGAAGACCCTTAAATAACGGAGCCCCCCGACGAATCGAGAGGCTCCTATAGATAACGTGTTCGTTTACTCAGCAGCCGGGGCCTCGCCTTCGGCAGGAGCTTCGGCGGCAGGAGCTTCGGCGGCAGGAGCCTCCTCGGCAACCGGAGCAGGAGCCTCGGCGCTCGCAGCGGCCAGCTTGGCGCTGAGCTTCGCGGCCATCTCCTCACTCTTCTTCAGCTCGGCGGCGATGCGGTCCTTGGCGGCCTTGTCCTTGCCATCGGTCAGCTTGTTGCGCTTGCCCTCGACCTTGGCGTTCTTCTCGTTCATCCACGCGTCGAAACGGCGATCGGCCTCTTCCAATGTGAATGCGCCCTTCTTCACCCCGTTGAGCAGGTGATTGCGGTACACGATGCCCGTGTAGCTCAGGATCGCGCGGCAGGTATCGCTGGGCTGGGCGCCTTTCTGGAGCCAATCCAGGCACTTCTCGCGCTCAATCTCGATGAATGCGGGGTTCTGGTTGGGATCGTACGCACCGATCCGTTCGATGTATTTCCCGTCGCGGGGTGCGCGGGAATCGGCCACCACCAAGTGGTAGTAGGGCCGGCCTTTCTTGCCTTTCCTCTGAAGGCGGATGCGAGTTGGCATGTCGCGGTTGTTGTTAGTGTCCCCTGAATTGGGGGCGCAAATATGCGGCTTTGAACCGGATCGGCAATGCGCCCAAGCCAACGAACTTTACCGCGATGCGAATCCCCCCTGCCCTGCTCATGCTCTTGGCCTCCAGCGCCTTGGCCCAATCGCCTTATGTGATTCCTCAGCCGGTCGAGTTCTCGCTGAGAGCGGGCTCCTGCAACCTCACCTGCGGTTGGGCTTTTCAAGGGAGCAGCACCGAGCTGACCGGCCTGCTGGGCGCCGAGACCTCTGAGATGCAGCAGCGAAGGCCGATTGACTGCGAGCTCGTCATCGAGCTGGCCCTCATTACCCCAGACACGCTCTTGCCACGGGAATGGCACACGCTCACCATTGAATCCGAGCGCATCCGGTTAATAGCCTCATCGGAGGAAGGCCTCTTCCGCGGTAGCCGCACCCTCGTCCAACTCCTCGAACAAGGCAGTGAGACCGGATCCCTCCCCTGCCTCACAATTACCGATTGGCCGCGCTTCCCATG
>DAORNP010000037.1:8116-27397 GCA_035441065.1 Flavobacteriales bacterium | reverse complement strand
CACGTAGGTGTCCACGTACTGCGGTACGCGCTGGCGGTTGGCCGGGGTGATGGCCTTGTACTCCTCCATGGTCATGGCCGGGTGGCTGGCCAGGCGCTGGAAGGCTTTCTGCTGGATGATCTCGCGCACGTCCTGGTCCACGATGTAGGCCTTGAAGAAGTGACGCAGGGCGGTGATGTTCTCCTCCTCGCCCGGCGGATGGATGCTCACGAACTGCTGGAACTCCTCCTCCAGCAGCTCGTCCTTCATCTTGAAATCGGCGATGATGCCGAAGATCTTCTCCACCACTTCGCGCAGGGTCAGCTTGCGGTCCACGGTGTAGGCCTTGCGCAGTTTCTCCAGGGTGAAGTAGTCCTCGGGCTTGTCCAGCACCTCGGTGCGGATGTAGTGCAGCACCTGGTCCCAGTTGCCGGCCTGCACGTCGCGCTTCACCTGTTCATCGGCCTTGATGCGTTCCTCGAAGCGGCCGCGGAACATCTCGCGGTCGATCTTCATGCCCTCGGTGCCCACGTTCTTCACCTCGAAGCTCTTCAGCGGATCGGCCGCGAGGTTCTGGTGGTACTTGCCAGTTCCGCCGATATAGTCCCGGCCGGGCCCTTGCTCATCCTTGGGCACCACCACGGTGAGCTTGGCATCGTAGTCGAAGGTGTCCTCGAAGTATTCGCAGTTGGCGAAGAAGTCGAAGAGCTTGAAGGCTTCCTTGGGGCGGCTGGTGGTCTCGGTGTTGCCTTGGTCGTCGCGCTCGCTGTGGCTGAAGGTCCACTTGCGGGTGCCGCGCCCCTTCATCTGCACGAAATCGCTGGGGCTGAAGATGGGCCGCATCAGCACCACGTTCAGCAGGTCCTCGCAGTCGTAGCCGGTGGTCATCATGCCCACGGTCACACACACGCGGGCTTTGCTGGTGCGGTAGCCCGGCAGCACGGGACTGGTGCCCAGCAGCAGGTTGTTCGCGAAGTTGATGGTCATCTGCTGCGCGCCCTGCACCAACGAGGTCACCTGCACGGCGAAGTCGCTTTGGTAGCGGCCGGGCCAGCGGGCGTGGGCCAGCTCGTTGAGGATCTCGGTCACCTTGCGCGCGTGGGCCTGGCTCACGCAGAACACGATGCTCTTGCCCTGCTCACCGCTGATGGGGTCCACCAGCGCGTGGTCCAGGAAGGTGTTGCAGAAGGCCAGGTTGGTCTCCGGGCTGAAGAACTTCTTCTCGAAGTCGCGGTTCAGGAAGGTCTCCTCGTGCTCTTCGCCCTCGTCGTCCTTCGTCACCACGGCGTAGCCATCATCGCTCAGCAGTTTGGTGGTGATCTCCGTGCGCGCATCGATGGTGATCGGGTTGATCAGGTAGCCATCCTTCACGCCGTGCAGCAGGCTGTACTGGAAGGTGGGCCTGCCATCGCCGCAACCGAAGGTGGTGTAGGTGTCCTTCAGCAGGCGGAGCTCGAAGGCGCGCGGGTCGTCGGCGATGTCCTGCTCATCCACGCCCTTCAGGTAATCGCGCGGCGTGGCGGTGAGGCCCAGCTTGTAGCCGTGGAAGTACTCGAACACCGCGCGGCTGTTGCCGCCGATGCTGCGGTGCGCCTCGTCACTGATGATCAGGTCGAAGTCGGTGGGCTCGAAGCGGTCGCGGTACTTGTTGCTGGCGAGCAGGGTCTGCACGGTGCTCACCACCACTTCTGCTTTCTTCCAATTCTCGGGGTCCTCCTTATATACGCACACCGAGTAGTCGTTCTGCAGGTAGAGCAGGAAGGCACGCTTGGCCTGGTTCTCCAACTCCAGGCGATCCACCAGGAAGAGCACACGGCGGGCGTTGCCCGTGCGCAGGAAGAGCTTGATGAGCGCGCCGCTGGTGAGCGTCTTGCCCGTGCCGGTGGCCATCTCGAAGAGGAAGCGGTCCTTGCCGTCGGCCACCGCTTGCTGGATGGCCTTTACGGCATCCATCTGGTACGGGCGCAGGAAGCGCAGCTTGTTCCGGTCGATGAACTCTTGCTTCAACTCCCGGTCGTTCCACTCCGGCCGACGGGCGTAGTTCGGAAGCTGGCTCAGCGCGATGTAGTCCTCGCCGATCACTTCGCTGATCAGCCGCTCGCGATCGGGCAGGAACTGCTTCAGCGCACCCAGGGACTCCGGCGAAGGGAAGCGGCTGATCACCTGCGGATTGCCGCGCTCCAGCTCCCACAGGTAATGCAGGTTGCCATTGCTGAGGATGACGTACTTGACCTTGGCCGCCTTGGCGTATTCCCGCGCCTGCTCCTTGGCGTTCAGCGGGTGGATGCTTTCGCGCTTGGCTTCCAGCAAGGCGATGGGGTAGCCATCGCTGTCCACCAGCAGGTAGTCGATGAAGCCCTTCTTCGTCTTCTCGAAGTCGTCGCCGAACTTGTCCGCCATATACTCCGGCGTGATGCTCACCCCGGTCTCCAGCGTAATGTTCGCCGGGCCGCTTTCATCGGCCAGGAAGCGCCAGCCCGCTTCTTCCAGCAGCTTGTTGATCTTGATGCGGGCGCGGGCTTCCTTGGACATGGAACGGCAAAATAGGAAGCGCGTACCGGATCTGCGTGAGGGATGGAAGCGGCAGCTTGCCGCAGACGGGCCGCTGGCACCGCGCGAGCGAGGACGCGACCAACGGAAGCGACCGCAGCCGCAGCGTTGACCCGGCCCGGCAAGGCAACTAAAGCGGACAGCCCGACCCGTGTGCCCGCCTTGCGCGTTGGTAAAGGGGCACGCCCAGTGCAACCCCTCTACCGAAAAGTGTTACCCCCGCCCAGGGGTGCTGCGGGACCTTTGTATCAAACAAGCACAAAGGCTCCACATCATCAGTTCAGCAGCATCATTGCCCGGTCGGGCAGCGGAACTGATCGGCTGGTAAGGCCCCCGAGTGCCCTGGCATGCAACAGGTCTATCTTTACACCTGGACCCATTCTCCTGAACGAATACGGCGTGCTCATTGCATGCAAGTGACATGCTCAGAACCTTCCTTCACGTGATGATCTGTCTTTCCTGTGCCATTGGGGTGAATGCACAAGCTCCCGGTGTGGACTGGGCGCTGATCCACTATGGCGGATTGGACGACTATGCAGCAGACATTGCCACGGACCTTGATGGAAACGTGATCCAAGTGGGTCGTACACGCAGTACGCCCGGCCTTGACTTCAACCTGCAGGGGAACATCATCGTGCAGAGCCCCGAAGCTCCGGGCCAGTCCTATGCGAACAGCAATTATCGCTACTCCGATTCCTACATCGCCAAGTTCGACCAGTCCGGCGGCCTTGTGTGGCACGAACGCACCACGGGAGGGTATGCGGAGATCATGGAGTCCGTGGCCACGGATGTCCAGGGGAACATGCTCGTAGGCATGTCGGTGCTTTCCACGGACGGTGCCTTGGGCAGTTATTCACTCGCGGAGAGCAATGCGTTCTGGAAGGGTTATGTGGTGAAGCTGGATGCTGCGGGCAATGTGCTCTGGTCACAGAAGATCCTTGCCACCCAAGGCGTTTATCCCACTACGAGCAGCCTTGGGGCCATGGTCCACCAGGTGGAAACCGATGCGGCTGGGAACGTGTACGTTGCGGGGGAGTTCTTTGCTGAAACCATCACCATGGGGAGCCTTTCGCTCACGGCCTCCATGGCCTCACCCGTGCAGGGCGACCGGTTCATCGCACGCTTTTCGCCAACAGGCGACCCAGAATGGCTGATCGGAATACAAGGCACGGCCACGGAATCCATCTCACGGTTCAATCTCGACAGCCAGGGCGATCTCTATGTCAGTGGCGTTACCGGCAGCCCGGATCTGATCATCGGCAACTCGGTCATTCCAACAGGGATCAATGTGTTCGGCAGCGAAAGCTTCACTGCACGGATCGGCGCGGATGGGCAGCCGGTCTGGGTCGACTTCAACAGTTACACGACGCTCGGCTATTCGACCATACTCAGCATCTCCGAAACGATCCCGGATGACAATGGCGGCGCTATCATCGTGGGAAGCACTTACGCGGGCCTGGATTTCTTCAGCACCTGGACGGTCACGTTCGGTAGCACGAGCATTGCCATTCCCTATTCCACCAGTCCGGATTCGCTGCGGGGAAGCCTGATGTTCGTGGCTCGATACAGTGATGCGGGCGCGCCGCAGTGGATGGTGACCTCCGAGGACATCCACAACCGGGCGATCGGTGTGAGCGGCATCGACCTGGACGGCAACGGCTGCCTGTACATCGCGGGCAGATACATCGAGCCAACGACCATCGCTGGCGACCTGCTGCCGAACGTGGATTACTGCGGTTCGGGCTGTTTCGAGCAGTACGCGTACAAAGGCTACATAGCGAAACTTGATCGCCAAGGGAATTTCCTGTGGTCGCGCCAGGCAGGGACGACCTTCCGGATGATACCTGAAGACCTGGAGGTCGACGTGTTGGGCAATGTATACCTGACAGGTTCGCATATCCAGGGCGACATCCTGTTCGACACCCTGCTCGTGGCCGGTTATCCGATCAGTGGTGGCTACCTCGACGCCTTTCTTGTCCGCTTCGGAGCTACCAGTGGCAATTGTGAGGGCACGGTGGGAATGGCCGATGGAGTTGACGAAGCGATCCACCTCTACCCCAATCCCTTCCGTGATGTTGTGCATATCAACCCTCCGGGAAGTGTGAGGAGCATTGAAGTATTCGATGCCTTGGGCAAGCGGGTGGCGCTGTTCCATGATCCGACCCACCTCGATGTTTCCATGCTGGGCCATGGCCTGTATCTATTCCGCATGACCGATCGCCAGGGACGAGCCTTCGTGCAGCGCATGGTCCGCGATCGATAGTTGCGTGGCAACAGCGCTTCGGCCGCGTATGTACTTGCGGGTGCTTGCGTGAGGGGGCGCAGCGGCAGCTTGCCGCAGGACCGGCCCAGCAGCGCACGGAGCGAGGAGACTGCGAGGAACGAGCAGGCCCCGCAGCCCGATGCGATGCGGGATGGGACAAGGCAACTACAGCGGAGCACCCGACCCCGGCTGCTTTTGAGCCGGGGGCACGCCCAGTGCAACCCCTCTACCGAAAAGTGTTACCCCCGCCCAGGGGTGCTGCGGGACCTTTGCATCGTCAACCAACAACAACCGCAAACACAACACGCCATGAGCACCGCGACCGCCACCACCACCCGCACCAAATGGACCCTGGACCCCACCCACAGCGAGGTCAACTTCAAGGTGAAGCACCTGATGATCGCCAACGTGAAGGGGGCCTTCCAGAAATTCAACGCCAGCATCGAGGCCGTGGGCACCGACTTCGGCAACGCCCGCGTGCAGGCCACCTTGGACGCCGCTTCCATTTTCACCAACGAGGAGAACCGCGACACGCACCTGCGGAGCGCCGATTTCTTCGACGTGGAGCAGCACCCGCACCTGCACTTCACCGGCACGGACATGAAGCACGCGGGTGGCAACGACTACACGCTCACCGGCGACCTCACCATCAAAGGCATCACCAAGCCGGTGACGCTGGAGGTGGAGTTCGGCGGCAAGAACACCGACCCCTGGGGCAACGAGAAGTTGGCCTTCGCACTGAACGGCAAGATCAACCGCAAGGACTGGGGCCTGAACTGGAACGCCGCGCTGGAAACGGGTGGTGTGCTGGTGAGCGATGACGTGCGGATCAGCGCCGAGCTGCAGTTCGCCAAGCAGGCCTGATGCACAACGGATACGTTCCAACGCCATGACCAAGCTGCTCAACTCCCTCCCGCTCGCTGAAGACCTTGGCAAGCTCCTGCTGCGCGTGGTGGCCGGTGGCATCATGCTGCTGGACCACGGCTGGCCCAAGCTTGCGGGCTTCAGCGGGATGGCGGACACTTTTCCTGATCCCATCGGGCTGGGCCCCGGTCTCTCCCTGGGCCTGATCGTCTTCGCCGAGGTGCTGTGCGCCCTGCTGGTGGTGCTGGGCCTCTGGACCCGCCTCAGCACTATCCCGCTCATCATCGGCATGGCCGTGATCACCTTCATCTCCCACGGGGACGACATCCTGGGCAAGGGGGAGAGCGGCTTGATCTACCTCACGATCTTCGTGGGCATCCTCCTCTTCGGCGGAGGACGCTTCAGCCTGGACCGTCTATCGTTCAAATGACCTGAACGCGAAGTGCACCTGCAATGGACCGCAAGAAATTCCTTCTCTCATTAGCCACACTGCCGCTGGCAGGAGCCGCCATGAAACTCACCGACCTCACCCGCATCACCGAACCCTTCCGACCAAGCGCGCGCATGCCCGTGCTCTTCCTGGGCCACGGCAGTCCCATGAACGCGATCGAGGAGAACGAGTTCGTGCAGGGCTTCCGCAAGGCGGCCACGGAGCTGCCGCGCCCGCAGGCCATCCTGGTGGTGAGCGCGCATTGGGAAACGCGCGGCACGCAAGTCACAGCGATGGAGCATCCGCGCACCATCCACGACTTCGGCGGCTTCCCGAAAGCGCTGTTCGAGGTGCAGTACCCCGCGCCCGGCAGTCCGGAGCTGGCGGCCGAGGTGAAGAAGAGCATCACCAGCGCCACCGTGGGCCTCGACCACAGCTGGGGCCTGGACCACGGCGCCTGGAGCGTGGTGAAGCACCTGTACCCCAACGCCGATGTGCCGGTGATCCAGATGAGCATCGACTACTCGCTGAAGCCCGAGCAGCACTATGCGCTGGCGAAGGAGCTGGCCAAGTTGCGCGACAAGGGTGTGCTGATCATCGGCAGTGGCAACATGGTGCACAACCTGGGTATGGTGGCCTGGGACAAGCTGAACGAGAGCTATGCCTTTGACTGGGCGGTGGAAGCACGCGCCAAGATGAACCAAGCGATCATCAGCGGCGACCATACTTCGCTGGTGAACTTCCACGCGCAGGGCAAGGCCTTCGACCTGGCGATTAACAGCGGCGAGCACTTCCTGCCCTTGCTCTACACACTGGCGCTCCAGAACAAGGACGAGCAGGCCACGCTCTTCAACGACAAACCGCTGGCCGGATCGCTCACGATGACCTCGGTACGCATCGGCAAGGCCTGAAGCATGCACCGTGGACCCATGATGCGGCTTGGGCAAGGAATGCCGGAACGGTCAAAGCCCCAGGTCCTTCCGGGAGGCAAGTGCAAGCTCCTTGACGAGTGCGTCAGGAATCGGATTGCGCGGCGGGAAGGTGATCCCTGTCTTAGAGGCCTTGAGTCCGGCCGCAGCGATGGCATCGGCATGGGCCGCAATGGCGCCGGCGGAAACATACAGGCCGCATTGCTTGCTGAAGGCGGCGTAACCGGCGATGATCGTCTTGCCGATCCGGAACCCGGGCATGTTGTAGGCGACGATCTCTTGGGCGTCGGGCAGGGCAAGGGCAAGTTGCGTGCGCAAGCGCGCCAGCAGCGGTCGGAAGGGTTCCGGCGCTGCGGCGATATAGGCATCGTGGTCTGCAATCGTGGCCATGTCTTGCGCGTTGTGGATGCAGGTCCGTCGTTGATCGGGAAAACCATGTTCCCGGAGACATGCCGTTCAAACGTAATCAGCGTGGGAACCACCCACAAGGCTCCTCCGCTTCAGGCAAGAAGGCTCATTCACATGGATCGCCGAATAAGAGAAGCTTCCTGGTCATGAGGAAGCCAGGATCACCTTCAGGTCTTTCTTGAGAAATGCACCACGGAGGTACGGAGGGCACGGGGAAATTCCAGTCTACGCTTCCGTCCACCCATGACCCAAAGGACCTCCTCTGTGCTTTCCGTATCTATGTGGTAATCTACACCTTCCGCCCCCTCCGATGAGCGTCATCCTCCCCAAAGACACCCGCCGCGAATGGCTGGGCCTGGCCGTGATAGCGCAGCCGTGCTTGCATTAGGACATGGATCTCATCGTGCTCAACCTGGCCGTGCCCGCTTCGCTCAGTGAGCTGCTCAAGGTGCATGCGTCCCGGTGCGCCGAAGAGGTGGCTGTGATGCTGGGCGTCGCGCACGAGGCCGCCGAAGGGATGCTGAAGACCGCTGAGGCCAAGGGCGAACTGCGCGGGGTGCATACACGGAACGGAAGGGTGTGGCAAGAGCGTTAATCCTGATCGAGCATGTGCATAGTCCTGCGCTCTGGTTTCATTCCTGCGATCATTCTCCTCACCATGCCCACGCAACTCCACGCACAGACCGCCGCCGCTGATCTGCACTACCTGGTGCGCCAGCCGATGGTGACGAGTGCCAAGCCACCCGTGCTCCTCCTGCTGCATGGCGTAGGCAGCAACGAGCAGGACCTCTTCTCCTTCGCCGGCCGCATGCCCGGGGAATACCTCGTGCTCTCGTTGCGTGCGCCGAACACCTTGGGCCAAGGCAGCTACGCGTGGTACCAGGTGGACTTCGCCACTGGCAAGCCGGTGTTCAGCCTGGAACAGGCGGAGCAGAGCCGCAGCACGCTCATCCGCTTCATCGAGCAGCTTGGAGAGAAGCACCACTTCGATCCCGTGCGGGTGTACCTGTGCGGCTTCAGCCAAGGCGCCATCATGGCGTACAGCGTGGCGCTCACACGGCCCGACCTGGTGCGCGGCATCGCGGCCATGAGCGGCCGGCTGCTGGAAGAGGTGAAGCCGCGCATCACACGCTCACCTCAGCTGCAGAGGCTGTCCATCCTGATCACCCACGGCACGCAGGACGCGACCCTTCCAGCATACAACGCCCGCGAGGCCGACACCTATCTGCGATCGCTCGGCATCACTCCCGCGTTGAAGACCTATCCCGAAGGACACACGATCAGTGCGGCGATGCTCGCGGACCTGCTCGCTTGGTTGGAGTGACCTTACCTTGTACGCATAAGCTCCTCGCAATCCATGGCACACACGAACAGCGAAGTTCCCGAAGGGCTGAACACCCGCGGCCGCGAACCCGTGCGATTCCTGGTGTTCTCTGCCTCGTTGCGGAAGGCCAGCTACAACACCATGCTCGCGCACAACGCGGCTCGCGTGATCGAAGCGAACGGTGGCGTGGTGGACCTGGCCGACATGCACGCGTTCAGCTGCCCACCGATGGACCAGGACGTGGAGGAGGCACAAGGCATTCCCGAAGCGGCGAGGCTCCTGCGCGATCGCCTGCTGGCGAACGAGGCCTTCGTCATCGCCTCGCCGGAGTACAATGGATCGATGCCCGGCCATCTGAAGAACGTGATCGACTGGGTATCCCGCTTCCGCCCACAGCCGTTCAGCGGCAAGCATGCGTTGCTGATGTCCGCTTCGCCCTCCATGGCCGGCGGCAGTCATGGTCTCTGGGCACTGCGCATCCCCTTGGAGAAACTGGGCTCGAACGTCTCACCCGCCATGTTCTCACTGGCCACGGCGCACACGGCATTGGATGCGGATGGCGCCATCAAGGATGTGAAGCTGGCGAAGCGGTTCGACGATACGCTCACGGGCTTTATGGACCTGGTGGAAGCGGCCAAACACTACCCCTGCGTGAAGCGCGCCTGGGTGGAGTTCCTCGGCGAGCGGCCTGATCCCTTAACGGAGCGGATCGAGTAGACGGTCGACGCTGTGGCAGCATCGGGATGGTGGTGGTGCAGGCGGATGCACAGGCTTGGCCAGGATTCAGGAGACTGACCCTTGACCTGAACACCACTGATCGATAGAGCCAGAATGAAGAGGGGCTTCCCGAGCGATCAGGAAGCCCCTCTGTTCATTCGGTTCGACGATCAGGCCGTGTCCGCACCATGGTCGGGCGGGGCCAGAAGATTCTTCCAGCGGCTTTTCGCAGGCGATCACCGCGATCACTCGCACCCTTCCATCTCGAGGATGAAGTAGCCCTTCTCCTGGATGTC
Organism: Flavobacteriales bacterium; assembly: GCA_035441065.1. GTDB lineage: Bacteria > Bacteroidota > Bacteroidia > Flavobacteriales_F > PHOS-HE28 > PHOS-HE28. The sequence continues at coordinate 17,637 of DAORNP010000037.1, read as the reverse complement.
CTGTTCCCATTGCGGCCAGACGGACCGCACATGGCAGAAACGGCATTCCTTGGCGGTGAGCGGCTGCCCCTCCTGGCCCTTGGTGCGCAGGTATGCGCGACCGAAGGCATGGATGACTGTCGTATCGCGCAAGGTGCTCGGCGCGATGATGTCGAAGTGCATCACGCTCCCGTCCTTCTTCTTCACGTAGGTGTCCCACACGGCTACTTCCATCTTCTTGTTGCTTGGTTGTTGACCACAAGCCGTTATGCCGGTGAAAGCGAAGGCAAGGGCCAGCAGGGTTGTTCTGAACATGGTCGTTCGGTCGGCGCACAAAAGTACGTAGTACTAACTATACTTGCAGCACAAACCCTCAACATCCTTCACCATGAAAGGCTACGACTACGGGAAAGTGGGCCCTTCCCCGCTCACGATGCACGACCTCGAACACCTGAAGGCCACCGTGCTCTTCGGCGCGGAGGACGAGAAAGCACTGCGCATGGCCGGCGAGGTGCTGAAGGACCAGACCGACGCGGTGCTCGACCTCTGGTACGGCTTCGTGGGCGGCCATCCGCACCTGGTACACTACTTCACGCACAAGGGCGAACCCAACATGGAGTACCTCGCCGCCGTGCGGGCGCGCTTCGGCCAGTGGATCCTCGACATCTGCCAAAAGCCCTACGACCAACAGTGGCTCAACTACCAGCACGAGATCGCCCTGCGCCACCACAGCACCAAGAAGAACCAGACCGATGGCGTGCAGGCCGTGCCGATCATCCACATGCGCTACCTGATCGCCTTCATCTTCCCGATCACGTTCACGATCAAAGGCTTTTTGACGAAGAAGGGCCACAGCGCCGATGACGTGGAGAAGATGTACGCCGCGTGGTTCAAGGCGGTGACGATGACCGCGACGCTGTGGTGCGAGCCGTACGCGAAGCAGGGGGAGTTCTGAACGGCGGTAAGAGAGTGAAAGGGTGAGAGGGTTCGCTCTCTCACTCTTTCACCATTTCACTTTATCACCCTTTCACTGCATTTACCTTGCACGCATGGACAAACCCGCAGCACTGGATCCCGAGCGCCAGGGTGCCGATCGTGATGCACGGATCATCAGCGCGTTGGAGCGCTTGAGCGAGGTGGTGCGCAACCGGGCGTGGGATACCGGGCGGGAGCTCGGGCTCAGTCCGCTGCATGTGCAAGTGCTCGCGTTCCTGGCGACACATCCCGCAAGCATGCGGCGTGCGAGCGCATTGGTGAGCGAGTTCCACTTGAGCAAACCCACCGTGAGCGTGGCACTACGCAAGCTGGAGGAGCGTGGCTATCTTAAGCAGGTGCCAGGCGCCACCGATGCACGAACGAAGGACCTGCGCCTAACGGCCAAGGGCGAACGCGCCGGACAGGTCGCGGCGGGGCATTTGAACGTGCTGCTGACCCCGCTTGCCTCATTGTCGACAACTGATCGCGATGATCTCTACACCCTGCTCTTCCAACTGCTGTCCGGTGCGCAACGCAGCGGCTTGGTGAAGGTGGAGCGCATGTGCCTGACCTGCGCGCACTTCGACAAGCGCAAGGGTGGCGCGTTCTGCAAGCTGCTGCAAAAGCCCTTGAAACCGTACGAGCTTCGGGTGGATTGCCCGGAGCACGAAGTCGTGGAGCGGACGATGCGGATGGGTTAACGGGTCGAGCAGGTCTCTAGCGCGTTTTCTTTCCATGATCAGCTGTTCTGCGTCCCTCCTTCAGCAGGCGGCGATCAAGAACGACAACATGTTCGCAGTGCTAATGGAGGCGACGAAGTAGTGCAGCCTCGGGCAACCGCCCGTAACGATGATCGCAGTTGACGCACACCTCAAGAGAAACCTGCGAGCTGCGATGCCTCCATGGCTCCCGTGGGAGAACGAAAAGGGCATCCCGTTCTCCGGAATGCCCTTTCGCATGCGGTGGTTGATCAGGCCGTGAACAGCTTCGCGGCGTTGGCCGTGTCCGCGAACTCGTCCAGGTGCGTGATGAGGCCGTGTTTGACGGTATACACCATCACCCATTGCTGATCGAGCAGCTGCCCGTTCTTCTTGATGCGCTGCTTCTCCCGGCCCAGCACCACCACCTTGTCCCCTTCGGCCACGAAACCGTGTACCTCGAAGCCTTCGATGTTGGTGTGTTGGATGATGGTGCCGATGAAGCGGACCACTTCATCCTTGCCGACATAGGTGCCGGCGTAGGGCACTTCCTTGGGGCCGTGATAGACCCAGGTGGAATCAGTAGACAAGGTCGTCTTGAGTTACTCCATGCCGGTGCCGAAGGCGCCGAGCATGCGTTGTACAACTGCGAGCGGGGTTTCCATGAGGTGCGGCGTTCGTTATGCCGCCGCAAAACTCAGGCGCTCGAAATGCCCCCGCAATAAGTCAGAAATAGATGACCGCGAGCGCGTTGTCAGCCGAGATGTTCCATGCCCTTCAGCAGCGGCACCATCTGTTCGCCCAAGGCGGTGAGCGTGTACTCCACATGCAAGGGCTTCGGCCGGATCACCACACGCAGCAACAAGCCATCGCTCTCCAGTTCGCGGAGTGCGGCGGTGATGGACTGCTTGTTGCTGCCCGGCAACGCCCGCAGGAGCTCGCTGAAACGCACGGGACCCTGCGTGGCCAGCACGAGGATGTTCGGTTTCCACTTGCCGGACACACTGCGCAGCAACCGCTCGGCCGGGCAGTCGGGACCCTGCTCCGACGTGGTCAACTTCTCCTGACTTATTGCAGCGCGCTTCACAGCAGGTGAACTTTGTGCCCGCAAGTTAGTCCTACGTGCTGCAACACTCCCACATCGCACTCCTTCTGCTCTCGCTGAACGCGTGTGCCCAACCCACAACTGACATGACCAACACAACGAATCCCCTCTTCTGCGACCCCGATACCGGCGTGTGCGCAGTGCCCGGCATGGACCCCGAAACGGTCGCCATGGAGCAGCAACCGCAAGCCAAGGCCACGAAGCCGATCACGCTGCTCTACTTCACCGACCCCATCTGCAGCAGTTGCTGGGGCGCGGAGCCGCAGTTGCGCCGCCTGAAGGCCGAGTATGGCGACGCGATCGACATCCAGTACCACATGGGAGGCCTGCTGCCTTCGTGGGACGTGTACAACAGCGGCGGCATCGGCAAGCCCAGCGATGTGGCGGCGCATTGGGACGAGGTGAGCCCGCACTACCGCATGCCCATCATCGGCGATGTGTGGCTGGAGGATCCCCTTCCCAGCAGCTATCCGCCGAGCATCGCCTTCAAGGCCGCCCAGCTGCAGGACCCCGCCAAGGCTTTGGTCTTCCTGCGCCGTTTACGCGAGCAGGTGCTGGTGGAGAAGAAGAACATCACCAAGTGGGTGGTGATCGCGGAAGCGGCCGTGTTCGCAGGACTCGACACTGCACGCCTGGAGGGTGATTACAGCGGTGCTGGCAATGCGCTCTTCCAAGCGGACCTCACACTCGCTCGTTCGCTCGGCGTGCGCGGCTTCCCCACCTTCATCTTCAGCAACGAGGTCGGTGAACGGCAACTGGTGTATGGCGCGCGGCCCTATGCCACCTTCGAGGCAGTGGTGAAGGCAATGAAGCCGGACGCGAAACCGAAGGCTGTGCCTGCTTCACTCAATGACCTGTTCGAGGTGCATGCGTCGTGGTGCGCCGAAGAGGTGGCCGTGATGCTGGGTGTGACTCACGAAGCGGCCGAAGGAATGCTGAAGGCCGCCGAGGCCAAGGGCGAACTGCGTGCAGTGCATACACGGAACGGGAGCGTGTGGCACAAGCGGTAAGGGCGCTCGACCTCAACAGCTGTCTCACCAACCACAACGCCAACCATGCGGACCAACCTTCTTCGGAATGCCACACGACTGGACCGTGTGGGCATGCAGCTGCTCCGCTATGGCACCGTGCTGGTGCTCGTGTGGATCGGGGGCCTCAAGGTGTACAAGTATGAGGCGGACGGTATCGTGCCCTTCGTGGCGAACAGCCCGGTGATGAGCTTCTTCTACCACTTCGATGCCCCGGACTACAAGAACCACATGAATCGGGAAGGCCAGGTGGTGCCCGAGAACCGCGCCTGGCACGAGGCTAACCATACCTATCCCTTCGCGCTGGGGCTGGGCGCGGTGATCTGCGCCATCGGTGTGCTCATCGCGCTTTATCCCTGGTTCCCGAAGCTCTCCGCGCTGGGCAGCTTCCTCTGCTTCGGCATGTCGCTGGTCACGCTCAGCTTCCTCATCACCACGCCCGAGACCTGGGTCCCCGATCTGGGCGGGCCTGAGCATGGCTTTCCTCTGCTGAGCGGCGCGGGCCGCTTGGTGGTGAAGGACGTGATCATGCTCGGCGCGAGCGTGGTGACGATGGCGGATGCGGCGCGGAGGGCGCTTGCTTCTACTCCCCTCCAGGGTCAGGGTCAATCCCGATAGGGATAGTTGCGATCACGGGGCAGGTTGTTCACCAACAGGGCGACAACGAGCAGGACCACCACGCCGCTCAGGACCGGATACAGGACATAGGCGTATCCCAATCCCTTGATCTGCTCCGACCCGATGTTCGCGATCAAAGCCGTAGCTCCACCCGGCGGATGCATGGTGCGCGTCATCTGCATGGCAACAATTGAAATGGAAACCGCCAGTGCCGATGATAGCCACAGCATTTCCGGCAGGAGCTTACAGAGCGAGACCCCGATCAAGGCAGAGACCAGGTGACCGAACACCAGGTTCCGGGGCTGTGCCAGGGGACTGTTGGTGGCGCCGAACACCAGCACCGCCGAGGCACCGAAGGAGCCGATGAGGAACACGGCATCCGTCATCAGCAGGCCTTGCCCTTGCAACAAGCCGATGGCTGCGATGCCGAGGAACGCGCCCACGAAAGTCCACAAGTGGTCCATCGGCTCAACAATGGTCTGCCTGTACACCACATATCTGGAGATGCGGTATGCGCGTTTGATGCGTTTCATAATGAGCTCAAAGTAATCGCTATTGAATGCAGCATGTTTATGGAAGCTTGAGGCATTGAGGCTCCTCATGCCTCCCGAACCGGACGGCGAGTACCGTTTGCACCACCTTTGTACCATGTTCACCGTACAGTTGAAGACCTTGGCCATTGGGGCGTACATGGCTGTTGGCGGCAGCGCACTGCCTTTTCACCTGAACAAGCCGGATCGTAACTACACGCTATCACCGGAGCTGCGGGAGATCAGCGCCCTAACCGATGTGGACGAATACACCGTGGCCTGTGTGCAGGACGAGCAGGCCATGATCTACATGCTCGATCTGCGCAAAGGCACCATCATTCAGCGCATGCCGTTCGGTCCAGCCGGTGATATGGAAGGACTGACGCGTGTGGGCGATGAGTACTTCGCGCTGCGCAGCGATGGATTGGTCTATCGCCTCGCCCTGAAACCGGAAGCTGTGAGCGTGCTTGTCCTGGACTCCTTTCACTTGGAGCTGCCCAACCGCAATTTGGAAGGTTTGGGCTACGACGAACGCAAGGGCTTGGTGTTGATCTCGCCCAAGGACTTCCTGAAAGGCGAAGCCGGGTTGCGTGATCGACGGGTGGTGTACGCCTATGATCCACGGAACAAGCGCTTGCTGGCCGAGCCGGTGCTCTCGCTTTCCGTTAGCGGGGTTGAGGCACAGGCACGGGCCATGGGCATTGAAGTACCCACACGCACCAACGACAAAGGGCAAACCATCAGCGCGCTCAAACTGCGCTTCTCCTCTGTTGCAGTGGATCCACGCAGCGAACTTTACTACCTGCTTTCCGCTGTGGATCGTATGCTGCTGGTCGTGGACCGCGAAGCCAAGCTGGTGAGCTTGCAGCAGTTGGATGCCAAGCTCTTCCCAAAACCCGAAGGCATCACCTTCCTGCCCTCAGGCGATCTGCTCATCAGCAACGAGGGCAAAGGCATGCCGCCCAACCTGCTACGCTTTAAGCGCCACAGTCTGCACTGAACGGCCTCTTGAATTCCTTCTGGGCCGGCTGTTGAGGTTGCTCTGAACGCTGCACGCTTTGCTCCTCTGCGCCTCAGCGGTGGTCCTTCCTCAGAACTCCGCGCTCTTCGGCGTCCTTGGGAAGGGGATCACGTCGCGGATGTTCCCCATGCCCGTCACGAACAGCACGAAGCGCTCCAGGCCCAGCCCGAAGCCCGCGTGCGGCACGGTGCCGAAGCGGCGGGGATCCAGGTACCACCAGAGCTCCTCGGCGGGCACATGCATCTCTTTCATGCGCGCCTCCAGCACATCGAGCCGTTCCTCGCGCTGGCTGCCACCGATGATCTCGCCGATGCCAGGGAAGAGCACGTCCATGGCGGCCACGGTGGTGCCTTTCTCGCTGTAGCCGAAATCGCCGGGCGCGTTGGTGCGCATGTAGAAGGCTTTGATCTGCGCGGGGTAGCCCGTGACGATCACCGGTTTCTTGAAGTGCTTCTCAACGAGGTAGCGCTCGTGCTCGCTCTGCAGGTCGATGCCCCATTCCACGGGGAACTGGAACTGCTTCTTCTGGTGCGGCTTGCTGCGCAGCAGGATCTCGATCGCGTCGGTGTAGGTGATCCGCTCGAAAGGGTTGTCGAGGACGAACTTCAAGCGGTCGATGAGGCCCAATTCGCTGCGCTGCTCCTTCGGCTTCGTGGCTTCCTCCTCCTTCAGGCGCGCATCCAGGAATTGCAGATCGTCCATGCTGTTCTTCAGCACGCGGGCGATCAGGTGCTTGCACAGTCCCTCGGCGAGGTCCATGTCGCCCTTCAGGTCCATGAAGGCCGCCTCGGGCTCGATCATCCAGAATTCGGCGAGGTGGCGCGCGGTGTTGCTGTTCTCGGCGCGGAAGGTGGGGCCGAAGGTGTAGACCTTGCCCAAGGCGAGGGCGGACAGTTCGGCCTGCAACTGGCCGCTCACGGTCAGTCGGCTTTCAGCGCCGAAGAAGTCCTCCTTCCAGTTCACGCTGCCGTCCTCGTTCAGCGGCGGGCTCTTCGGGTCAAGCGTGCTCACGCGGAACATCTCGCCGGCACCCTCTGCATCACTCGCTGTGATGATGGGGCTGTGGAAGTAGTTGTAGCCGAGTGAATCGAAGTACTCGTGAATGCCGAAGCTCACCTGGTGGCGGATGCGGAAGATGGCGCTGTAGGTGTTGGTGCGGAAGCGCAGGTGGGCGTTCTCGCGCAGGAATTCCAGGCTGTGCTTCTTCGGCTGGATGGGGTACTTCTCCGCATCGCTGTCGCCGAGCACTTCCACGGCGGTCACCTGCATTTCCACCCGCTGGCCGCTGCCCTTGCTCTCCACGATCACGCCGGTGCATTTCACGGCGGCGCTGGTGGTGAAGCGGGCACGCATTTCCGGCCCCACCTGCTCCTGATCGATCACGCACTGCAGGTTGCGGATGGTGCTGCCATCGTTGAGGGCGATGAAGCGGTCGTTGCGGAAGGTGCGCACCCAACCGGCCACGGTGAGGGTGGTGCCGGTGAGGGCGGTGTCGTCGAGGACGGACTTGATGGAGTGCATGGCGCTTGTCGAAAAGAGATCTTGGTCAGTTACCTGGTTCGGACGTAGTGCTGCGCACTGGTCTTCGTTCGCGGGCCGCAAAGATGGATAGTAGCGCGCATCGCCTTCCCCCGGTCGATAGCGCCCGCCGGTTGGGCGATTTGAACCAACTTCGCGCTCGATGCGTCATAACGTTGCCGCCCACCCAACCTTGGGCGCCTAAACCAAGCAAGCATGCCGAGCAGGATACTGGTGGTAGAGGATGAAGGAATCGTGCGCAAGGACATCGAGCGCACGCTCGTTCAGTTGGGCTACGAGATCGCCGGTTCCGTGGCCGAGGGCCAGGCTGCCATTGATGTGGCGGGAAAGGAGCGGCCCGACCTGGTGCTCATGGACATCATGCTCAAGGGCGAGATGAGCGGCATCGAAGCCGCCATGGTGATCGGAGGCGAGCTCGGCCTGCCGGTGATCTTCCTCACCGCGTACAGCGACGAGGCCACCTTGAACAAGGCGCGCATCGCCGAGCCCTACGGATACATCGTGAAGCCCTTCAAGGTGGTCGAGGTGCAGGCCGCGATTGAGATGGCGCTGCACAAGCACGTACATGATGCGGAGGTGCGCCGCGAGCGTGACCAGCTGCACGAGATGGCCACGCGCGAAGTCGCGACGGGGCCGCTCTTCCTCAAGCATCATGGCCAGCAGGTGAGGGTGAACCTGGAGGACGTTTATTACATCTCCGCCCTGAAGGATTACTTCAGCGTGCATGTGAAGGACAAGCGCTACATCGTGCATGGAACGATGAAGAACATCGAATCGCGCCTGCCCACCGACAAATTCATGCGCATACACCGGAGCTTCATCGTCCGGCTCGACAAGGTGGAGGCCATCGACGCCCCACATGTGATCATGGAGGATGGCAAGGGCTCGATCCCGATCGGCGATTCGTACTACGGCAAGTTGCTGGAGCGCGTGGCCTTGAAGTAGACCAGGATCACTTCCCCCGCTCTGCCCACGCCTTCTCCAGCGCCCGCAGGAAGACCTCGCTGGGCTGCGCGCCACTCACCGCGAAGCGCCGGTCGAAGGCGAAGAAGGGCACGCCGCTGATGCTGAGCTGCCGCGCCTCCTGCTCGTCCGCGCGGACCTGCTCCGTCCATGCCGTGCCTTCCAGCGCGCTGCGAGCCCCGGCTTCATCTAGCCCGGCCTCCCCGGCGAGCGCGATGAGCGTGGCCCGATCGGCGATGTGCTTGCCCTCCGTGAAGTAGGCGCGGAAGAGGCGCTCTTTCATGGCATCGCCCTTCCCCTGGCTCTTGGCGTATTGCAGCAGCCGGTGCGCATCGAAGGAGCTGCCCACGATGGTCTTGTCGAAATCGTAATTCAGCCCGAGGCCGGCGGCACGCTCGCGCACCCCGCGCGTGCGCTCCTTCGCCTGCTCCAAGGAGAGGCCGTATTTGCGGCTCAGCATGGCGTAGGTGTTCTCCGTGCTGCGCACCGGGGCGGCTGGATCCAACTCGAAGCTCTTCCAGACCACCTTCACCTGGTCGCGGTGGGGGAAGCGGGCCAGAGCGCTCTCCAACTCGCGCTTGCCGATGTAGCAGAAGGGGCACACCACGTCGCTCCACACCTCGATGGTGATGGGCTGGCCGGTGCCGCCGATGGGGGTGGTGGACATGCGCTGGAATTGGGCCGCCGCCAGGAACGCGAAAACGAAGGATGCGAGCAAGAATGCCGGGCGGAGCATGGGGCGAAGTTCGGCACAGCGCGCACCAGCCGCCCGAAAGCGCTCAGGAGCCAGTGCGCTCCACGAAGAACATCTCCAGCTCGCCCTTGCCCTTGGCCTGCACTTTTCCGCGTGGGGTGAAGGTGAGGGAATCGGTGGTTGAAGGTTGGGGGTTGGCGGGTTGGGAGTTGGAGAAAGCAGGTTGCGGTGGCTGCTCCTGCACGGCCCTGTACGTTGCCTCGCTGATGTTCACCCTGCCCGGCTCGCCGGATGATTCCATGCGGCTGGCGGTGTTCACGGTATCGCCCCAGATGTCGTACTGGAATTTCTTCACGCCTACGATGCCCGCC
>DAORNP010000037.1:1433-8098 GCA_035441065.1 Flavobacteriales bacterium | reverse complement strand
ACGCCGATGCGGATCTCGAAGTAGGGGAGCCCTGCGGCGACTTTCCGGGCTTTGCCCTCGGCGATGAAGTCGCGCATCTCCAGCGCGGCAAGGATCGCATCGGTGGCGTGCGTGGCGTTGGGCGTGGGCAATCCGCCGGCGGCCATGTAGGCATCGCCGATGGTCTTGATCTTCTCGATGCCGTGCTTCTCGCAGATGCGGTCGAAAGCGCTGAAGCATTCGTGGAGGTCCTTCACCAGCGCCTTGGGGCTGAGCTTCTCGCTCATGGCGGTGAAGCCCTTGAAGTCCGTGAAGAGCACGCTGACCTGGTCGATCTGCACGGCGTCGGCCTCGCCCTTGGCCTTGAGTTCCTCGGCCACTTCCTCGGGCAGGATGTTGAGCAGGAGTTCTTCGCTGCGCGCCTTCTCCTTGCTGATGCGGTTGCGCTGCGTGAAGAAGACCACCGCGAAGAGGGCCACCAGCGCGAAGCCGCCCACGAAGCCGTTGCGGATCACCTTCTGCTTCTGGATCTCCTTGTTCTTCACGGCGCTGGCTGCGGCGAACTGCAGGCTGTCGCTCAAGGCGCGCTTGTCGTTCTCGTACTGGTACTCGAAGCGCAGCACGGCGCGCTGCTCCTCGGCGGTGCGCGTGCTGTCGCGGAGCGCGATCAGCTCGGTGGCATAGGCGTGTGCCTTGACGTAGGCTCCCGTGGAGCCGTATTCCTTCCGCAGCAGATCCAGCACCTTCTCCGTGAGGTCGAGGTCTGCCGTGGACCGACCAAGCGCCAGCGCTTCCTCCCCGATGGCGATGGCTTTCGCATGGTCGCCCTTCAAGGCCCACCATTCTGCCAGCGCTTGCTTCGCGGTGCCCGCCTGCTGGTCGTCGTGCTTCTCCAAGGCGATGGACAGCGCGCGATCGAAGAGGTGCTTCGCCGAGTCGAGCTGTCCTTCGTCCTGCTGCACCGCGCCGAGGTTCACGAGCAACTGGCTGAAGGCACGCGCGCCCTCGCGTTCGTCCATGAGGCTGAGCGCTTCCTGCCAGGCATGTTTCGCCTCCGCCTTGCGCCCGGCGTCGTGGTACAGGCTGCCGAGGTTCGTGAGCGTGGTGCTCTGCCAGGCCTTGTCTCCCTGGGTTTCCAAACGGTCGATGGCCTTCAGGTAGATGGCTTCGGCCTTCGCTTCATCGCCCAGTTGCCGGTACACGATGCCGAGGTTCGACATGACGCGGGCGGCCGAGTGCTCGTCCTTCAGCGCATCGAATTCGCGGATCGCGCGGTCGTAGTACTCTGCGGCCTTGATGTAGCGGCCCACCATCTCGCTGATCACGGCCAGGTTGTTCAGGATGGATGCGGCCACATCGGCATGACCGCTCTCTTTCATCAGCAGGTGCGCCTGCTCCATATCGCGCAGCGCGTCGTCGGTGCGGCCCATTCCCAGGTACAGGCTGCCGCGGTTGCCCAAGGCGGCGGCGGCCTGGGCGGTGTCCTTCGCCTCTGTTGAAAGGAGCAGCACCTTGTCGTATCCGGCCAGGGCTTCATGGTTCCTTCCCAGATGGTAGAGTGCGTTGGCATGAAGGGTCAGGGCCGATCGATGCGCCCGATCCATGTTCCGCTCGCGGGTGAAGGCGACCAATGCGTTCGCGTAGCGCAGCGCGCTATCCGGGTGGTTGTAGGCGATCGCCTCGCACAGATCGTAGCACGCGCTGTAGCGCACGCTGTCCGGGCGCGCGGCGTCGCGCCATACCGCTCGAAGGCTGTCCAGGTTCGCGGTCTGCGCCGTGGCCACGAGTGAGAAAGCGCATGCGATGGGAAGCAGTGCCAGGCGGATGGCGAGCGCGACCACGCACCGTCGTTCAGCGGATGATGTTGAACGTGCCATGGGTGTTTCCATTGGTGTCTGAGGCGCAGCGGACGTGGTAGGTGCCCGCGGGCAATTCCTGCACGCCGATCTGGATGGGCGCGCCCTGCTGCTGGTCCTGCACGCTGAAGGCGCGGACAACACGGCCTGCGGCATCCACGATGCTCACGCTCAAGGCGCCGTTCCACGGGGCGGCCACATGCAGTTGATCGCTGGCAGGCACGGGCCACACGTGCAGCGAGCCCAGCGTCGCGCCACAGCCCTTCATGCTGATCACCGGATGCGCGTGCTCGGTGCCGTCCGCATCAACCTGCACCAGGCGGTAGTAGCGCAATGCGGCTCCGGCTTCTTTATCGGCGTAGGCATAGTGCATGGTCTGCGCGCTGTTCCCGGCGCCATCGACGCGGCCCAGCTCAAGCCAGTCCTGCGCATCATGACTGCGCTGCACGATGAAGTGATCGTTGCCCGTCTCCGTGGCGGTGACCCAGCGCAGCACCACCTCGTCGCCGTCGCATGCCGCCTCGAAGGCGAGCAGCTCGATGGGCAAGGGGCCGCACGCGATGAGGTTCACCTTGACGCTCGGGTCCTGTTTGTCGCTCACGCCGAAGTGGTGCCAGCGGCTGAAGGGCTGCCCGTCGATCATGGTGGCGGGATGATGCCGCGTGCGCACACGCCACTTCGGGAAGCTCATCCCGCTCACCAGCACGAGCTGCGTGATCTCCGATCCCACCAGGTTGCTCACGTTCGTCCACGCGGCCTGCTGTCCGGAGAAGGCGATGCTGCCGTTCATCGGTGTGCCTTGGAAAGTGCCGCCGTGGCCGGTGAATTCCCAGGCCAGCTTCATCTGGCGGCGCCCCATCCAGCTGCGCGCCACCTGCCCGATGCCGAAGCCGCAACCGGGGTCGAAGGTGCCGTTGCTGGTGCGCACCGGGGTGGTGAGGTCGGAGCGGTACTGCTTGATCCGCCGCGAATGGGTGCCGTTGGCGCCGCCGCGATGGGTGCGCACGCGGCCGCCGTCGTTGTAAGTGGGTAGGAAACCGACGTTGTAGAGCGGCGCGCCCACGAGCAGGTCGCCGAAGCCGTCGCCGTCCACATCGCCCGCGGTGGCAAGGGCCGTGGCGTAGCCCTCGGAGGCTTGCGTACCGGTCGCGGTGAAATCCGGTGCTGCAATCACGCCTGCTGGCGAGCCGAGCCACGAGATGAAGGAGCCAGCGCCCGACACCTGCGACGCGGCCACATCGCCGTAGCCATCGGTGTTCACATCACCGGCCATGGTCACCACGGTGCCGAGCCGCGCGTTGGCCGAGTTGCTCTCATAGGTGAAGGGCGTGGCCCCAGGGCCAGCCGGGCTTCCGTAGAACACATAGATCCGGCCCTCGTTGGCCTGCCCGTTCGCGTAGGTCGGCGCGCCCGCGATGAAGTCGGCCTCGCCATCGCCGTTCACATCGCCCGCCGCGCTCACCGAAGCGCCCAGCGCCGCCCCCGTGCTGTTGCTCTCATAGGTCCAGCCGGGTGCTGCTGCCAATCCTGCGGGGCTGCCTCGGTACAACAGCAGGCGCCCCTCGCCGCTCTGGCCGTTCGAGTAGGCCGGTATGCCGATGATCACGTCGGCGTAGCCATCGCCATCGGTATCACCAGCGAAGGATGCACCAGTGCCGAATTGCAACGACGCGCTGCCACCGGTCACGCTCCACGCGGGCACGGCGCTCAGGCCGGCCGCGCTTCCGTGGAAGACCAATGCGCGTCCCTCATCCGCGAACGCCCCGTTCCAAAGCGGCATGCTGAGCAGCGCATCGCTATAGCCATCGCCGTTCACATCACCGGCCGGTCCCACAAGGCGACCGCAGTGGGCGCCCACTTGGTTGCCGTAGAAATCCCATGACGATGCGGCGCCCGGCACGGTGGCGGTGCCGTTGAAGAGGTAGGTGCGCCCTTCGTCCGCCTCGCCATCGTCGTAGAGCGGCGCGCCGATGAGGAAGTCGCTGTAGCCATCGCCGTTGGCATCGCCTGCGCTGCCCACGCTGGCGCCGAGCTGCGCATTGGCCTGGTTGCTCTCCGTGGTCCAGTTCGCCGTGGTGCTGAAGCCGACCTCGGAACCCAGGAACAGGAAGGCGCGTCCTTCATCGGCCTGGCCGTTGTCGTAGAGCGGCGCGCCGATGATCACATCCGCGAAGCCATCGGCATTCACATCGCCGGCCGATGCCACCGCCGCCCCGAACTGCGCATTCGTCTGGGCGACCTCCACCTGCGCGGTGGCGGCCTGCAGTCCTTCGGCGGAGCCGAGGTAGCAGTAGGCGTGTCCCTCATCGGTCTGCCCGGCGTTCTCCATCTCGGGTGCGCCCACGAGCACATCGCTGAAGCCATCGCCGTTCACATCCCCGGCCACGGACACCGATGCGCCGTAGCGGGACGAGGCGGCCGCGCCGTTCACGCTCCACGCTGCTGCGCCAGCAACACCGCCCGCGCCACCGAGATGCACATGAGCGGCACCCTGCTGGGTGGTGTAGTACGCGGGTGCACCGATGATCACGTCCGCATAGCCGTCGCCGTCCACATCGCCAGCGGAACAGACATCGTAACCGAACATCGACTGGTTCACCAACCCCTCGATGACGTCCATGCCGGTGGCCGTGATGCCGGTGGCCGAGCCGTAGAACACGTAGGCGGCACCTACCGTGTTGCTGCCATCGAAGTACCAAGGAGCACCCACGATCACATCGCTGTATCCGTCGCCATCCACATCGCCGGCGAAGGAGGCCGCGACGCCGAGCATCATGTAGTCCTGCCCGGATTCGTAGGTGAACGCGGGTGCGGCGACGATGCCCGCAGCGCTGCCGTGGTGGACGAAGAAGCGCCCCTCTTCGGGCTGCCCGTTGCTCCAATGGCCCTGGCCGATCACCACATCGCTGTAGCCGTCGTTGTTCACATCACCGGCCGAGGCCACCGCACTGCCCAGGTAGCCGTTGGTCTGCGTACCGGTAAGCGTGAGCGCAGGCGTGGTGCTCAATCCTGCGGCGCTGCCGTGGTACACGAGCACTCTTCCGCGGAAGCTCGAGTAGTCGGGCAGCCCAACGATCACATCGCTGTAGCCATCGCCGTTCACATCGCCAGCAGTGGCAACAGTATTGGAGGATGGAACGACGTAGTCGACCACCGCGACCGTGGTGCTCGGAGCGGCACTGATCCCGGTGGCGGAGCCGTGATGGATGAAGATGGCGCGGCCATTGGCCAGGTAACCGGAGCGCATCACCACCACATCGCTGTAGCCATCGCCGTTCACATCGCCAGCGGTGGAAACGGAGATGCCGAGGGCCACCTCCGCAGCAGCGCTCAGGATGGTGGTCGTCGCGGCAGCGTTCACGCCCGTGGCGGTGCCGTGGTACACGAAGGCGCGACCGCCGTTGGTGGCGCCGCCGTCGTAGAAGGGCGCACCGATGATGATATCGCTCCGGCCATCGCCGTTCACATCACCGGCCGTGCTCACGCTGTAGCCGTACTGTGCGCCGGCCTGATCGCTATCGACGTTCCAAGTGACGGTGGTGCTGAGCGGATCGATGGTGATGGGGTAGCGGGCCTCGGTATCGTCCACGGCCAGCGCGATCAGGTCCCCGTCCACTTCCAGCCATGCGTGGAGCGTATCGCCGTCGGCATCCCAGGCGAGCAGCTCCTTGTAGTGCAGCACGGGCCGCAGCGCGCCAAGGCTGTCCGGCTGACTGAAGACCACCGCATCAACGCCATCCGCATGCATGCGAAGATCACCGGCGTAGCTGAGTTCGACGCGCACCGGCTCTGCACCTGTTGGGCGTTTGTGCAGGTGGAAGTCCTGACGCATGCCGCGCTCATCGTTCGTGTAGGCCACGGTGAAGGCGCCATGATCCACGTGCGCGCGCGCTTCTTCCACGCGGAATGCGGGATCGGCGATCGGTAAGTGCGCATTCCCTGCACGACCGACGGAGCGGATCTTCAACTCCGCGTGCCAGGCACCGGGCGCGGTGCGCGGTTCCAGCGCGAAGCCATCAGCATGGTAGGTGATGCGCAGATCCTGCGCGCGGTTGGGGCTCTGCAGCGCGCCCACCTGCTCCTGGTAGCGGATGTGGTATTCGCTGGCGCTGATCTCGGCCAGCGCGCGTGCCTGCCACCCCTGGTCGAAGGGGTCGTTGCTCAATGTCCGCAACGGCATGTCGTCCGCGCGCAAGTCCAGGTTCGGTGTGCCGATGGGCGCCAGGACGGTGCGCGCTTCGCTGGATCCCGTGGTGCTCGCCCCATCTGCGCGTGGCTCATCGTGACCTGCTCCGATGCGATCGGTCGGCGATGCCATCAGCGATGCAAGCGCGAGCATGAGCCATCGCCCTTGCTTGGACGCGAAGCGGCTCCTCGGGGGAAGCATCCATCTATGCGAGCGCTGATGCATAACAGATTCGGAGACGATGCGTGAGCGCGGCACTCACGGCGCAGGGATCATCGCCAGATGAGCGAGCGAGCGGCGGGCATGATGCCCAGCCGCTCGCTCTTGTCATGCTCGCGGTGCCGCATGGCTCAGGGTCGTTGCGCCCCGGCCTCCAGACGCTCGAGGCGCCGCTTCAACTCGGCCATGCCCTGGTCGCGCGCTGCGATCTCGCGCTGCAACTCTTCGATCACGGCCTGCTGCTCCTGCACGGCCTTCACCAGGGGCACCACGAATTCGGCGTAGCGTAGGCCGTAGAGGTCGCCCGCGTTATCGGGTGCGTCCACCCCGCTGAAGGTGAAGCCGGTTTCGTTGGCCGCCGTTTCCACTTCCTGCGCGAGGAAGCCGGTGTAGAGACAATCGTGGTTCTCGGAAATTCCGGCGGC
>DAORNP010000037.1:0-1423 GCA_035441065.1 Flavobacteriales bacterium | reverse complement strand
GATGCTGGCTTGATGCGCGATGGCAGCGTCGATGTCGGGATCGCTCACGCGCACCACGTTGCCGTGCTGGTCGCGTTCGTAGCCTTCCTTGAATTGCTCGCGGAGCCCCGCCACATCGTAGTTGTAGGTCACGGGCTTCAGCTTCATCACGAAGTCCAGTCCGCGCACATCGCGCTGCACGTTCTGCTTGAAGCGCGCATCGCTGACCACCGTGAAATTCACCGCGCCGTTGATGCTCGTGACGAGCGTGTTGCCGACGCGCACCATGTTGGTGGCGGTCGGGTGCGCATCGTAGCCCAGTGAGGTGGTGTTGCCGAAACCATTCGCTGATGGACCTGCCGTGCGGCCGATGGCGGTGTTGTTGTGCCCCGTGGTATTGTTCTCCAGCGCATTGAAGCCAACGCCGGTGTTGTATCGCGCAGTGGTGAGCGTTGAGCCCGCGCTGTACCCAAGCGCTGTGTTGTATTCGCCGTTCCCCATGGTGCCGAAGAGCGCGTTGTACCCGATACCCGTGTTGCCGCTACCGCTGGTGTTCGAACGCAGGGCTTGGTCACCGACCGCAGTGTTCAGTTGGCCCGAGGTGTTGAGCGACAGGGACCATGAACCCACAGCGGTGTTGCTGGAGCCGTTGGAGAGATTCATGGCCTGATAGCCGATGGCTGTGCAGCTGAACCCGTTCACATTGGCGAACATGGCTTTGCTGCCTACGGCCGTATTGTAGAAGCCTTCAGGAATCGGGATTTTGCCACCCGGGATACCCAACCCGGCGGCATTGTTGTAGAGGGCGCTGTCGCCGATGGCGACCAGGTTGCTCCGATTGGTTCCCAGATACAGTGCGCGAACACCGATGGCCACGTTGGAAGTGCCAATCTGGTTGCCGCGCAGTGCATTGTTCCCAACAGCTGCGTTGTAAGAGCCGGTGGAATTCGAATACATCGAGGCACTGCCCACCGCCGCGTTGCCGGTGCCGGACGTGGTGGTGTACATGGACCGATAACCGATTCCGGTGTTGCTCTGTCCGTTGAGGTTGTTGTACAGAGCGCCCGTGCCGCTGGCGGTATTGCCGTAGCCTGCCGTGTTCCGGTAGAGCGACTGGTAGCCGGTGGCGGTGTTCCAATAGCCATCAGCGTTGTTGCGCAAGGCCTGGAATCCGAATGCGCTGTTGAGGTTGCCGGTGGTATTGGCCATCAAGGCCATTTTGCCAATGCTAGTGAGGCCCGAAACGGAATCGTTGGCTAAATGGCCGGCTCGAATGTTTGCTACGCGGAATACGAGTGGTTGCGCGTCGGTGGTGCCCAGGAAGTTCGTTGCGGAGGTGGTGCCCGCGTTCCCTGTAAGCGACCATCCGCTTCCGCCGCCCGCAGGCCCTTGCGGCCCGATGAGCGAAACACCCGTGCCCCAGTTGTTGCCCACCTTCGGACCG
>DAORNP010000036.1:13744-27451 GCA_035441065.1 Flavobacteriales bacterium | reverse complement strand
CATTGAAGAGCAGGGCTTCGGCTGGAAGAACAGCTTCGGAACCGGCAAGGGCAAGGACACCATCACCAGCGGACTGGAAGGCGCTTGGAAGCCGAACCCCACCAAGTGGGACAACGGCTACTTCGACATGCTATTCGGTTACGAATGGGAGCTGGTGAAGAGCCCCGCCGGTGGCTGGCAGTGGCTGGCCAAGGACGTGAAGCCCGAGCACATGATCCCCGATGCGCACGACCCCAACGTGAAGCACCGCCCGGCGATGACCACGGCGGACCTCTCGCTGCGCTTCGATCCGATCTACGAGCCCATCGCGCGCCGCTTCCACAAGGACCCGCAGGCCTTCGCCGACGCATTCGCCCGCGCCTGGTTCAAGCTCACGCACCGCGACATGGGCCCCAAGAGCCTCTACCTCGGAAGCGAAGTGCCCCAGGAGGACCTCATCTGGCAGGACCCCATCCCCGCAGGCAACAAGCTCGCTGATGCGGATGTGCCCGTATTGAAGAGCAAGATCCTCGCGAGCGGCCTCACTGCGAGCGAACTCGTTGCCACCGCGTGGGCCTCTGCTTCGACCTTCCGTGGAAGCGACAAGCGCGGCGGTGCCAATGGCGCTCGTGTTCGTCTTGCTCCGCAGAGATTCTGGGAAGTGAATGATCCTGCGCAACTGAGCAAGGTGCTCGGTGCGCTGGAGAAGATCCAAGCTGAGTTCAACGCGAGCGGGAAGAAGGTCTCGATGGCCGATCTGATCGTCCTCGGTGGTTGCGCAGCGGTGGAGAAGGCCGCCAAGGATGCCGGTCACAACATCGTCGTGCCCTTCAGCAGCGGACGTGGCGATGCAACTGCGGAGCAGACCGACGTGGAGAGCTTTGCCGTGATGGAGCCCCAGGCCGATGGCTTCCGCAACTATCAGAAGAAGCTGTACAGCGTGCCCGCTGAAGAGATGCTGGTGGACCGTGCGCAGCTGCTCACCCTGAGCGCACCGGAGATGACGGTGCTGGTGGGCGGCTTGCGCGTTCTGGGCGCCAACACTGGTGGCAGCAAGCACGGTGTGTTCACCACGAAGCCCGGCCAGCTTACCAACGACTTCTTCACCAACTTGCTGGACATGGGCACCAAGTGGAACGCGCTGAGCAATGGCCACACCGGCACCTACGAGGGCCGCGACCGCAAGACCGGCGAGCTGAAGTGGACCGGCACCCGCGTCGATCTCATCTTCGGAAGCAACTCGCAATTGCGCGCCATCGCCGAGGTGTATGCCCAGAACGACAGCAAGGAGAAGTTCGTGAAGGACTTCGTGAAGGCATGGGTGAAGGTGATGGAGTTGGATCGCTTCGATCTGAAGAAGTAAACGACGCGAGAACCTGAAACGAAGAAGGCGGTCCGCATGGGCCGCCTTCTTTTGTTGAGGAGGGATTCAACCGTGAATGGCATGGTCCGATCAATCCGAAGTCCCGTAGGGACGTCATGTCGGAAGACCAGTGCGGTATCTCTGCGGTGTTCAGTCCCGTAGGGACGTGATGCGGGTATGACGCATTGCACGCCAACAATCGGCCTACAAGGTCTTTCGCGCCTCCATCATCGCCTCCAGCAATGCGTCGCGCTCGTAAAGCATTTCGCACTTTCGCTCTTCTGGCACAGAGAAACGGAACCGCAGGATCCGCGCGAAGCGACGTAGCTGCGTCCAGTACCACATGGTCACGTAGCCTGCAACCGGCAATGCGACCAGGAAGAGCGCCGCGGTCCAAAGGCGCGGGTCAATGAAGCGATAGAAGGCCCAAGCCTCAAGGCCATAGAACAACGGGAAGCTGATCAGGCCCACGATCATCTGCACGGGTGCTTTGTATTCGATGTCGAGCCGCGATGCCTTGAACACGAGCGATGGCAGGATGTAGGGCAGGTAGTTGGTGGTCAACCCGAAGAGGTAGATTGGCGCGAGTAGCAAGAGTTCCGCGAGGTAGCCGGCGCACAGCAAGGGGAAGCTCTTCTGCTGGAAAGCATTGGTGTAGAAGCCTGGCGTCAGGCGATCCTTTTGCAGCGCGTCGAAGTAGGCCAAGAGCCGCATGCTGGTGCGTTCGTACAGATCAGGTCGCGTCTCGCGCAATCGGTGCAAGGCGTCGGCCAGTTGCTTGCGCACGAAGAGCGAGCGCTGCGGGTCTTCATGTAGATCAGCAGCCGGTGTTGCGTACGTGGTGAAGAAGGTATGTGCCTTGATCAGCAGGTCCTCTTGGCCCTTGCCAGTGGTCCAAGGGAGCTTCTTGGCAAGCGCCTTTCGGATGTCGGCGGTCAGGGCCTCCATGGCTTCGGCTTCGTTGCGTTGGTATGCTTCGCGATAGGCTGAAGCCACGATCGGTTTGCCTGCAGTTACGCGCACCATGCTGCGGAACTGGATCGCATCGGAATAGTCGAGCGCGACGGCCGCGATGCGCAACTCACCCGGACCGGCATAGCTCAATGCGATGCGTGCCGTGCCGGTCTTGAGCTCGCGCAGGTTGATCTCGTAGTGGCTGCTTCCTTCGGGGAAGATCAGGAAGGTTCCGCCTCGAGCCAGGTAAGCATGGCATTGCGCGAAGGCCTGCGTGTTGTCGGGCCTTTCCCCGGGCGCCACATCCTTCTTGCGGAAGATCGGGATCACATGGAAGTACCGGAAGAAGGCAGCGAGCGCGCGGTTGCTGAAGATCCCCGCATTGGCCACGAAGCCGATCCGCTGCTTCACCTCCGCTGCGATGAGCAGGGGGTCCATGAGCGTGTTCGGATGGTTCGCCACGATGATCGTTGGGCCTGAAACGGGAAGCTTCTCAAGGCCCGACACCACGATCCGCTTGAAGTAGATCGATGTGCAGATCCGTACCAGGATCTTCATCAGCTCATACACCATCACGGCGAAAGGTGGTGATTCCCTTGGACCGCGTTGTATCCGCAACGCACGATCCTGAGTCGATCACTCTTCAGTGTTTTAGTACGCGCGCGATCAGAGGAAGCTCAGTTCCGCTCAACGCCTGCGCGTAACGCTCCGCTTCCCTCCCTGCGGTGGTGCTTGCTCGCCATCGCGCGCTGCCAGCACTTCGCCCACTTTGCGCACGATGCCCGTCACCAGCGCATTGCCCATGAAGAAGGCTCGGCGCGCATCACTTGCTCCTTTGGTGTGCTCATCAGGGAACATGTTCAGGCGCTCGAGCTCGATCGGGGTGAGCCTGCGCACGACTCCCTTCCCGGTGCGCACAACATGCTTGAAGCGCGAGGGCGATGAACCGCCTTCGCCGGTGATGATGGTGCGCGAGGGCTTATCGAGCGGATCGGGGAAGACCATCGCACCCTCGGCATAGTTGTACGCGAAGCCGGTGCTCTTGCTGGTACGTGTTTCCTTCTTGCTCCCCTTCAGGTATTTCCATTGCGCGAGCTGATGCGCGCTGATGCGGAAGCTCGTGGGCACATCCTTCTCCGGTTGAAGCACCGAGCCGAGCGTGGCGCCCGGACCATCATAGGCTGGCACCACGCGTGTTGTCCACACGTTGCGGCCACGTATGATTCCTGCTTCCGCGAAAAGGCCTTTCGATGCGCCCTTGCCCTTGTTGAAGCGCTGGGTCACCTGCGCGAGGTCGCCATCGATGGAGAACGAGGCAACGCCCGAGGCGCCCAGTGCCGCAGGGAATGCCTCGGCGAAGAGCCCCGTGCTCGCGATCCACTCCCATGGATTCGCATCGTTCAGGGCATTGGCGATGCGCGTGCCTTCGTGAACCCCCAGGAAGAACACGCGCCGCCTGCGCTGCGGCATGCCGTAGTCTGCTGCGTTGATTACGCGCCATTCCACCATATAGCCGAGGTCGGCGAGCGAAGCCAGCATCACGGCGAAGTCACGGCCGCGTTGCTTCACAGGTGACTTGAGCAGCCGGTCCACATTCTCCAGGAAGAGATAGGGCGGGCGCTTCGCCTCCAGGATGCGATGGATCTCCCACCAGAGCACGCCTTTCTTTCCCGCGATGCCTTTCGATTGATTCAGGCTCTTGGCAACGGAATAGTCCTGGCACGGAAAGCCACCCACGAGCAGGTCGTGGTCGGGAATCGAATCGGCCTTCACGGTGGCGATGTCGCGATTGCTATGGCCCTTATCGCCGAAGCGCGCAACGTAGATCGCCGATGCATCCTGTTTCTTCCGAGCAGGCTCCCACTGATTGCTCCAAGCGACTTGGAAGCGTTTCGACGCGCCTTCGAGCCCGATGCGGAAGCCCCCGACACCAGCGAACAGTTCTACCACACGGATCGGTGCCTTCATCGGATCGGCGCCAAACTTATCGCCCGCATGCGATGTGATCAAGGCCGGCCAGCGCTTGCCAGCGGCGCTCGGTTAGTTTCGGCCCATGTCCTTCATGCCGCCATCGAAACTGCCCCATGTGGGCACTACCATCTTCGCCGTGATGAGCCAGCTCGCGCAGGAGCACGACGCCATCAACTTGGGCCAGGGCTTTCCGGATTTCCCGATCGATGAGCGCCTGAGCGACCTGGTTCATGCCGCCATGCGTGCAGGGCACAATCAGTACGCGCCCATGCCCGGCCTGCCGTTGCTGCGGTCCGTGATCGCTGCGAAGATCGAGGAGCTCTATGGCGCTTGGTACGATCCCGAGAAGGAGGTCACGGTCACTGCCGGAGGCACGCAAGCCATCTTCACCGCTCTTGGAGCCGTGGTGCATCGGGACGATGAGGTCATCATCGTCGATCCCGCCTACGATTGTTACGCTCCGGCCGTGGAGCTCTTCGGCGGCAAGGCCGTGCATGTTCGCCTTGGCGATGACATGCGGTTCGATGCTGATGCGGTGGAGGCCGCGATCACACCGCGCACGCGGATGCTGATGATCAACACGCCGCACAATCCGGCGGGTACCATTCTCCGGGATGCCGACATGAAGCGCATTGCCGGCATGATGCGTGGC
Source organism: Flavobacteriales bacterium (assembly GCA_035441065.1). Lineage (GTDB taxonomy): Bacteria > Bacteroidota > Bacteroidia > Flavobacteriales_F > PHOS-HE28 > PHOS-HE28. Next base: position 22,532 of record DAORNP010000036.1, on the reverse strand, counting down.
ACGGACATCATCCTGCTCAGCGATGAGGTCTATGAGCACCTGGTCTTCGATGAAGAACCGCATGCGTCGGTGATCCGATATCCGGAGTTGCGCGAGCGCGCCTTCGTGGTCTTCAGCTTCGGCAAGGTCTTCCACGCGACGGGATGGAAGACGGGCTATGCCCTGGCGCCGAAGGAACTCATGGCGGAATTCCGCAAGGTGCACCAGTTCAATGTGTTCAGTGCGAACACGCCGATCCAGCATGCGCTCGCAGAGTACATGAAGTCTTCATCAAGCTATGACCAAGTGTCATCGTTCTATCAGGCCAAGCGCGATCGGTTCGCGAAGGGGCTGGCGAATTCCCGTTTCAGGCTCCTGCCATGCGAGGGGTCGTATTTCCAAACGGCGGACTATAGCGCAATCAGTGATTCCGATGATCGGATCTTTGCCGAAGAACTGGTCCGGAACGTGGGGGTTGCGGCTATTCCGCTGTCTCCGTTCTACAAGGTGCCGCCTCCCCATCAGCGCCTGCTGCGTTTCTGCTTCGCGAAGCGCGACGATACCTTGGACGCCGCCATCGAGAAGCTATGCGGGATCTGAGGGTCACCATCGTGCAGAGCATGCTCCACTGGGAGGATGCCGAGGCCAACCGCAGCATGTTCGCCACGAAGCTCAGCGAGCTGAAGGGCGGCACGGACATCGTCGTGTTGCCCGAGATGTTCACCACCGGCTTCAGCATGCGCAGCAGTGAGCTGGCGGAACCGATGCACGGTCCAACGCTCGCATGGATGCGCGCGCAGGCTCAATTGCTCGATGCAGCGATCTATGGCAGCGTGATCATCGAGGACAAGGGCGAGCGCTTCAACCGCGGCCTCTTCGTGACGCCCGATGGAGAGGTCTCCGTGTACGACAAGCGCCATCTGTTCCGCTTCGCGCACGAGAACGAGCATTACAGCGCCGGGCGCGATCGTGTGGTGATGCAATGGCGGGGTTGGCGCATCCTCCTGCAAATCTGCTTCGACCTCCGCTTCCCGGTTTTCGCGCGCAACAGGGGAGACTACGATGCGATACTCTACGTGGCTAATTGGCCCGAAGCGCGGCGGTTCCCGTGGAGCCAATTGCTGATCGCGCGCGCGATCGAGAACCAGTGCTATGTGGCCGGGGTGAACCGCGTGGGCATGGATGGCAAGGGCATGCACTACAGCGGAGACAGCGTGATCATCGATCCGAGGGGTGAAACAGCAGCGAGCGTGCCGCCATCAACCGAAGGCCTCGCTTCAGCCACCTTCGATCGGAATGCCCTGGAGGAGTTCCGGGCTAAGTTCCCGGTATCCCTGGAAGCCGATGATTTCGAGTTGCGCCCTTAGCGCAGCACTTGGATATGCCCGAGCTGGTTCTGCGTAACGCCGATGGTGCCATCCTTGTCGGTGTAGAACGCGTACTCCATGCGCCATACATACATGTCGTCCTGCACGATTTGCCCAGCGTAGGTGCCGTCCCATCCGATCTCGGGGTCGTTGCTCTCGAAGAGCTGCTCGCCCCACCGGTTGAAGATGCGCAGCGCCATGGTGGCGATGCTCTTGCCTTGCGGTAGGAAGATGTCGTTCACCCCATCGCCGTTGGGCGTGAAGGTGTTTGGAACGAAGATGGTGGCGGGGCAATGCTCGATCACGCGCGCACTGTCGGTGGTGGCGCAATCGTACTGGTTGGTGATATGCACATAGTACCAGCCGTAGGCGCTGGCCATGATCACGCGCGTGGTGGCGCCGTCCGCTGGCGATCCTTCCGGGGCGCTCCAGTTGTAGCGCGAGCCCGAATTACCGGCGTCGATAACCACGTAGCGTGGCTCATCGTCCAGGCAGGCGTGGAACTCGTTCACGGCCATGCGCACCGGCGAGGGGTTGAAATGCAGCGTGATGTCATCGGATCGTGAGCATGCGCCATTGTTCACCGTCACGGTATAAGTGCCAGCTTGTCGCACGATGATCGCACGTGACGTGCTGCCGTTGCTCCACGCATAGGTACTGCCCGGATTGGCCGCATCGATGCGCAATTGCTGGCCCTCGCAGAGCACGGTGTCGGGGCCGAGGTCCACTGCGGGAGGTGCAATGAACTCCGCGACTGCGCTGAAGTTCCCGGTGCAGCCAGCGGCATTGGTCACAGCAACGCTGTAGGTGCCGCCACTGGCTACGGTGATCTGTTGCGTGGTGGCGCCGTTCTGTCCCGATCCGTCGGGAGCGCTCCATAGGTAGGTGGATCCATCGTTGCCGGCATTGAGCACGGCGGACTCGCCGATGCAGCGCAGCACATTGCCGAGGTTGTTCACGGGCATCGGCACCACCGCGATGCTGATGGCATCGCTCGCGGAGCAGAAGCCATTGCTCACGGTCACCGAATAGTCCCCGTCGGCATTCACGCTGATGGTCTGCGTGGTGGCGTTGTTGCTCCAGAGGTAGGTGCTGCCCGGCGTCCCGGCATTAAGCGTGATGCTCTGACCGGAGCAGAGTACAGTATCAGCGCCCAGCTGAACCGTGATCACGGGTAGCAGCGTCACAACTGCATCGAAGGTGGCGCTGCATCCCTGCGGTGTGGTGATGGCAACGGTGTAGGTGCCGCTGGCCGTGGCTATGATCTGCTGAGAGGTTGCGCCGGTATTCCAGAGGAAACTGCCTCCTGCATTGCCAGCGTTCAGCACTGGTGCATCGGTTATGCACGCGCTGGCATCCTGCAAGGCATCCACCGGCATGGGATTGAACTGAACGTTCACCACGTCGCTCGTGCTGCACCCGTTGGCATTGGTCACGGTAACGCTGTAGTTGCCGCTGCTGCTCACGGTGATCGATTGCGTCTGCATGCCGTTGCTCCACAGGAAAGTGGCGCCCGCATTGCCCGCGTTCAGCGCTTGAGGGCCAGTGCCGCAGAGGCTCAGGTCGGGGCCGAGATCAACGGTGGGCAAGGCGTGCAGCGTGACATTGAAGGTGCTGATGGCCTCACAGCCATTGGCATCGGTGATGGTTACGGTGTGCGGTCCGCTCTGCACGGGCACGATGGAAGCGCTGGTGGCGCCGTTCTGCCCCGATGCGTTCGGTGTGCTCCATAGGTAGCTCGCGCCGATAGCCGGTGCGGTGATCGTAGGCGGTGCACTTGCACAGGCGCTCACGCTCTGAGATGAAGGAACTCCTGCGTATGCGCGTGTGATGATGACTTGGTCGTTCACCGAGCAGCCGGTGGCATCAGTGATCGTGACGGTGTACGTGGCCGAGGCATCGACCATGATGGTGGGCGCTGCGATCGTGGCGTTGTTCAGGTTCGCGGCTGGCGACCAGCTGAAGGTGGCATTGGGAACGTTGTGCTGCACGCTCAAGGCATGGCCGAGCGTTGAGCAGAGCGTGAGGTCCGCTCCGGCATCGGCGATGTAACCGGTGTTCACCGTGATGGTGATCGATTCCACGAGCTGGCAGCCCGTAGCGGTGTGCGTTGCGGTACAGGTGTAGGTCGTGGTCTCGGCTGGCGCGGCTGTTGGCGACGCGATCGCAGAGTTGTTCAAGCCCCCGCCCGTCCATGCGTAGGTGATGCCGCTTCCGCCATTCACTGTGGCAGTGAGCGTGGTGCTCTGACCTGGACACAAGGTGGTCTGTCCTGCGCTCAACGCCAGGCCGAAGAGCTGGCCAACGGTGATCGTGGTTTGCGCGGTCGAGGTGCAACCGGCGTTGTTCGATGCGGTCACGCTGTAGGTGGTGCTTTGCGTGGGCATGGCCATCGGATTGGCGATCGACGTACTGCTCAAGGTGCCGTCGTTCGGTGCCCATTGGTAAGTGATGCCGTTTCCTGAGCTTGGTGTGGCTTCGAGCTGAATGCCGTTTGTCGAGCACAAGGTGGTGCTCGGCGTTACGCTCACGCTGAAGGCCGGGGCAACGGTCAAGTAAACGGAGTCCTGGTACAAGCAGCCCGCCGTGGGGTCGGTAACGCTTAGCACGTACCAGCCGCTGTTGGTGGGCGTAGCTGTTGGCGCATGGCTGGTTGCATTGTTCAGTGTGCCGGCTTGCGACCAGCTATAACTCGCGAACGCATTGTCGAAGCGCGCGAGCATGAAGTCGTCGATGGCCCAGTTGTCATGTCCAGCGCCTTGGTTGGCCAATTGGCGCAAGCGGAACATCGTGTTCGCCGACTGCGCTGGTGGCGGAATCGGCGCATCAATGAGCGTGAAGGCCGGATATGCGGCTTCGTTGTAAGTGGCGATGTTGCTCCAGTTAAGGCCATTATTCGTACTGTATTCGAGCACCACATCGTCACCGGGGTCTGCATCTTCACAAGGGCCCATGCCGTTGGCGATCTTTAACCGGAAGCGTACATGTCCTCCGCCAACGGTGCTGTACGCGATGGTCTGCGCACTGCGCTGGCCATTGCCATTGAAGTAGAGTGCTGACCCCGTGTAGCTGCCGCACGCGGAGCTGATGGTTCCGCCTTGAATGGCCGACCACATCGCTCCTGGCGGTGCATCGAACGCATCGCTGGACAGGCGGCGCAGAACGCGGCTGCTCAATTGCGCGGTGTTGCCTTGGCATACCGTGGTCGGCTGCGCGCTTACCTCCAGTTCAACGATGGCGCCGGGCTGCACGCTCACCAGGATGCTGTCGATCATGTCGCCGCATCCCGAAGGGCTCTGCACTTGAACGCCATACCAGGTAGTCGCTTGCGGCGAGGCCAATGGCGCGTTCGAGTTCGGGTCACTCAGGCCCGATGCTGGCCACCAGGTGATATTGAACCAGGCGGGATCCGGGGGCGGAACCAAGCCCAGTTGCACAGGCTGGTATTGGCACACGTTGATTGCCGGTTGGTTGTTGGCCGTGAGCAGCGTAGGGATGGTGAGGGGCAAGCCCACGTTATAGGTGAAGTCGCGCGGGCAGCCGCTCACCGGCAAGAGGCCGGAGACGCGATAGCTGTCGCTCTGCGTGGCGCTGATGGTGATGCTGCTGCCCGTTCCGATCACGGTTCCGGGATCGCTGAGCGCCACCCATTGGATGCTGTTCAGCGGTTCCGGAACATTCAAGGTGAATGGGCCGGAGCCGCAGATGGTACTGTCCTGCTGCACGTTGATGTGCGCGATGTCGTTCACCGATGCCGCATAGCTTTCACCAAAGCCGATTCCGAAGGCATACGCTTGGAAGCCGGCAGGGCAGCTGATGCGATGCTGCCCTGCGGCTACGGGCACCCTGGCGTGCGCACGGTCAGAGCAGTTCGCATAGGTGGTGAAGAGCGCAGGGTTCACCGGCACGCCATCGATTTGCACTTGGCCCGTGGCCGATGCGGGCACCACGATGCTCACGCTGTGCGCGTTCACTTGTGCGCTGTTGCTCGTATGCCATCGCGCGCTTCGCGAGATGCGCTCCGATGGGGAAAGGATCACCAATGAAGGGTCGCCGTTGCCCGCGCAGCTATAACCTTCCATCACTTGTGATACGCTCACGGGCAGATTCGATTCGATGCAGGCGGGTTGATTGGCGCCATTCACTTCATGGCGCTGTCCGGCATTCAGTGCGATGGGCGCGCCTCCATTGATCGTCACCTGCGTGCCGTTCTGGTGCGCCAGTATGCGGTAGGTGATGGTGCTCGCGCCCTGCACGGTAACAGTATGGTAGCGCGTGCCCCACGCATTCACGGGCATGCATTGCTCGAAGATGTGGTCGCATGCCGAGCAGCCGCTGGGCGATGTGCCGCACATGCTTCCCCCGAATACCACGAACGGACGGCAAGGACCGCTCTGGTCCGTGGCTTCGATGAGGCTGCCGGAGAGGTTGAGCAGGTCCGTTGCTGCCTGCACCTGGTAAGCTTGCCCCGCATTCAGGTTGATGGTGAAGGGAACCCCGGCCGCTTGACCGCTCGCGGTGAGTGCACTTGGCGTGATGCGGACCTGCGTGCCATCCTCTGTGGCGAGCACTGCGAATTCGCTCTTGTGCAGGTTGTTGAAGTTGGGCAGTCCGTTCTGCGCGTCCACCCGATAGGTCGTGCCCAAGGAAGTCACCGGCAGCACCTGGCTCAGGTCGTGCGTGTAGTTCTGGAAGCTCACCATGTACACGTTCACCGAATCCTGCGTCTGCACGAGCACGCCACGGTTCTGCACCGATCCGGATCCACTCAGCTCGGCCGAGGTGGGCACATCGATGATCGTCACGTTGTTGGCAGCCACGCTGAAGGGCTGGCTCCACCCCAAGCCCGGGATGCTCACGGTGCCTGAAGTGGCCTGCGTGCTTCCCACATGCAGTTTCAGCGCCTGTGCACCAAAGCCATTCTGCATGAAGGTGGTCCAGAAGGTTTTGCCGCGTGTGGGCAACTTGGCAGGCTGTGCTGCCACCCCGCATGCCACAACAGCTGCGAGGCTGAGTGCGAGCAGGCGCCAAGAAGTTCGATTCAAGCCATGAGGGGTCATCAATAGCCGCCGAAGAGTGATTCGCGGCGGGCTTTCTACGGGCGCAGCGCATCATGGTTCCGATGCGCAAGTCCAGGCCGGAACCGGTCTCAGGATTCCTTTGGATGCGAGCCTGCCTGCGAATGGCCGGCGGGGAGGATTTGGCGGCCGGCACGCAGAAACGCGCGCCTGTCGGAGCTGCATGACAGGTTCTGCAACGAAGAATTGAGGCCAATGGCCTTCACGCTGTCCGAAGGCGAAGTATTGAGACCGGTTCTATTCCCCTTTCAAGAGCCAATCCACTCCGAGGTCCCATCCGGCGCGAACTTGGATGGTCTCGCCATGCAGATGCACGCGCTCCGGTTGCCGTCGCTCCCGCCAGCTTCCGGGGTCCCATCGTCCGTTGCCGTTGGTGTCCACGATCAAACGCAGTGAGTGATTGCCCGGCTCTAATCGTTCCCAGGCCACACGCTGCCCCGGTATCATGCCTGACTGCTTCCTGATCGAAATGCCCCGCGCATCGAGCAACTCGAGCAGGGCATAGCGCTGCACGGCATCATCGGCGGTAAGCGAAACACGCAGCAGTCCCAACGAAGCTGCTGGAACGGGCCCAACCGCGAAGCGCAAGGTGTCATGCGTTCCTCCATACATATCGCGAAGCGCCCGGGGCAAGAGCACGAGCTGGGCATTGGCCGGAAGCTGGCCTTGAGCGCGGATGAGCAATGTGCGCGCCTCAATGCTATCACGCTCAATCGTGCCTGCGACCCACAGGCTGTCCGTCGCGAAGCGCACCAGCTCCGGATCGAACGACGCGATTGGTCGCGCGGCCCTGATCCTCACGATCGATCCGTCGGCCGATGGATTCTTCTCCGCGCGCACCGCAAGTGCATAGGGCATGGGCCTGAGCGCCCGGTACCGCAGGGTATCGAGCGCACCCTCTTCGGTTTCCAGCTCGAATCGACCCTCGCCCAAGGCCATGGTGTCCGACGGCCAGAGCAGCACGGTGTCGCGCCAGGTGTTCCATTCTTGTTCCCACGAGAGCCTGCCGCCTTCGCGCGCGATGTCGCGCACATCGATGCGCTCAGCTGGCCTGGCCAGCGCGATGCGCCATGCCCGGTCGTCGGTCACGTTGGCCGCGAGCACGCGCTGCGCGGAACTTGTCTCTTGGAACAATTGCAGGAGCAGCGGTCGGGCCAGGCTATCGCCCGGATTAAATGGTGTCGAAGCGCTTGGGGCGAAGGCGATCTCTTCGGAAGGCAGATCGAATCGATAATTCCCGTTCAAGTCCTTCAGCGCGCAAACCTGGAACGCCTGGCCAGGCAAGTGGCGCAGCGAGAAACTCCCCTGCTTGTCAGTGCGCGTAGCGAATGCGGGCCTCCCGCTGGTGAAGGAAGCGGTGTCGCCGAACTCATAGGCCATCACCAGCACGCCTTCTTGCGGAGCCAAGGTGTAAGCGTGCCGCACTGTTCCGACGATCATCAGGCTATCGAGCGCATCGCCAGTGCTGAAGGTGTAGGTGAGCCCGGTGGATGGGTTCCCCTCCGTGAGGTCCTGAATGGCTTCGCCCACGGCGAACGAATAGGTGGTGTTCTCGCGCAAGGGTGAGGTCCATCGCACTTCCACTTCACGCGGCCCCGCCAGCCGGATGGTAGGAGGCGGGTCAATGGGGGGGGAGACCAACAGACCCGCTGCAGGTCGCCTCACTTGCACGCGCTCATCGAAGCGCAGCACGAATCGATCGCCCGTGAAGCGTGCGCTGCCTTGCGATGGAGCAGCGCCGATCAGCCCAGGACCGAGATCATCCTTCGGGCCGCCCGTGATTTCGCGCACCTGCGCGCAACCGCAGGCCAGTAGCGCTGTCAGCGTGGCGACCAGCGGTCGGATCATTCGAAGAGCGGTTGAAGCGTCTCGCACAGCGCCTCGAGGCCATGGACATCAACAGTACCAAAGTCGTCGGGCTCGGTGCTGTCGATATCCAGCACAGCAGCTACCCGGCCATCGCTGTCGCGCAAAGGCACCACGATCTCCGAACGCGAATGCGGACTGCAGGCGATGTGCCCTGGGAACTGCGCCACATCGGGCACAACCATCGTGCGCTCCTCCTTCCATGCACCGCCGCAAACGCCTTTGCCGAAGCCGATCCGCGTGCAGGCCACTGGCCCTTGGAATGGCCCGAGCACCAGCTCGGCGCCCACCACGCGATAGAAGCCTACCCAATGCCAGCCGAAGGTCTCTTTGATCAATGCTGAGAAATTGGCCATGGCGGCGATCACGTCGCGCTCGTCGTCGAGCAGTTGCGCCCATTGCGGACCGAGGGAATCGTATGCGGCGACGCGCTCTGCTGAATTCTTCTTTGAGGGAGTGGGCATGAGAGTGGATAAACCCCGCTTTTTGGCGGGCGGG
>DAORNP010000036.1:7338-13734 GCA_035441065.1 Flavobacteriales bacterium | reverse complement strand
AAAGTACCGGCTAGGCCACGGCGGCGGTGAACACGCTCACGCGGGCGCCTGGGGCTGTCAGGATCGCCGCCGCGCATGCTTCGGCTGTTGCGCCCGTGGTCACCACATCGTCCACGAGCAGCACATGGCGATTGCGCAGCGCCTCGGCATCGGGCAGCTCAAAGGCCTCCTTCACGTTGCGCCAGCGGTCGAATCGGCCCTTGCGTGTTTGCGTGGCGGTGCGCTCAACGCGCTTCAGCGAATGGTGCATCGGCTCGACCTTGAGCACCGTGCCGATGCCATCGGCCAACAGACGGCTCTGGTTGTAGCCGCGCTGGCGCTCCTTGCGCGGGTGCAGCGGCACGGCAATCACGGAATCGATGCCTGCGAAGCGCGAGCACGCGGCCATTTCCTCACCCATGTAACGGCCGATGAGCGCCGCAACCTCCCGGTCGTGCTGGTACTTGATGCGGTGCAGGATGCGCTGCACCATTCCGTGCGCGGTGAAGTTGAGCAAGGCACCGGCCGCGGCCAGCTCCACCTTGCCGTGGAATAGGCGCTCAACCGGGTTCAGCGGGTCGTTGTTGAAGTGCGTGCGGGGCAGTTCCCGCAAGCAGGCATCGCATAGGCAGTCCTCGTGGCTGAGCAAGGCGCCATTGCATCCTGCGCAACGCTGCGGCACCAGCAGGCCCCAAGCATCATGAATCCAAAGGCCCAATGTGGTTCGTGCTTTTCCCATAAGCGTGTTGATAAGCGGCAATCCGCTGCGCAGTGACCCCTTTCGCCGGGAGTAATTTAGCCCGCTGAAACGCCTGCGCAACCATATGGAATCCAACACCCCGCAAGCCGGGAAGAACCGATCGAACACCGGCCTGCTCCTGCTGGTGGTTCTGCTGCTCATCAGCAACGTGGTGATGCTGTGGCTGCTCATGCAGCGCGGCAAGGAGGTGGAGGTGGGCCAGCAGAAGGTGGCCGCGCTGGAGACCCGCAACGAAGATGTGCTGGGCATGCTGGAGAGCACGCTCAATAGCTACGATAGCCTGAGCACCGAGAACGACACCCTTCGGCATGAGCTGGAGTTCCAGAAGCAGCAGGTGCAGGAGCTCATGGAGAAGGTGAAGAACGGCAACTACAGCCTTGCGAAAGCGAAGAAGGAGGCCGAGACGCTGCGCGCTATCATGAAGAACTACATCGCGCAGATCGATTCGCTGAACCGCGCCAACCAGGAGCTCACGGCGCAGAAGCAGCAGCTCACCCAGGAGCTCGGCGAGGAAAAGGCGCAGAAGCAGGCGCTCGCCACGGAGAAGGCCGCGCTCGAGGGCAGGGTGGCCAAGGGCGCGGTGCTGCATACCACCTCCATCTCGGCCGGAGCATTGTTCGTGCGCAACAGCGGCAAGCAGGTCGATACCGACCGCGCCAAGAAAGCCGAGATGATCAAGTGCTGCTTCACCTTGGGTGAGAACAAGGTGAGCGAAGCGGGCGACAAGACGCTGTACATGCGCGTGATCAGCCCAGATGGAAAGGTGCTGCCCACCAGCGATGGCAACAACCGCTTCAAGTTCAATGGCGTGGAGGGCGAGTACAGCGCCAAGCGCGATGTGAACTACCAGAATCAGCCGCTCGATGCCTGCGTGTTCTGGACAGGCGGCGAGGAATTGCGCACGGGCCAGTACATCGTGGAGATCTACGAGGCAGGATCGCTCGTATCAAAGGCGAACTTCAACCTGAAGTAAGAGACGGGTTCCTTCGTTCTTCCCGCATTCACGGCGGCATGTTCCATCCTGCATTTGCAGGAACGCATTGGTCGAACGCGCGGTCTAGCAGCGAGCAAGTTGACTGCTCTTCTCAACCCGATCAGAAGAAGGCCCGCACCTGCGCACCGCCCACATGAATCGTTGGAGCGCCTTCGCTCCGGCGACCGTTATAGGTAAGGTCAACCTGAAGGTTGCCGCTGAGGTTGCGCTGCACGCTCAGGCTCCACGTGCCGTTGGTGCCGGGCCGCAAGCCGCCCAGGAGCTCATTGCCGAGCGCACTGTTCACCTCACCCTCGAATTGGATCTCGACCCAATTCACCGTGAGCTGCACGCTGCCTTTGCCGGCGGTGTTGTAGCGCAATTCGAGGCCGAGATCCTGCAATTGGGCTTTCTCGCCACCGAATTCGGCGCGATTGCTCTTGTTGGTGGCCTTGTATGTGGCCAAGGCGCGCATGTTGGTGTTGGGCTGCCATGTAAGCCTGGGGCGCAGGGCTGTTTGCTCAATGGCCCAAGAGCGCCCGGTGAGCAGGTCCGATGAATTGCCCGATCGCCCTTGCTCGCCCTCCACATCAAGGGTCCATCGGCGCGTGATGTTGAAGCGCGCGCGCACGGTGTTCGATTCGCGAGAGCGCGATTCGTATCCGTTGAGCAGGAGATTGCGTGAGCGATCGCTCTGCCACGTGTGATCAACGCTCCAGATCCGGCTGGCGCGATCGTAGTACACCGTGTTGCGGGTGCTGGCGGCGAAGGAGGTGAGCAGCGTATCGGCGCGCTCGGGGGCGAAGGGGTCCAGCACCTTCAGCGGATCGGGGTTGGCCGAACGGCGATCAACGCGCATGGAGAAGAGGTCGGAGAATTTCCCGATGAAGCCCAACGGACCTTTGGAGTCGGCCCACTTCACGCCTGGCCGCAGGTCGAGCGAGGCGCTGGTCTGGTTTCCGAAGCTGCGCACGTAATCGTTGCTGGGCACGAATACGCGCAGGTAATCGGCTTCGTAAGCGAAGTTGGCCAGCTCGAATTCGTTGAGTTCCTTGATGCCATTGCCGTTGTAATCGTTCCAGATGTAGAGGCCCTGCCCTGCTGGCACCTGCACATAGATGTACTCACGGCGCTGCTCCAGTCCGGAGCTGAATTCGTTGAAGATGTCGAAGATGGCAACGCCTTTCCAAAGCGTGAGGTCATAGTCAACCCGAGCGAGGTAGGTGTCTTGCGGCTTCTGCGTGGTGAGCGTGCTGTCCGAGATGCGCAATGCGCGATAGGTGCCGGTGGCCGCGAAGCGGTTGCGCGGATTGCTCGCCAAGTCGATGGTGGCGGAGTAGGCATCGGCCACGGTGCTTGTGCGCAGCAAGCCTTCGCGCAAGGCATGGTCGGTTCGCCTGCCTGCCGAAACCCGCCACTTGTTACGCGCTGAGTCGGGAGCCTGCACGAAGCCCTCGATGTCCTCGAATGCATACGACCCCGCTTGCAGTCCCTCGGCATCCGATCGCGTGAATATGTTGCGCTCGTTCTCGCTGTTGATGCCGATTGTGATCGGCTTGAGGCGGTAGCGCGCTTGCCCTTTGTTGCGCAGGAATTCGCTGCTGCGCTCGGCCGATGCGGTGAGCCAGCTCGCAGTTCCCTTCAGATCGAAGCGGCCGAGGCGCAGATCGCTGAGCACGTCATGCTTCCAGCCCGTGTAGATGCCATCGGCTTGGAAAGTGCCGAAGCCGTAGCTGGCGCGCCCGAGCCTCCTGCCGCGCACGCCCACCGATGCGCCGGCGAGCAGCTGATCAGCTGCCAGGTCGAGCCCGATCACATTCCAGTTGCGCTCGAATTCGACCGCGCGATAGCGCTCAACGAATCGGAAATGACGGCTCACGCCTTCGGCCTCGGCGCCGAGCACCAGCTGCAAGGAGCTGTCGCTGCTGCTGATCGGTATGGCATGCGTTCCCTTCAGCAACAAGCCGAATCCATCATCGTCTGCGCGGTCCTTCGAGCTGAAGGTGTTGGCATCCAAGTGGCTGAATGCCCCTTCGGCCGCGAGGCTTGAGCGCGCACTGAATCGGTGCTCCACGCCAAGGGTGAAGAGCTGCTGCGCACGCGGTGCGATGAGCAGGCGCAGCGGAGCATGATCACCGCGCCTCACGATGTTCCCTTCGATGGTATCGGGCGCCACCCAGCGGAACACACGACCATTGGGCGTGAATTCCTGCAGCGCGTAATCGCCGCTGCCTGCCCCCACCTGACTGAAGACCACCCGATAGAGCGCCGTGGCGGGATCTGTGCTATAAACGAATACCGGCGCGTAGCCGAGCGAATCGGTGCGCCGGTACAACACTTGGTCCGTGAGGAAGCCCGTGCTGTCGATGCCGATGGTGGCTGCTGCAAGCGGATTGTCGCCAGCGTCGGACAGCACGCGCCGCTCATCTTCGGTGAGGCTCTGCTGCAAGGGCTGGTTGCGGTGGTCCTGCTCACTGTATCCGCTGAGGCGCACGGTGGTGCGTCCGCTCTCCAGGGCTTGATCGAAGCGCAGCAGCGAGCGTGCGTAGTTCTTGTCGGAGTACTGGAATTCGACCGTGATGCGCCGATCCTTGGTGATGAGCTGGCGCGCGGTGAAGCTGAGTTCGGCGGTGTTGTAGTCGATCACATAGTCGTTCTCCTGCCCGCGGTTCATCAGTTGCCCATCGATGAATACGCGCTCGCTGCCCGATAGCACGATGATCACAGAGCCGATCTCGTTGCCGCGCAGACGATAGGGTCCTTGCACGCCTTCGATGCCTTGGATCACGTTGCGCGCGAACTTGCCTTTGCTGATCGCAGCGCTCACGCCTGTGCTGGTGCGCTTCTCTCCGAGCCTTCCGTTCAGGTCGTAGCTGATGCCCTTCGCCTTTTTCAGGTAAGTGAGGAAATGGCTCTTGGGCTTCTGCAGCACGAAGTCGCCGGCGATGAGCTCCCAGCGGTTGCCGGGCCCGCGATCATTCTCCTCATAGAGCTTGATGAACACCTGATCGAAGTCCTGCAGTTCGGCGGTGTTGCCACCAGCCTGAATGGGAATGTTGTTGTCGGTGATGCTCGCCGCCACGCCGATGCGGTCCGTGAGCCGCCCTCCCAGTTGCAGGTTCAGCGTGGAGTTCACCGAAAGGTCCTGGTTGTTGCCGAACAGCACCCCGCGCGAGATGCTGCCGCTGCGCTGCAATCCGCGCAGGCCCATCAGGTCGGCCTCTTGCTTGGGCGGTTCGTATCGGAAGGGGTCGGGCCGCGAAGGGTCACTGCTAATCCGTGCGGGATCCTTGTGCTCGAAGCGACCGCCGAGCAGAAGCGGCAGCACACGGTAGCGCGCCAGCACCGAATCGGGTGCGTTCTTCCAGACCACCAGGCCTTGGTATGGCAGCACGATGAAGCGTTCGGGCGGCACGGGCAGGCTGGCAACGAAAAGCGCAAGGCTGCCAGGGGCCAGGCTCACGGTATCGATGCGGAGGGTGTCGTTCACGGGCTTCACCCAGCGTTCGCGCAGGTTCGATTGGGCCTGCACGTGAGCGAATGGCAACAGCGCGAGCAACACGCACGCCAGCAGCGGTGCGGCAATCGCGGAGCGAGCGGAGCCCATGCGTTCAACCATGCAATCGCGGAAAAGTACCGGCTGAGGGCGCTTGTGGTGCGCTCCCCCTCTTCACCAAGACGCTGTTGATGGACACTGGGAGCCACTCCGGAGCCATGATGGCACCCCCGATACTTTTACCCGCCACCATCACCTATGCTGTTCATCGGCCGTAAGGCAACTCTGTTCGTGGTTCTCGTGTTCATCATCGGCTGCGGCGGCCCGCAGGCGCCACGTGAACGCCAATCACCATCAGGGAAGTATTACGGCGGGGTCTTCAGCGCGAATGAAAGCGAGGAATTGCGGAGCCTGTTCCCGCTTAGCCTCGTGCAAGCCTCTGCGCACCGTATCGGCGCGCAGATCTATGATGGCCTGGTTCGCTTGGACCAGCGCGATCTTTCAGTGGTGCCGGGCCTGGCGGAGTCGTGGTCCGCCGATCCCAGTGGACTGGTGTACACGTTCCGCGTTCGTGAAGGCGCGCGGTTCCATGATGCGGATTGCTTTCCCGATGGCAAGGGCCGTGAGGTGACCGCGAGGGACATCGTGCTCTGCCTGAACCGCATCTGCACGCAGCACGAAGAGAACCAGATGTTCTGGCTGCTGCAGGATAAGGTCGTTGGCGCCAACGCGCACTATGCCGCTGGCGAACAAGCCGAAGCGCCGGTGAAGGGAATCAGCGCGCCCGATGAGCAAACTGTTCGCATCGAGCTCACTGCGCCGTGGCCGGGCTTCCTGCAAGTGCTCGCGCATCAAGGCTGCTGGATCTATCCGGAGGAGGCTTGGGAGCGGTATGGCAAGGACCTTCGCTGGAAGCCCGTGGGAAGCGGGCCATTCCGCGTGAAGAGCTTCGAGCGCGGCAGTGCCTTGGTGATGGAGCGGTGGCCGCACTATTGGGGAACCGATACGGATGGCGCCTCGCTGCCTTACCTCGATGCAGTGCGCTACACCTTCGAGCCCTCGAAGGAGAAGGAGCTCGATGCCTTCTTGAATGGTGCCTTGAGCGTGGTGTATGAACTGCCCGTGGGCCGAACCGATGCCATGCGGCCGGACGCGGGCTATGCGGTGCAGATGGCGCCGGCGCTATCC